>JAXHVK010000021.1:0-28361 GCA_034211135.1 Pseudomonadota bacterium
ATCGCCGTGCCGCGCTCTGCCGTCAGCAGACTGCCGAATGTGCGGCGGCCCAGTTCCTGACGCAGAACAGAGGTAAGGATCGGCGAAAGCTGGGAACGCAGGCGTTCTTCATCTCCAGCGCGCTCAACCATCAGAACCGGCTGAATAATGCGGAAACGCGCATAGGCATTCACTTGCAGACGCTGCTGGTCGCTGGTGAGCACCTGCTGGTTGTCCATATCCAGATCAAGCACCTGCCGGTCGACCATTTGAACACGGTCATATAGCGGGATGCGATACCAGAACCCTGCACCTGTCTGCCCGTAGGGGGTATCAGGCTTGTACATGTTCACGATCGACACCGGCTGACCTGCGCGGATGATAACGGCCTGCTTCGTTTCGGGGACGACGAACAGCGTCGCAGCAAGCGTGACCAGAAGGACGCCGACCGCGATGATCGGGTAGCGGAAGTTTTGCCAGATCTGTTCCATCTTACTGGCCTCCCTGTTGGGCCGGTGCGGCAGCCTGCGGGGCAGGCGCGGCGCTGCGGCGCTGGATTTCGGAGAGCGGCAGATACGGTGTGACGCCATCTGCTTCGATCACGGTCTTGTCCGTCTTGGCCAGAACCGCTTCCATTGTTTCATAATACAGGCGCTGGCGCGTTACCTGCGGTGCGAGACGGTACTGTTCGTAAATCTCGTCAAATGCGGCGGCTTCACCTTCGGCTTTGGCCAGCAATTGCTGTGCAAAGCGGCGGGCCTGGTTGATTTCCTGTTCCGCATTCTGCTGCGCTGCGAGCACGTCGTTAAACGCCTCAATCACCTGTTCGGGCGGATCGGCCTTGTCGATTTCGACACCCTGCACCGCGATCCCTGCGCCATAGGCATCCAGAATGCGCTGCATACGTGTCATCACGTTCTGCTCGATATCCGCACGGCCTTCACCCGAAATCACATTGTCGAGCGTTTTTTCCGCGACGGAGGAACGCATGGCGGTTTCGGCTGCTTCCAGAACCGTTTCTTCCGGATCGGCAAGCTGGAACTGGAACAGGGTAAGGTCCTTGATATTCCAGCGGACCAGATAGCTCAGATCGACAAGGTTCTTGTCGCCGGTGAGGATCAGCTTCTTCGGCACGTCTTCCGAACGGATTTCGCTGACGTCGGTCGCTGTGACCTGACTGATCGGATAGGGCCATGTGAAGTTCGTGCCCGGCCCGAAAGTATCGACATAAGCGCCGCCGAAGCGTGTCACGACGGCCTGCTCGCGCGGCTGGACGAAGTGTACACTGCTCAAAAGGAGCCATGCGGCTGCGACCAGAACGACGACAATCGGAACCCAGCTTTTGCCGCCGGGAAGTTCGGGGACGCGGAAGTTGGGCGGGCCACCGGCTCCACCACCACGGCGAGGGCCTTCGGGGCCACGGTTCTTGAAAATGTCTTCAATGTTGGCGCCGCGCTTTCCACCGTCGCCACCACCGGGAAGCCACGGATTGCGGGGGCCGCCTGAGCCGCCTTTGTCAGGCTTGTCAGCGCTGGGCGAATCTCCTCCATCGGAGCCTCCGCCTGATCCGCCGTTCGATCCCCAGGGGTTCTTTTTCCCAGCCATAGCCAGCCCACCAGGAGCCAAGCCAAGCCGTTGCTTAATCACGTCCAACATTCGCATGACATACCTTATAGGAACGCAAATGTCGGAAAAACAGGGGCGGTATCTAATTTTGCTGCAAGCTTGGCCTGAATTGGTGTTAGAGGCGCAATCGCAATGAGCGATACAGGCACAACACCAGGCAACCAGCCAATGACTCCGCAAGAAGCAGAAGCTTTAATTCGCGGGATTTTGCCCCCTGACATGGCGCACCGATTGCGCTCTGCCCGCATGAATGCAGGCCGCGCCATTCTGGTGGCGGAGGCAGGCGATCTGGCCCCGTCGGCGCGGATTGAACTGGAAGCTGCGATGAAGCTGGCCGTCACCCGCGTCGAAGGTGTTTCTGAAGTCCATATTGCGCTGACGGCAGAGCGTCGCCGTCGCCGCATTATTGCTGTCGGATCAGGCAAGGGCGGCGTGGGCAAATCCACCCTGACAACCAACCTCGCTGTGGCGCTGGCCAGATTGGGGCGCAAGGTCGGCGTGATTGACGGAGATATCTACGGCCCCTCCCAACCCAAATTGCTCGCAACTGATCGGGAAAAGCCGCTTACGCAGGGTGACAAACTAGTCGCGATTGATAGCCCTCATGGTGTGAAGGTGCTTTCAATGGGGCACGTCGTCGCGCCGGGTAAGGCGCTGGCATGGCGTGGCCCGATGGCGGGAAAGGCGCTGGGGCAATTGGTTGAGGCAGAGTGGGATGATACCGATCTGCTTCTGATTGATCTGCCGCCGGGGACAGGGGATGTGCAATTGTCGATGATGTCCGACAGCAAACCTGATGGCGCTGTTCTGGTTTCGACGCCGCAGGATCTGGCGCTGCTGGATGCCGCGCGTGCCGGGCAATTGTTCGAGCAGGGCGAAGTGCCGATTATCGGCCTGATTGAAAATATGGCCGGTTACGCCTGTCCCCACTGCGGTGAGGTCAGCGATCCGTTCGGACAGGGCGGGGTAGAGCGGTTTGCCGAAGCGCTCGAAATACCATTCCTTGGAAGAGTGCCGCTGACGATTGAAACGCGGCTTGCGGGAGATAAAGGGCGGCCCCCTGCTGCGGGCGATGATGAGAACGCCGCGCCGTTTCACGCCTTGGCAAAGCGGCTTTCCAACTGGCTGGACACCGGAGCGGTATAGCAAATGCAGGTTTCGCGTCGCGGCCTGTTGACCGGAGCCGCCATCGGAGGAGGTTTGCTGGTCGCGTGGTGGTGGCTGCCGCGCAGCTTTCCCAACCCGCTGGTCGCCGCGAATGGCGAACATGTCTTTGATGCGTGGCTGAAAATCGGCGAAGACGGTGTTGTCACCGTGGCTGTGCCGCAGCTTGAAATGGGGCAGGGCGTGACGACGCTGTTGCCTCAGATCATTGCCGAGGAACTTGGCGCGGATTGGAGACAGATTGCTGTCGAACCCGGCCCTATTTCGGGAGCCTATGCCAACATTCCTTTGGCAAAACGCTGGTCTGCCTTGTGGGGGATGACGGCGCCGGACGTGTCTGACGATCTCAACGCGATGCAGATAGAACGCTTCGCTCAGGAAGCGCGCTTCACCGCCACGGCTGACGGGACATCGGTGGAAGCTTACGAGGGTGCCTGCCGTGCAGCGGCAGCGTCGGCACGCGCCATGCTGGCGATGGAGGCGGCATCGCGTTGGGCTTCGCAATGGGAAGAATGCGAGGTTTCCGGCGGGTTCGTGACTCTCGGCGAACGCAAGGCCAGCTTCGGTGAACTGGCTGCGGGCGCTGCGCAATATTCGCCGCCCGATCCGCCGCCTCTGCGCCCCGATATTGCTGGCGAAGTCTCGCTCACAACCGGCCCCGGTGATGGTGAATTACCAGCCTTCCCGCGCATTGATCTGCCATCGAAAATTGACGGCAGCCACCAGTTCGCCGCTGATGTGCGACTGCCCGGCATGGTTTATGCCTCGATCCGGCATGGTCCCAATAACGGTGCCGAACTGCTTGATTACAAGGTTGAAGGCACGAAAGACTTTCGCGGCATTGTCGGAGTAGTGCGCAATACACGCTGGCTGGCAATCGCAGCGGAAAGCTGGTGGAGCGCGGATCAGGCTCTCGAAGCGATGCAGCCGACATTCAAGACATCCTATCCCGCCGATAGCGACGAAGTGGCAGCGCGCCTTGATACGCTTCTGATCGGAGGGGATTCCTTCATCATCGCGGAAAAAGGTTTCGGCGAAGAAGGGATGAAGCAGGTCGACTTCGCCCGCCGATACGAAGTCGAACCCGCACCCGCAGCACCGCTCGAAACTGCAAGTGCTGCGGCGCGCTACAGTGACGGGCGGCTCGAAATCTGGATGGCAAGCCAGGCGCCCGAAGAAGCCCGCAGCGCCGCCGCGCGGGCAATCGGCCTCTCGCCGGAAAAGGTTGTTCTGTATCCTATGTCCGCAGGCGGCAGCTTTGACGCGCGGCTGGAACACGATCACGCCATCGAAATCGCTCTGATCGCGCGCGAATTGGGGCGGCCTGTGCAACTTACATGGCCGCGCCGTGACGAGATGATCCGGTCGCGCCCGCGCCCTCCGGCACATATGCTGTTGGGTGCACAACTGGCTGATCCGGCAGGCGGTTCTGCGGGGGCGATTGATGCGCTTAGGGTGCGTGTAGCCTGCCCGTCGAGCGCCTTGGAATTCGGTCAGAGGCTGTTTGGCGGCCTTACACCGTGGGCGGCAATCCGCGAAAGCACCGGGCGCAAGGACCCGATAGTCTGCGAAGGTGCTGTTCCCCCGTATAAACTGCCCAGCCTCGTCGTGCGTCATGTGCCGGTCGAAATCCGCCTGCCAACAGGGCGGGTAAGGGGCAATGCGCACAGCTACACCGCCTTTGCGATCGAAAGTTTCATCGACGAGATCGCGCATGAATTCTCGCGTGAGCCGCTATCCTATCGCATCGCCATGCTGGGCGAAGATATCCGCATGGCCGCCTGCCTGCAGCGCGCCGCGCAGATGGCAGAGTGGGGCGGCGGTTCCGATCAGAGCGGGCAAGGCATTGCATGCCACCGTATCGGCGATGCTGAGACCGGTGGCCGGATTGCCTGTGTGGCTACGGCACGCCGGGCAGAGGGCGGGGTGCGGGTGACGCGCCTTTCGGTTGCGGTCGATATCGGGCGCGTCATCAACGCCGACATTGCGCGGCAGCAGATCGAAGGCGGACTGATTTTCGGTATCGGGCTGGCGTTAGGCAATGCGCCGCGCTGGCGTGGCGGACTGCCGACCAGCTTTGACTACGAATCGCTGGGTCTACCGGGGCTGAACGATTGCCCCGAAATCGAAGTCAGCCTGATAGCGAGCGAAGCAGCGCCCGCCGATCCCGGCGAATTGGGTGCCGTTATCGCTCCTCCGGCGATTGCAAACGCCCTGTTTTCGGCAACCGGATTGCGATTGCGCCGCATGCCGCTGTTATCTGACGGATTGTAAAACCGGCAACTGTTGCCCATATGCCGCGTGGGATCGACACATGCGCCCCGCCGTAAAATTGGCGGACACGCTTTCGTACCTCGCGCGTTGAAAGATTGATGACCTGGCAACCACAACATCTCCCTAACGATCACCCGCCTGTGAAGAGTGGCAGCATCGGCGTTCTGTTGATCAATCTTGGTACGCCCGATGCGCCTGATCCGGCCAGTGTAAAGCGCTATCTGAAGCAGTTTCTGTCGGACCGGCGAGTGATCGAATTGCCGGCCATTGCGTGGCAGCCGATCCTGCGCGGCGTAATTCTGAACACGCGACCCAAGAAAAGCGCGCAGGCCTATTCCAAGATCTGGACCAAGCGCGGATCGCCGCTGGCTGACATTACGGCCAGTCAGGCCGAAGCCATCGCCGAAGAGCTGGGCGGTGATCTAGTGATTGATTACGCCATGCGGTACGGCTCTCCGTCGATTGAGCAGCGCTTGCATGAGCTTACGGAAAAAGGCTGCGACCGGATACTGGTTGCTCCGCTTTACCCGCAATATTGTGCAGCCACGACGGCGACGGTTTTCGACGAGGTGGCCCGCGTTCTGGGTGACTTGCGGTGGCAGCCTGCGCTGCGTTTTCTGCCGCCTTATCATGATGATCCGCTCTATCTGGATGCGCTGGCCGATGATCTGACGCGGCAGGTGGCGGCTCTCGATTTCAAGCCCGAAGTTATGCTGCATTCGTTCCACGGAATGCCCCAGCGCACGCATGATAAGGGCGATCCCTATCACTGCCATTGCCACAAGACCGCGCGCCTGTTGCGCGAACGGCTCGAAACGCGGCCCGAATTTGACGGCATCCGGTTTGTCACAACATTCCAGTCGCGCTTTGGCCCAGCCAAATGGCTGGAGCCGGCGACTGATGCGACGCTGGTCGAAGAGGGTGAGAAGGGTACAAAGAGGCTGGTCGTTGCCGCGCCCGGTTTTTCAGCCGACTGCGTTGAAACGCTTGAGGAACTGGCGCTGGAAGGGCGCGATGAATTCCTTGAAGCGGGTGGAGAAGATTACGCTGTATTGAGTTGTCTGAATGTCAGCCAGAGCGGAGTGGTGATGCTTGAAAGCATCATTCGCAGAGAGCTTTCCGGCTGGATTTGATCCTTAACCTTATTTACATTCGGTTCAGTTGCATTCACGAACTCAATTGAGAGCGAGAGTGGAGAGAGACTCGAATCATGGCAAGCCTGGCAGAACCTGCAAACGCGCATCAGCAGTTTGATCACTGGAGCGAAGGCGTTCCCGACGATGATGCGATCGCGCATATTCCCGGTGAACGCGGCTGGCCGGTTGTGGGCAATACTTTCAAACAGCTCGCCGACCCGCACGCCTATTCGAAACGCATGGTCGAAACCTATGGCAAGGTTTACAAAAGCCATGCTTTTGGCGGCTGGAATGTCGCGCTGATCGGAGCCGAGGCAAACGAACTGGTTCTGTTCAACAAGGACAAGATTTTCTCCAGCGAACAGGGCTGGGGCCCTGTTCTGGATCAGCTTTTCCCGCGCGGGCTGATGCTGATCGATTTTGACCACCACCGCATTGACCGCCGCGCGCTTTCTATTGCTTTCAAGCCCGGGCCGATGCGCCATTATATTGGCGCATTGAACAGCGGCATCAGCGCAGAGACTGCCAAATGGGCAGGTCCAATGAAGTTCCAGCCCGCGATCAAGCAATTGACGCTGGACCTTGCTGCAGACAGCTTTCTGGGCATTCCGTGGGGGCCGGAAGCGGACAAGATCAACACCGCTTTCGTTGATATGGTGCAGGCCTCGGTCGCGCCGGTGCGTCAGCCGCTGCCCTTCACCAAAATGAAAAAGGGCGTCGATGGCCGCGCATACATGGTCGATTTTCTGACCCGCGAAACCCACCGCCGCCGCGCAGAAGGCGGCGGGCAGGACATGTTCAGCCAGTTTGCCACCGCAACCCGCGAAGACGGTTCAATGCTGCCGGTAGATGAAGTTGTCGATCACATGAGCTTCCTGATGATGGCGGCGCATGACACGATCACGTCCAGCGCAACGTCGCTGATGTATTACCTTGCGACCATGCCCGAATGGCAGGAAAAGGTGCGTGATGAGGTGTTCGCCGTCACAGGCGGGCCGGATGCCAGCGGCAATCCCCGTGCGCTTGATTATGATGATCTGGGCAAGCTGGAACTGACGGAGATGGTGTTCAAGGAGGTGCTGCGCAAAATTGCACCGGTTCCTTCGATGCCGCGCCGCGCGCTGAAGAACTTTGAATTTGGCGGCTATCACATTCCGGCGGGGCAGTTGGTGGGCATCAATATCCACTGGACGCACCATTCGGACGAATATTGGGACGATCCCGAAGCGTTTGATCCCTATCGCTTCACACCGGAAAAGGTGAAGGCGCGCCACAAATATGCATGGGTGCCGTTTGGCGGGGGCGCGCATATGTGCCTTGGCCTGCACTTTGCCTATATGCAGATCAAGGTGCTGGTCGCGCAGCTGCTTCAGCAGTACCGGATCGAAGCCACCGAAGGTGAAGGTTACGCCCCCGCCTGGCAGGCATGGCCTATCCCGCAGCCCAAAGACGGGCTGAAACTGACCTTCAAGAAGCTCTGATCGCTGGCGCGCCTGCGCAGGCGCGCCGAACGCGAAACGCGCTTAAAAGTCCCAGGCAATCCCGTCTTTCTCCCAGTCGCCATAGCGGGTGGGGGAAATATCGCGCGGCTCGTCCTTTAGCGGATCGACAGCCTTGGGCTTGGGCGCGGGTTCATTGGTCCAGTGTGCGGGTTTCTTGAAGTCTTTGGCGGCTTGGGATTTCTTTTTGGTCATATTCATTCAATGCCTGTGCTGGCACTTGGTTTCACAGATCGCTAGGGCCGGTCTTAATGCCACAGCCTTCCGGAATATATGCGCGCCGCGCTGCACTTAAAATGATTGATGCCGTCCTGCGTCGTGGGGAGACGCTGGAACAGGCCGGACCTGCCTCCCTGCGCGATGTGCGTGGGGCCGCCGATCAGGCATTGGCGCGCGCGATTGCCGGGGAAACACTGCGTTGGCTCACCGATCTGGACGCTCTGATCGACAGCGCAACCAAGACGCGTCTGCCCGACGATGCAAAGGCGCGCATGGTCCTGCGGCTGATGCTGGCACAGGCGTTGCGGCTGGAGACGCCGCCTCATGCCGTGATCGCAACGGGGCTGGATCTGCTTTCCGGTGGGCCAAGGCGCTTGGCACATGGCGTCTTTTCTACCCTGATGAAGCGGGAGGCGGCGCTGCCTCAAGTGCCCACACTGCCGCAGGACGTGGCGCAGCGCTGGGGCAATCTCGGTCAGGACATAGCATCAGGCCTGATCGACCCGCCCGAAGTGGATATCGCGCTCAAAGACCCTGCGCAAACCGAAACCCGCAAGGCGGCGATGGGCGGTGTCAGCCTGTGGGCAGGCCATGTGCGCGTGCCGCGCGGTACGGCTATCGAGCAGCTTGACGGGTTCGCGGATGGCGCATGGTGGGTACAGGACCTCGCCGCGCAGATTCCGCCGCGTCTCCTTGGTGTCGGGGAAGGCAAGCATGCGCTAGACCTGTGCGCAGCGCCTGGCGGCAAGACGATGACATTGGCAAGCGCGGGCTGGAAAGTCACCGCGCTCGACATATCGAAACGGCGGCTGGAAGTTCTCAAGAGCAATCTGAAACGCACTGGATTAAAGGCTTCTACCGTGCGCGCGGATGCGCTGACTTGGGAGCCAAAGCACCAATTTGACGCGATCCTTCTTGATGCTCCGTGCACTGCGACAGGCACCTGTCGGCGGCACCCCGATGTGCTTCACCGCATTGGCGGGCGGCAAGTCGGTGAGATGACCGAAATCCAGCAGTCGCTGGTGCACAAGGCGGTCGAATGGCTGAAGCCGGGGGCTATGCTGGTATACGCGGTCTGTTCGCTCGAACACGAAGAGGGCGAAGAGCAGGCGGCATGGATTGACGAGACCTTCGATCTCGAACCCATGCCGATTGCCGCTGATGAATTGCCCGCCGGTATTTCACCGACAGAACAAGGATGGTTGCGCACCCATCCGGGCCAGTTGGCCGATCTGGGCGGGCTGGACGGTTTCTTCGTCGCCCGCTGGCGCAAACGCGGTGCGGCCTAGTCCACAGTCAGAACAATCTTCCCGACATGGCTTTTGCGCTGGAAAGCTTCCTGTGCAGCATTGATCTCGCTTAGGGGAAATGTCTGCGCCACCAGCGGCTTGATCGCGCCTGTCTCGATCCGCTTGACGAGAGCGGCAAACACCCCTTCGTCCAGCGCGGTGCATCCGAAAAAGCTGAGGTCTTTGAGATAAAGCATGCGCATATCCAGCGTCACCTCATGGCCCGCAATAGCTCCCGATGTGGCATAGCGACCGCCGATAGTAAGCACCTCCAGCAGGATCGGCCAGGCATCGCCGCCGACCAGATCGATCACAACGTCAACACTGCCCGTGCCAAGCTCTTCACGCAGGCTCGCATCGCGCAATACAGTCCGGTCAGCGCCCAATTGCATCAGCAGATCGCGTTTTGCCTCACTTGTGACCGCAGTAACATGCGCGCCGCGCGCCTTGGCCAATTGCACAGCGGCAGAGCCCACTCCGCCCGAAGCGCCCGTGACAAGCACCCGATCGCCATGGGTCACGCCCGAACGGGTCAGCAGGTTTTCCGCTGTCGAATAGGAGCACGGAAAGGATGCGAGTTCCGCATCGCTCAGATCACAGTTGATCGCGACCGCATAACGATCATCGACACGGGTGTATTGCGCGAACCCGCCGTGACATTCCGACCCGAAATACCAGCGCGGATCGAGTGGTTGCCCCTCCCAACTTGCCATGCTCGGTTCGATCAGGACCCGCTCGCCGATGCGCGCCGGGTTCACGCCTTCGCCGACCGCGACGATTTCTCCGCATACGTCAGCGCCCTGAATACGCGGAAACTCCATCGGTTTGCCGGACCAGCTTGCGTCCTCTTCGTCGGCGCTGCCTTTGGAATACCATGCGAGGCGGGTGTTCACATCGGTGTTGTTGACACCCGCTGCCCGCACCCGGACGACAACCTGCGAAGGCCCGGCCTGCGGTGTTTCGAGATCATCGCGCCATTGCAGCACTTCCGGCCCGCCGTGCCCGGTAAGCACGACGCCGTTCATCGTTTCAGGCAGCATTATGCTTCGGGTTTTGCGTATTTCTGGAAGCTTTTGCGCAGCTTCATGATCTTTGGCGGTATCACGGCAAGGCAATAGGGGTTTCGCTGCCCTTCGCCGTCCCAGTATTCCTGATGGTAATCTTCGGCCGGAAACCATTCCTTGGTCTGCGCATCGCCATCCAGCCCTTCGATCGTGGTGACGGCCCTCTTGCCGTTCTCCGCGTTCCAACGCCCGATTGCAGCTTCCGCTTCTTCGCCCTGTGCAGCTGACAGCGGAAAGATGGCGGACCGGTATTGCGTCCCGATATCGCCGCCCTGACGGTTCAGCTGTGTCGGATCATGCGTGCCAAGAAACACGTCATAAATTTCCGGCAGAGTGATCTGTTCCGGATCAAAAGTGACGCGGATCCCTTCGGCGTGGCCGGTGTCACCGGTGCACACTTCCTTGTAAGTGGGGTTCGCTTTGGTGCCGCCGATATAGCCGCTTTCGACTTCGGTTACCCCGATGACGTCGCGGAATACGGCTTCGGTGCACCAGAAGCATCCGCCTGCGATAATGGCCTGTTCCATCTGAAATCTCCTTTGTCGATACAGATAGGGGTTTGAGCGGCTCAAACCAGAGGCACGCTTGTCATTAGTGCCTCGCTTTGTCAGGACATGCGCCGACGGCATTACTCACAAGAGAGGATCCCCAATGAAGACAACGTTTCTGTTCGCCCCGCTAGCCGCCCTTGCTGCCAGCGCTGCTCTGACTGCCCCGGCTTTGGCCGATGCGCATATGGAGAAAGCTGCTCCCGCACTCGCAGATGTGCTCGCCAGTGAAGATCGCGGTGACGATGGCAAGCGCGACCAGTACCGTCGGCCGGCTGAAACGCTGGAATTCTTCGGAGTCGAGCCGACCATGACTGTCGCTGAATACGGCCCCGGCGGCGGATGGTATACGCGTGTTTTGGCCCCGTATCTGATGCCGACAGGCACATATATCGCGTTCGAACAGGACAGCGACAGCCGCCAGTATCGCAACCGCGCTCAGGAAGCGCGGGCAAAGGGCTGGACGGAGCGTTTCAAAACCGGCGTCGCCAATATGACCGGCGCGGATGCCGATGATGTGTTGGCCTTCGAAATCGACGAAATGCCCGATGACGTCGCAGGCACAGTAGACCGCGTGCTTATCTTCCGTTCGATGCACGGTCTGAATATGGGCAACAGCGCGGACACCGTGCTGAAAGCGGCGCGCAAGATGCTGAAAGATGATGGCATGGTCGGCGTTGTCCAGCACATGGCCCCCGAAGGTGCTAGCTATGATGACTATGGCGCACGCCAGCGCGGCTATATGCGCAAGCAGGATGTCATCGCGATTTTTGAAGCAAACGGATTCGAGCTTGCCGGTGAAAGCGATATCAACAGGAACGCCAAAGACCCGGCGAACTGGGAACGCGGTGTCTGGACGTTGCCGCCAGTGCTGGCCACAGGTGCTGACGATCCCAAGCGTGCAGAATATCTCGCCATCGGTGAAAGCAACCGAATGACGTTGCTCTTCAAGAAAGCGGACTGATCGCTTAAAGGGCGGCGGCATGAGCACTCTTACTGTCGCCGCCCTCCAGCTTGCCCTTAATCGGGATGATCAAGCCGCCAATATCGCCGCTGTCGCCCGTTATGTGGACGAAGCCGCCGGAAAAGGCGCGAAGCTGATCCTGCCGCCCGAGCTGTTTTCCGGCCCGTATTTCTGCCGCGAGGAAGACGAAGCGCTATTCGCACTCGCGCGCCCCACTGCGCAGCATCCCAGCGTGATCGCCATGCAGGAGCTGGCCCGGCAGCATTCGGTGACGATCCCGACCAGCTTCTTCGAACGCGACGGGCACCACTATTACAACACGCTTGCGATGATCGGCACAGATGGTGCGATCATGGGCACCTACCGCAAGAGCCACATTCCCGATGGTCCGGGCTATGAAGAAAAGTTCTACTTCCGGCCGGGCAATGACGGGTTCAAAACCTGGGAAATTCCAAGCGATGACGGGACTCCGGTTCGGGTCGGCGTCGGGATTTGCTGGGATCAATGGTATCCCGAATGCGCCCGCGTGATGGCGCTGCAAGGGGCAGAAGCGCTATTTTATCCTACTGCAATCGGATCAGAGCCATACGACGCGGAACTCGATACAAGCCGCATGTGGCGGCGCGCGATGATCGGTCATGCGGTTTCCAATTGCATGCCTGTGATCGCGGCCAACCGTATCGGGCCAGAAGGACCGGACGAAGGGGCTCAGAATTTTTACGGTCACTCTTTCATCAGCGATGAATGGGGCGATCTGATGCAGTCATACGGCGCGGATGAAGAAGGGGTTCTGATTCATACGCTGGACCTGCAACGCGCAGCCACGCATCGCGCAGGCATGGGCTTTTTTCGTGATCGCCGCCCGCAGCTTTATGGCCGCATCGCGGAAGACATTTGAGCGAAGCGTACCTGATAGCGCTCGGCTCCAATATGCGTGTGCCGGGGGTCGGCGGGCCGCGTAAGGTGTTGCCGGCTGCTTTTGCCGCGCTGGATCAGGCCGGGCTGCGGATTGCCGCACGTTCTCCGGTCATTGAAAGCGCGCCAATTGGGCCTTCTCTGCGCCGTTATGCCAATGCGGCCTGTGTGGTGAGCGCGCCGCTTGCTCCGCGTGAAATGCTGGAGATGCTTCAGTCGATTGAGCGTTCCTTCGGACGCAATCAGAACCAGCGCCGCGGTCAGCGCTGGCGTGCGCGTGCGCTGGATCTGGATATCGTGATGTGGAGCGGGGGCGCTTGGAATGACGGGGTGCTGACGATCCCGCACAGACTTTTCCGCGAACGCGATTTTGTCCTTGGCCCTTGCGCCCGTGTCGCTGGCGATTGGCGCGATCCGTTAAGCGGTCTGTCCGTCAGGCAGCTTTTTGTCCGCCTTTCGCGTCCGGTATCCCGTTGAAGCAAAGAAAAGGGCGCCCAACCGGACCAAGGTTGGACGCCCATAATGTCTTGCAAAGGACAATCGAAGCTTAAGCGGCTTCGACCTTGTTGCGGCGACGACGGCCAAAGCCCAGCGCAACCAGTGCCAGCGCAAACAGGCCAAGCACGCCCGGAGCCGGAACGTCTACCGGCGGAACCACGCGGTATTCGCCGATGGTGCGGACATAATCGCCGGAAACAACCGGATCACCCCACCACGACCACAGGTTGAACTGCGTGCCGCCATTACGCGACTTCAGTTTGAACGGGTGAGTGCGGTTGCCGTTCTGGTTGGTCGGCGTGACGGTCTGACCGCGTACGACACGCGTACCTGTCAGCGTCGTCAGTTCCGTCATGAAGCTCGGATTTGCGCCGCCCTGAAAGTTGCTGAAATCACCGGTGAACTGGGTGTCGATGTTTGCGCCAACCCACGAACCGGTGCCGGTGTCAGTGTCGATCGTCATCACATCACCATTGGTGAAGGTGTATTCGAACACAGTCGCAGAAGCCGGAGCTGCCGCTACCATGGTCGTTGCAGCGAATGCGATTGCTGCCTTTTTCGCCAAGTTTGCCATATTCAATCCCCGTTGGATTAATCGAATTTCGTTTCCGTTGCCCCGTTTGATGCGATGCCAACGGTGGTAAACGGAATGATGCAATCGACGTGCCAAAAGCGGAAAAACCCACGGATTCCTTGGATGACAAAGGTTAACACCCACTCGGTGCTTACGGTTGGTGTAAAAATGTCCGACGTCTTGGAGACTGAATTTCCCAAACGGCCTGTTAAGCATCAGTTGCTACGGGAATGACCATGACCGCCACACGACCGCATTCCCGCCCGATCTCCGGATCCGTGCTCGCCGCAATACTGTGCCTCACGCCTGTTCTTGCAGCGTGCGATAGCGCGCCGTCCGATCCCTTTGCTGCTGCGCAGGCGGCGATGGAGGAAGGATCACCGCGCACCGCGATGGAACATATCAATTCCGCACTGGCGGACAGGCCGGATGATGCTCAGGTGCAGATGCTGGCGGGTGACATCGCGATGGCGCTGGGCAATGCGGACCGCGCCGTGACCGAATTCAAGGCGGTTGCTACCGGTCCCCAGTCGACCAGTCTTGCCAAAGCCAAACTTGCCGAGGCGGAGGTGCTGGCCAATTATATGGGCGCAGCGGAGCAGACCGTTGCCGGTCTGACTTATGACTTTGCCATGGCTTACACTGCGACAATCGCTTTTGCGCTGGCAAACGACGATGTCGACACGGCGAGCGACATGCTGGCCGAAGGGCTGGACAAGTTTCCCGAGGATCCGCGTCTGATCACGATTGATGCAGAGCGGCTTTTCACCCTTTCCAATCCTTCGCAAGCCGCGCAGCGTCTCGCGCCCGCGCTCAAGATTTCGCCGCCTGTTCCGCAGGCCCACCGCCTCGCCGGTCAGATGGCTTTGAGCCGCCGCGATGTGGAAGCTGCGCTGGATCACTTCAATACAGTCCTGAAAGCGCGGCCAAACGACCAGACGACCATGCTGGCCATGGCGGCCATCGCCCGCGATCAGGGTAATGAGGAAGAGGCTGCCAATTGGATCAACAAAGCCAACACAGCGGGGCCGGTCCACCCGATTGGCCTGTTGTTTGCTGCACAGATGGCCTTTGATGCCGGTGATCTGGATCGTGCGTTTGAATTGATAGAAAAAGTGCCGCCGCAAATGGCGACCGAGCCGAGCTTTGCACGCCTGCGCGGCCTGATTGATGCGAGCCGCGGACAGTATGGGGCGGCGATCCTTCCGCTGAAAGGCTATATTGAACAGGCTGGTGATGATTACCTTGCCCGCCGTGTTCTCGCGACAAGCTATGCCGAAGAAGGCGAACTGGACAATGCATGGCGCGTGATTGCTCCTGCGCTGGACGATCCGCAGGCTGACGCGGCAACGCTTGCCTTCGCGCTGCAATTGTCTGAGCGCCTCGGCAAAGGGGACCCCGCCGCGATCCGCGCACAGATTGCGAGTCGACAGAGTGCTCCGGATATTGACGAACAGATGCGCGCAGCCAGCAAGGCCATTCGCGCCGGTGACTGGGCAAAAGCCGATTCGATTTACGCACCGCTTCTCGATGGCGTGGCGAAAGACAATCCGATCGTGCTGAACAATGCAGCAGCGATGAAGGCGAAGCTGGGCAGACACTCCGAAGCCGTTTCGCTGGCGCGCCGGGCCTTGGCAAAGGCGCCCAAAAGCCCGCAAATACTTGATACGCTGGGTTGGGCGCTGTGGCAGGAAGGCAAAAATCCGGATGAAGCCCGCCAGCTTCTGACCAAAGCGCGCGAGGCGGCTCCAACAAATGCGGAGATCGCCGAGCACTGGCAAATCGCCCATCGGTGAAGAAGATTCGCAATTGATTGCAAAGAAAGGCAAGCGGGCGCTTGACCTTATGCGGAGTGGTTTCTAAGTGGGCGCTCCGATCGCGACGGCAATCAAACATTGCAGCGTCGCGGCCCGCCTTGTGGGGGTCCTTAGCTCAGTCGGTAGAGCAACTGACTTTTAATCAGTAGGTCGCTGGTTCGAACCCAGCAGGACTCACCACTTACTTCCCTTTTAATGAAGTTCAATGACGGCCACACCGCATGGTTTGGGTCGCCATGCGTTCAGGCTGGCGCTTTGGCGCGATTGTCCAGCCACGTTGCGAACTTCACCCCAAAAGTGATGAGGAACGGCACCAGCACGATGCTGAGAACCACTTTGGCCAGAACCTGACCGATCATAAGGTTCATGATCGGGAAGAGGCCATAAAACGCCAGAGTGATGAAAATTACCGAATCCAATGCCTGGCTAAGCGCTGATGCGATGGCTCCGCGAATCATCAGGCCGAATGTCGATGCCTCGCCATTCTTTCCCTTCAGCTTGTCGAAGATCCAGATGTTGAGCAGCAGCGATACGATGTAGGCCGCCGGCCCTGCCGCCCAGACCCTCCAAACTGTATTATGCACCCGCTCAAACGCGGCCAGATCGTCAGCACGGTTGGCCAGCATTTCGGTTGAGGCGGGCAGGGCGAGAACTAGCTGCATCAGCACCGACGCAATGAAAAGCGGCAGAAATCCCCACCATACAATCCGCGTCGCACGCTTCTGGCCGTAAAGCTGGGAAATCGTGCTGGAGATCACGACAAGCAGCAGAAAGGCGAAAATGCCTGATTCCACGGCGAGGTCGGTCGGCACCAATTGCACCTGCTTGAACGCAAGCACACCAGCCAGCACTGTCATCCCGCCATACAGCAGGGTGAAAACGAACAGCCCCAACGGCATGGAGATGCCATTAGGTGCGGTCTGACTGGATGTGGAACTGCTTTGCGCCGATGTCAGGTCTGTCATTGCGCTAGGCGTAGTGGCGGCTATCGCAAAAGGGAAGCGTGGCGAAAGCGGCTACCCCCGCTTGGATTTGCAGCGACGTTGAGCCAAGGTGGTTGCGAAGTCACGGCTGGAGTGCCAACACGCAAGGCCAAGGGGCCGCGCCTGCAAAAAGCGTGGCGAACAGGGTCAACAAACGGGATCACTCAACTACCGTGTCTGAATCAACCGTGTCTATTGCGTCCAGCCTGCTGGGCATCATTGCTATTCTGGGCGTTGCTTTTCTTCTGTCATCGGGCAAGCGGCTGATTGATTTGCGCGTGGTTGGCGCTGCCTTTGCGCTTCAGGCATTCATGGCTCTGCTGGTGCTGCGGACGGATTTCGGCGTTTCGATCATTCAGTTCCTGTCAAACGGGGTGATCGCACTGCTCGACTTTTCCAAGGTCGGGATCACCAGCGTGTTCGGCCCGATGGAAAACAACCCGTTCGCCAATACTTTCGTAATTGCCGCTCTGCCGGTGATCGTGTTCTTCGCCGCGATCGTTTCGATCCTGTACCACCTTGGCATCATGCAGCGACTGGTGCGCTGGGTTGGCGGCGCGATTGGCTGGATTACCGGTATCAGCAAGGTTGAGGCGCTGGGCGCTGCGGCTAATATCTTTGTCGGCCAGTCGGAAAGCCCGCTGGTCGTGCGGCCTTATCTTGCGGCGCTTACCCCGTCCAAACTGTTCACTTTGATGACTGTCGGCATGGCAGGCGTCGCGGGGACGATCCTTGCCGCCTATGCCAGCTTTATCGGCGAACAGACGGTGCCTTATCTGCTGGCCGCCGCATTCATGTCGGCCCCCGGCGGCATCCTGATGGCAAAGATCATCATGCCCGATGATCCTGCCGCCGAAGGTGCCGAAAGCGTCGGTCCGACCGGCCCTGCCGAAATGGCGGGCCAGCGCGTAATGGGTAAAGCCAACGTGCCCAGCAACGGGCCGCGCGTCACCATGATTGATCGCAATGGTGAAGAGGTTGAACTGCCGCAATCGCGCATCAGCGCAGGCGGTCCGGCCGCGATGGTCGAAGCGGGTAAGGCTGAAGAAGTCGAAATGGCCGAAACCTTCGAGGAAGGCCATCGCCCCGCCAACATCATCGAAGCGGCGGCCCAAGGTACTCAGACAGGCGTGAAACTGGCTGTGGCTGTGGGCGCGATGGTGATGGTGTTCGTCGCTCTGGTCGCGCTTGCCAACGGATTGCTGGGCGGGATCGGCGGGGGTATCGCCTCATTGGCGGAAAGCGCAGGAATGCCGTTTGCGCCCGCCACGGCGGAATGGCTCAACGCGCTCAGTTTCCAGAAGCTGCTCGGCTATCTCTTCGCCCCTGTGATGTTCCTGATTGGCATATCCGACTGGGATCAGGCGCAGGTGGCAGGCGGGTTGTTCGGCACCAAGATTGTCCTGAACGAATTTGTCGCGTTCATTGATCTGGGTGCCATGACCGGCGGAGAGCTGACCGAACGCAGCCGGGCGATTGTGACTTTCGCACTGTGCGGATTTGCCAATTTTTCGTCCATCGCGATCCAGATGGCCGTGACAGGCGGCCTTGCGCCGAACCAGCGGCCCGTTATCGCGCGCCTCGGTCTGAAAGCGCTGGCGGCAGGCAGCCTCGCCAATCTGATGAGCGCAGCCTTGGCGAGCCTGTTCCTGCCTCTGTGATTCCTCGCGCGAAAGCGCTAAGGGGCGTCGCATGACTGATACCACCGTAAACATCGCCAGCGTCTCGCTGGCGCAGCCGCTTGAAGATATCGCCGATGAACTGGGCCGCAGCTTTGCCGAAAACGGTTTCGCGGTCGTGCGCGATCACGGAATCCCGCAGGACCTGATCGACAAGGCGGATGCCCTTTCCAAGGCGTTCTTTGATCTGCCTGAAGAAGCCAAGCGCGCTTATGCGATTGCAGGCGGGGGCGGCGCGCGCGGCTACACCCCGTTCGGGACGGAAAAAGCCAAGGACGCCGAAATTTTCGACCTGAAGGAATTCTGGCACGTTGGCCGTACTCTTCCCGAAGGGCACCCGCTCGCTGAATTCATGGCACCGAACCTGTGGCCCGAAGAGGTAGCGGGCTTTCGCGAGACATTCGACGCGCTCTATTCCGCTTTCGAAACGGCGGGTGGCCGCGTGCTGGAGGCAATCGCGCTGCATCTTGGTCTGGATCGCGGGTTCTTCGCGCCTACGGTTGAGGATGGCAATTCGGTCATGCGCCTGCTGCATTATCCGCCGCTGCCCGAAGATGCGCCCGAAGGAGCCATTCGTGCCGCAGCGCATGGCGATATCAATACAATCACCCTGCTGCTCGGCGCGGAAGAGGCGGGGCTGGAACTGCTCACAAAAAACGGTGACTGGCACCCTGTCGCTGCCGAAGAAGGCGCGCTGGTCATCAATGTCGGCGATATGCTGGAACGGTTGACCGCGGGCAAGCTGGTATCGACCACACACCGCGTGGTGAATCCTTCGGGTGAAGCGGCGCGGCGTTCGCGTTACTCCATGCCGTTCTTCCTGCATTTCCGCCCGGACTACATGATTGATCCGCTGCCGGCCTGTGTGGCCGAAATGGGCGAGGACAAGGCTAAAGAATCGATTTCGTCCCACGATTTCCTGATGCAGCGCCTGCGCGAGATCAATCTGGCCTAGCAAAAATGCGCGTAATTGCTGCGGTGTGAGAATCCGACCCTGCGTTGCACAGTTGCAACATCGGGTGCAAACCCGCAGCATTACGTGCTTTTTGCACCTGCGAAATGGGTTCTGTGCGCCCGCGAAGATTCACAGGACGTTCAGTTTCATGAGATTGTCACAAAACAGTCGCTTTGCAGTCTCGGAAGCGGCCTAGTGCCGCCCGCGTCATAAACGTTTCCACTGTGGTCAGGGGCCAATCCATGAAACTCAAGTATCTCTTGGCAGCGAGTGTTGTTTCGCTCTCTGCTGCCGCCACTTACTCTGCGCCTGCATATGCGCAGAACATTACCTCGGGTATCGAAGGTACTGTCACCGATGATGCCGGCGCGCCGCTGGCTGGTGCGACTGTCACCATCACTGACACCCGCATCAATTCCGAGCGCACGGCAACCGCTGGCGAAGGCGGCAACTTCCGTGTGACCAACCTCCCGCCGGGCGGCCCGTACACGGTTACCGTGACTGCACCGGGTTACGAAGGTCAGACCGTCGAAGACGTGTTCACCAATATTTCGGGCAACACCGGCTTCAACTTCGCTCTTGCAAGCACTGCTGCAGGCGCAGACGATAACGTCATCATCGTCAGCGGCACCCGCGCTCGCGTCAGCCAGGTTGCTGTCGGACCGGGCACCGCATTCGGCACCGACACGCTCGAAGCGTTCCCGTCGATCACTCGCGACATCCGCGACATCATCCGTATCGACCCGCGCGTCAGCCTCGAAGAGAGCAACGACGTCGCGCGTATCTCCTGCCTTGGCGGTAACGACCGTTCGAACACCTTCACCGTTGACGGTATCGTGCAGGCAGACACGTTCGGTCTGAACGGCACGCCGTTCGCCGCACGTAACTCGCTCCCGCTTCCGTTTGACGCGATTGAGCAGATCTCTGTCGAGTTCGCTCCGTTCGACGTTGAATATTCGGAGTTCACCGGCTGTCTCGTGAACGCTGTTACCAAGTCGGGCTCTAACGAGTTCCACGGTTCGGCATTCATCACCTACTTCGACAACGGCCTGTTCGCAGACAACATCGATGGTCTGAACCTGAACGGCAGCGAAGAAAAGCGCTGGGGTGCAACCCTGAACGGCCCGATCATCAAAGATCGCCTGTTCTTCTCGTTCGGCTATGAAGAAGTTGACCTGACACAGGGTAACAACTTCGGCCCGAATGGCGGCGGCTTCACCAACGAAGCAAACTTCGTCACGCAGGCGCAGTTTGACGAATTCGCTCAGATCGCCCGCGATGTTTACGGTCAGGATGTCGGTGGCTACCCGACAAGCCTCGCCGAAGGTAACGTCCGTTACTTCGGTCGTATCGATGCCATCATCAACGACAATCACCGTCTCGAAGGTACGTATCAGCGTCTCGAGGAAACGAACGTTGAATCTGACTTTGGCGGTCAGGAACTCGGCGGTCTCAACTCGTTTGAAGACGAAGGTACCATTTCGGACTACTACTCGGTCCGTCTGTACTCCGACTGGAGCGACACGATTTCGACCGAACTGCGTCTGAGCCGTTCGGAAGTCGGCGACGTTCAGGGTCCGGTCGGCTTCGGTGAAGCCCAGGCCGCAAACCCGACGCCGCGTCTTTCGGTTGGTGTCACGCCGGTTGCCGGTCAGACCACGATCAACGGTCGCCTCGCAACGGGTCCGGGCATCTTCCGTTCGGCCAACCAGCTCGACACGAAGATCGACCAGCTGCGCTTCCAGATGAACCTGGACGCCGGCAACGGCCACTTCCTGAAGTTCGGCACCGAAATCAACGATCTGGAAGTGTTCAACCTGTTCGCCATCAACGCAACGGGTACGCTGTTCTTCCAGAACTTCGACGATTTCCGCGAAGGTCTGCTCGCACCTGGCTTCTTCTCCAGCGTGTTCGCAGATGCTGACGATCTCGTTGGCGGTGCAAACGGCGGTGCAACCATCGCTGTTGCGCAGGGTGCAGACATCAACAACGCAGCGGCAACGTTCAGCCGTCGCATCTACTCGGTCTATGCGCAGGATGAGTGGGAAGCCACTGACCGGCTCTCGATCAACGCAGGTGTCCGCGTTCAGCTGTATGACGGTGACCGTCCGCAGGCGAACCCGAACTTCCTCGAGCGTTATGGCTTCACCAACGCTGTTGGTTTCGGCCAGATCGACCCGGTCGTTCTTCCGCGTCTGTCGGCAACCTACAACTTCGACAATGAAGGCTTCTTCTCGAACAGCCGCATTCTCGCTGGTGTGGGTGTGTTCTCCGGCGGTGACCCGGTGGTGTACTACTCCAACGCGTTCTCGAACAACGGCTTCTCGACCGCGAATGGCGATACCTTCGATTGTGATGCAAGCCAGCTGACCACCGATCCGACCACCGGTCAGATCGACGTTGTCACCGGCGGTAGCTTCACCGGTATTCCGGCCTGTGCAATCGCAGCAGGTCAGGCCAGCGCCGAAGCAGGTCTTGCCGACGTTCAGTCGACCGCACCTGACCTCGACGTACCGACCGTGGTTCGCGCCAACCTCTCGTTCTCGAGCACGTTTGGTCCGGAAACCGGCTTCTTCAGCAACTGGAACGTTGCGCTGGATTACATCTATTCGCGCTTCAACGATCCGCTGAACTTCGTTGATCTGAGCCAGGCACCGGACGTGCGCACCAATGGCGGTTTCACCGTTGATGGTCGCCCGATCTACCAGGCTGTCGATTCAACGCAGGATGGATGTAACGCAGTTCTGCTGAACCAGGGTGGCACGCCGCCGGTTTATCAGGGTCTGACGGCAGAATGCTTCGGCACGCGCCGCGATGACAACATCCAGCTGACCAACGGTCGCAGCTCGGAAAGCCACGTTGTGTCTCTTGCGCTTTCGAAGCGTTTCGAGAGCGGTCTGTTCACGCAGGGCGGCAGCACGAACGTACAGCTCGGCTACGCGTTCACGGACTCGAACAACGCACGTAACAACCAGTCTTCGACAGCTACTTCGTCGTTCGACGTTACCGCAGCGTTCGACCGTCAGGATCCGGCTGTTTCAACCGCAACCACCGAAACCCGTCACAACTTCACGGCAGCGATCAACTTCCGTGAGCAGTTCATCGACGGCTACGACACTGGCCTCGGCGTATTCTTCCGTGCTCGTGAAGGTCGTCCGTACAGCCTGACCTTTGATGGCGGCGGCGTCTTCAACGACAGCGCATCGGGCAGCGACAACGCTCTGCTCTACGTCCCGACCGGCGTAAGCGATCCGAACGTTTCACCGCTTTCCGATCCGGCTGCAGTTCAGGCTGTTGTCGACTATGTCGCAGCATCGGGTTGTGATTTCGAAGCTGGTGAATCGATCCGTCGCAACACCTGCCGCAATGACTGGCACTTCGATATGGACCTGCGCATCAGCCAGGAAATCCCGTTCATCGGCAGCCTGACGGGCATCGCCGAAGACCGTATCGAGCTGTTTGCTGACTTCGCCAACTTCCTGAACCTCATCGACAGCGGTGCGAACATCCTGCGTTCGCGTGGCGGCTTTAACGGCCTCGTCGATGTGGCTGACGGCGGTGTGGACGATCAGGGTCGTTACATCATCTCGGGCTTCAACCCGGACGATCAGAACTTCATCTCGATCAACCAGTCGGCATGGCGCATCCAGATCGGTGCCCGCTACGAGTTCTAATCTCGCTTAGCCATCGATTGATGAAAACAGAAACGGCGGGGCCATATCGGTCCCGCCGTTTTCTTTTGCCCGCTGTGATTGTCGGCGGATTTGGTAAGCCGGTATGTCCGCCGGCTTATCCCATCGCTTCGGAAGGCTCGTCGGCAAGCGAAAGCAATTCAAACGCCATCGCTTCGCAGGTTTTCGGATCGGCGCCCGATTTCAGGGCGCGTTCAAATTCGGATGCCTGCTCTCCAAGCTTTGCTTCTCCGAAAATTCCGGCTGTTCCGGCGAGTTTGTGAACAACAGTCACCAGTTCCTCCACCGCGATCGCATCGTGGTCCTGACTATCGTCAAGAAGACCGTCAGAAAGCGCGCTGCGGACTGCATCGATTGCCTCACCCCGACGTTTCAGCCAACGCTCCTGCATTTTGGCGGAGCGCAGCGTTGCTTCCATCGGATCGTCCGCCTGCTCCTGCTCGTCGGCAGTACCACCATCATCCAGCGGGGAAGGGCCCGACAAAGGGGTGTCATCTTCGATGATCCGTGTCGGCAGTCAGCGTTGCAGCGCCTTCGCCAGTTTCGCAAAAACCAGCGGCTTGGCAAGATGCGCCTGCATGCCGGCATCGCGCGCGGCGGCCACATTTTCGGGAAACGCATTCGCGGTCAGCGCGACGATGGGCAGCTGATCGGGCGTAATCCCTTCCGCCCAGATTGCCCGGCTTGCGGCATAGCCATCGCATCCCGGCATCTGCACATCCATCAAGACCAGATCATAGGGCGTGCCGCGCACCATGCTGTCGATCACCATGGAGATCGCTTCATTTCCGTCATGTGCGACGGCCACCGTTTGTCCGCACCGTTTCAGCATCTCACTTACCAGCAGGCGGTTTACATCATGGTCTTCGGCAAGAAGTATCCGCGCGTCGCGTGGAAGCGTTGCGGTTTCGACCGGAGGCTCTTTTCGGGGTTCTGGCGCTATGTCGGCTTCATGCTCCACAAGGCTGCCTGGCAATACCAGCTTGAAGGTGGAGCCAGCGCCCGGCACGCTTTCGGCTTCGATAAAGCCACCCAAAAGCTCCGCCAGCTGGCGGCTGATCGACAGGCCAAGGCCAGCGCCGTCAAAGCGCCGTGTCGTTTCCCCTTCGGCCTGCGTGAACGGTTGGAAAATCTGCTCTATCCGGTCAGCGCTGATGCCGATGCCGCTGTCCTGAATGCTGACCGCGATCTCCTTCTCGGAAATCTCATAAAGCACTTGCACCGCGCCTGTTTCGGTGAACTTCACTGCGTTGCCGATCAGGTTGAGAACAATCTGCCGCAGCCGTAATCCGTCCGTCAGAACGAATAGAGAGGAAGGCGCCTCTCCATGCTGGTCAAACCGGTCATTTCCGATGTTCATCAGCTTGATGTCCAACCCTTTGGAGCTGGCATTGGCGCGGTGGAGCGACACGCATTCGTCCAGCGTGCGGTGCAGGTCCACAGGCTGCTTATCAATGACAATCTGCCCGGCCTCGATTTTCGACAGGTCAAGAATGTCGTTGAGCAACAGCATCATGGACCGGCCCGATTCCACGATCATTTCGGTGTGGCGGCGGGTTTCCGGCTCCAGTTCACCCTGTAACATCAGTTCCGCAAAGCCCAGTACCCCGTTCATCGGAGTGCGGATTTCGTGGCTCATATTGGCGAGGAATTCCGATTTTGCGCTGGCGGCGTTTTCCGCATGACGGCGCGCGCGGGTCAGCAACAGTTCCAGTTCAACCCGCTCGGTCACATCGCGCGCAGAGATGATAATCCCCTCTCTTTCCCCTGTTTCGGGTGCGATTGCGACAGCACAGTCCGCTTCGATAAAGACAGGCATTCCCTGCGCATCATCGTGCAGGCGGCGGTAGGTCAGGCGTTCCTTGTCAGACTCACCCGATTGAAGAGCCGCGAGAGCAGCGGCGATCCGTTCGCTTGCATCTTCGTGAGTGCGTTCAGCGACAGGTTTTCCGACAAATTCATCGGGATGCCTGCCCAGGACATCTTTCACGGAAGGCGACGCGTAGGTGCAGATGCCGTTGCGATCCAGTTTCAGCACTGCATCGGTGATATTGTTTGCCAGCAATGCAAGCTCTCGCTGGCCGGATACGACGCTGTTTGTCAGCCTCTCCCGCCCGGCAAGAATGGCGACAATGGGCAGGCCGCTGAGGAAATTGGCGGCGATGAAGGATTTGAAAACATAAATCTTGCTGATCGCGGTGGTGTGGTTCTGCACGATCGGGCCAAGGCCAACAAACGTCATCCAGCTCGCCACAGCAGCGACAAGCATGACGAACAGGGCAATGCCGAGGCCGCCCAGCCTGGACGCGAGCAGCAAAGTGATCGGCGGCGCCATAAAAAGCAGCGGATAGGTGTCCTGCTCGAAAACGTAATACACCGCCACAAGCCCGCCGACTGTCAGGACGATCCGTTCGGCCAGTTGGATTCGGCTCAGGCTGCGCGGCGCGTTGAGGGCATCGACCGCCAAAGCGATAGCCGGTACGACCAGCACCATTCCCATGCTTTCGGCCAGAAACCAGAAGGACATACCCTCCACCATCGGGGCCAGCGCCGCAGGATAGGTTACAGCTGAAATGGATGCGCCAAGTGCGGGCCCGACAATCCCCCCGATCACCATGAAACGGCCCAGATCGGACAGGTCCGTCATCGCGAAGGCCGGGCTGCAATGGCGCCTGCTCAGAAAGGTGATGAGCACAATGCTGCTCACATTCGCGACTGAATAGAACAGCGCGGTCTCAAGAGGGGTGCCGGCCAAACGGTGGGCAATGACACTGCCTGCAAATATCGCGATTGTCGCTGGCAGTTCGTTGCCCAGGCGACCCTTTAGCAGCAGTGCCACACAAATGGCGTTTGCGATCCAGATCGGAGCCAGAATGCTGTCTACTGCGGTGAGCCGCAATGTTGCGAAACCGACGACTGCGAACAGGACACCCCCGATCAGCGCGCCGACAATGCTTCGCGTATCGGGCAGGGCAAAGTTTACCCGATCGGCGATCTTTTTAATGATCGAACCGGCATTGCCGTTCCCGCCGCCGCCACCGCTACCGCCACCGCCCGATCCGCCGGAAGGAGCGTTTTAACCGTGCGAAGCGGATTGTGACGAGCGCTTAAGATGCGATGCGTAACGCCCGTCATCGGCGAGCTCCGCACACATATTCCTGTCTGCATCCAAGCGGCCCAAAGACACAATTCCGTCTGTTGCAGGTTGTCGCGTATTGGGAGCTTGCTGGCCCGATTGCGGCGTGCGCCCGTGCGGCGCTCCGTGTTCGATGCTTTCGCTATGCGCGCGCGTGAAGAAGCTTTCCATCGTAATTTCCTTCCGCTCTGATATAGAGAGCCGGTCGGAAAAACGGGCGCAATCCGGTCCGAAATGGTGCAGATTGAGCGGGGTTGGCCCAAAACGAATGCCAGGCAAATCGCGATATGCAACGCTTCGCAAGCGGCCCCGCTGGCCTGTTCTGGTGCTGGTGGGACTGGTTCATATTGTCGCGCTTTATGCTTTGACCCGTGCGCTTGCACCGGACTTCACCAATTCGATAGAGCGCGAAGTGATCGCTGCTTTTGACGTGTCGCAGCCCGATCCCGTACCGCCCCCGCCGCCCGAGAATGAGCCACTGCCTGACGAAGGCGCTCAGGGTGATCCGGGCAAGGATGCCGTTCCCGAACCCGTGACAGCGCCGCCCGCGCGCATTCCCACTCCCAAACCCACGCCGCGCCCGCAGGCATCCTCCACCGGCACCGCCAAGACGAGCGGCGCGCGCGAGGAAGGCGATGGAACCGGCGCTGCGGGTGAAGGGCTTGGCACAGGCAGCGGCAATCGCGGAGGTGGCAGGGGCGGCGTCGCGGTGTCGAAACCGGTCCATGTATCCGGCCAGATCAACAATGCCCGCGACTATCCCGTCCCCGAAGGCGGGCGGCAGGCAAGACGCGGAACAGAGGTAATCGTCCGCGTCATCGTGGGTGTCAACGGGCGGGCAAGCAATTGCTCTGTCTACCGCGCCAGCCCCGATGCGCAGGCCGATGCGATTACTTGCCAGCTGGTGGAGGACCGGCTTGGCTTCAAGCCAGCGCAGGATGCAAATGGCAACGCAGTCGCCGCGCCGTTCTACTGGCGACAACGCTGGTTCTGATCCTCCTTATTGCGCTGGCAACGGGTGCTTTGCCTGCTATAGATGACGGCCATTATGGCGAATGCATCTTCTATCCATCCGGTGATCCTGTGCGGCGGCAGCGGCACGCGGTTGTGGCCTTACAGCCTGAAACAAAAACCGAAGCCTTTCCTGCCTCTGATCGGTGAGACGACCCTGTTCGAACAGGCGGTTGGGCGGGTTTCCGGCGATGAAAGGTTCGCCGATCCTATCGTGGTTGCAGGGGCAAAACACTGCGACCTGATTGAAGAACAGATCGCTAATGTTTCGGGCACGGGTGGGCACAGCCTGATTGTGGAGCCGATGGGACGCAACACCGCGCCTGCGATTGCACTGGCCGCTGCCCGTTTGCCATCAGATGCAATCATGCTGGTGTGTCCCAGCGATCACCACATCGCGGACGAAGCAGCCTTCCGTGACGCAGCGCTGGCCGCAGCTGAACTTGCGCGGGATGATTACCTCGTCAGTTTTGGCATTGCGCCCGAACATCCCGAAACCGGATATGGCTATCTGCATCGTGGTGAGCAGCTCGCAGGCGGCTACAAGATTGCCCAGTTTGTCGAGAAGCCTGATCTGGAAACGGCGAAGCAATATCTCGCCAGCGGCCAATATAGCTGGAACGGCGGTATCTTCGTGTTTCGGGCGGGCGCTTTCCTGAACGAGCTTGATACCCATCGCCCCGCTATGGCGCAGGCCGTTGCCGTGTCGGTTGCGGCAGGCAAAACCGAAGGGGCGCGTTTCCATCCTCAGGCAGAAGCGTTTGCCGAGATTGAAGGGGATTCGGTCGATTATGCGGTGATGGAAAACACCGCGCGCGCAGCGATGGTGCCGGTCGATATGGGATGGTCCGATATCGGCAATTGGGCCGCTTTGCAGGATGCCCTGAAACAGCAACCGGGCGCGGCTGATGGCGATGGCAATGTTACACGCGGCGGGACGGCGGATCTTGATCAGTGCCGCAATGTCCTGACAGTCAGTGACGGGCCGCGTGTCTCGGCGATCGGGCTGGAAGATGTCTGCATCATCGTATCAAACGGTGAGGTGATGGTCACAACCCGCGATGGAGCACAGCGGGTTGGCAAGTTGCCCGGAGCGGCAAATCAGTGACAGGGGCAGGGCCAGCCAGCGGTTCGACGGTTAAGCCAGCCAGCGGCGCGGCCCGGAAACTCCCCACGCGGTCGGTCGAAAAGGTTTGGGGCCGGACGCAATTGCCAGACCCGTTCTGCGCCCCTGATGACGCACGGATCGGAGAAATCTGGTTCGAACCGCCCGCAGAACATTCTGACCTGCTGGTCAAATACCTGTTCACCAGTGAAAAGCTTTCGGTTCAGGTCCACC
>JAXHVK010000022.1:0-27074 GCA_034211135.1 Pseudomonadota bacterium
CCGCGCTTTGCAGGCGCAGATCGTCGCTGGCGAGTTGCCCCGTAATGTTCGGATTGTTGAGCGTTCCGGTGGCCCGTGCGGAAACCTTGATCGGACCGGTCAGATCAAACGTCTCAATCGCCGCCAGACGCCAGAGCGATTGCGCCGGTCCATCGTAGCCCAGTCGCGCGGCAAGCTGACCACCCATAATACGCTGCGTCAGCGGTGCGTCACCACTGATGCCGCTGATGCGCGCATCCAGACGGCCCAGCTGGCCGCCGTCGCTGTCGATAGTGAATACCGCGTTTAGCCTGCCCCCCGACAGATCAAGGCCAGCCAGCAGATCAATCGGTCGCGAAGACAGGACAAGGCCGGATCGCGCAAAGTCCTCCACCTGCAATCGAGCCGAAGCGGTGGGATCGCCGCTGCCTGACTGACGATAATTCATACGGCCCGACAGCCTGCCGCTAAGCCCCAGATCTGCGCCAGCCAGATCAGCCAGGCGCAGCGGCATGCGTGCAAGGCTGGCCGACATATCTGTCACCGCGCCGCCCAATTGCCCTTCGACAATCGCATAGCCACGGGCGTAACCGATCTGTGTCGGGGCAAGTCTGTATCCGCCACCATCAAGCGCCGTCAGCACCGCGCGGCGCGGCATGGTGATCCTCCGGCCACCATACTCTCCGCGGGCCAGCAGCGCGATCCGTTCGGCGGTTACATCGCCGTCAAGCTTCAGCGCAAACCGGTCTGCACGGCGGCCTGCGATCGAGGCGGTAACATCGCCAACCCCGTCCACCACACTCGCTTTGGCGGCGAAGCGGGCAATGGTCAAAGCGCCATATTGCAGCCCTGATCCCGCAATATCGGCGCTGATCTGTGAAGGCGCATCACCGCCGAACTGGCCGCGCGCATCAATATTCGCGCTTGCCAGAGCAAAAGCGGTTTCCCCACCGAAACGGGCCTGTGATGCTGTCAGGTCTACATCAAATCCGGTTGCACCTGCCTGCGCAGGATTGATCGCCACCGTGCCGTCAAGACCACCGCCTGCCAGCGCCAGATTACCTGTCAGCCCTGCATCGGCAAAGGCGAGCCTGCCGGTAACGTTGGTGCGATAGACGCGAAGCTGATTGACCGCGATCTGAACCGGCTCGCCTGCCGGAATGACAAGATCCAAAGCGCCTTCGAACGGGCCGAGCAGCGATCCACCTGCGACATCCAGCGCAAAGCCATCATCGCTGGGCGCAAGGCCGACGCGCACATTGGAAAGGCCCGCAGCAGGCAGCGGGTCGGCCAGAACCAGCTCCGCCCGTACATCGTCGCCAGCCAGCTCTGCCTCGACATCGAACGGGCCATATTGCACATGGCGTCCAGACCCCGCCAAAGTGGTGCGCCCGCCGATCAACCGGCTGTCAAAGCGCGCATCGAGACGTTCGGAATCCAGCACAACATCGCGCAGCACTATCGGGCTGTTCCCGCCCATGCCCACGCGGCCCTGAAGCCGGATATCCTCACCAGCAACATTGGCGATGGTCGCGTTGCTGATACCGCCCAGCCTGCCAGCGAAATTGGCATTGAGACTCCACGGAATACGCGTTCCGAACTTGGCGAGTATCTTCGCCTGCCCAGCGACCATACCGACCTCGGGGATGGTCACTCCGCGCGCATTAATCGGACCTGCCACCGCATAGGCACCAGCGCCAACATCACCGCGCAGCGTCATGTCTGCGGTTAGTCCGTTAAAGGCGATGCGTGTGGCATCTGTCTCAAGCTTGCCCGCTTCATAGGTCAGCGTACCGCGCATAACCCCGTCAATCAGGCGTGGATCGACGGTTTCCTGCCCCGTCACCACCCGCCCGATACTGGTCGCCAGCGGCAGGGTAAACTTGCCATCGACAAAGCGCGCAGTCGCCTTTTGCTCAATCCCTTCGAGGCGGGCGACACCTGTGTCGAGGGCATCTGCCGTCAATTCATGAACGATAGCAAGATCGCGGAAAGGACCATTCAGAGATGCAACCAGCCGCGCACCTTCCAGCCGCGCCGCTTCGCCCAGCAAATCGGGATCGCGCAAGACCACGCTTGCATCAAATCCGTCTGCGGCATTGCCCGCCAGATCAAGTGCACCGTTGCCGCGAATGTCCAGCGCATCAGAAACCGCGCGCGCCGTGCCATCGAACACGCTGCTTTCAAGTGTGCCTGTCAATGCGAGCCCCACTTCCTCTCCGGTCGCACGCCCGAGGATGGACTGCTGCACGAAACCGGGGGCAAGCTTACCCAGAAGGCCGTATTGTCCGGCATCGTTGCTGATTTCGAAGGCGGCCACTCTTTCGGCAGGCTGATCGGCAGATTGTTTCTGCACGAGCGCATGGCCAAGCCACCGCGTCCATGTGCCCTCCCCCGCGATCCGCGCTTCATACGCAGCGTCTAGACCGGCGAGCGCTGCAATCGGACCATCGGCCGCCGCGCGATAGTCGAACGACAGGTCAAACCGGTCGCCATCAGGGGCCGCATCCAGCAGCAGGTCAATCCGGTCTTCCGGCCCCAGTGCACCGTCTGCATCAATCAGCGCGCGGCCTGAACGGATATCGACCTGCGCATTGAGATCGACGCGCTGTGCGTCCTCTCCCGCAAGCCCTTCTGCCAATGTCAGGTTTTCAATAGCAAACCTTTCAACGCGAATGTCGAAATCGGGCAGCAGCGGCGCATCGGGATCACCCGGCAGAAGCTCCGGCAGACGCTCCAGTCGCGCCCGCTTCGCCGTCAGCTCCCTGATATCAAGCCCGCTCCAAAGCCAGTTTAGCGGCAGCCAGTCCAACTCGACTTCGGGGATGGTGAGGAATGCGCCTTCAGGATCATAAACGGTTACGTCGCGCAGGGTGGCCTTGCTGTAGAGTTCCCCTTCAATCCGGCCCACAGTAAAGCGAAGGCCGGATGCGGGCGCGACCTGCGCAATCTGATCCGCGACAAAGCGTTTGCCGATAGGGGAAGCGAGAAACAATCCGGCCAGCACAAAAGGCAACAGCACTATCGCCAGCGCCCAACCGGCGCGTTTGAACCAGCGGCGTTTGCGCTTGCGCTCTGGCGTTTCCTGGGCCGCTTCGGTGGTTGATGTTCCCTGATCGACCATCAGAATGCCTGCCCCAGACTGACATAGACGGCGACAGGCGAGTCAAATTCGTCGGGATTCAGTGGCACGCCCACATCGACACGGATCGGGCCAAAGCTGGTTTTGTACCGAACACCAATGCCTGCACCAACGCGGATCACGCCAAAGTCTGGCCCGATTGAGGTGGAGACGGAGCCTGCATCAACGAAGGGCACAACCTCCACCGCCCCGCCCAGAAGGCCGGTCTGGATGCGGGCCTCTGCGGACATTTCGACCAGCGAGCGCCCGCCAATCGGATTGCCGAAATCATCGCGCGGGCCAATCGCCTGAAAGGCATAGCCGCGCACAGACCCGCCACCGCCCGCATATAGCCTGCGCGACGGCGCGATATCGAACACGCCTGCGCCAGCTATGCTTTGAAGATGCAACCGACCGGCCAGAACATGCTTGCCCACGGGCTGGTAATAGGTCGCATCCACGCCTGCGCGCGCGTAGAAACTGGTGGTGCCCTGCGTCTGGCTGATGTCCGGTGCGATTTCGCCTGTCAGGCGGAAACCACGCGACGGATCAAGCAGATCATCACTGCCATCAATCGTGGCGCGGGCGAACAGACCACCAATAAGATATTCCTGACGCGGTATGTTAGTGTCGAAAAAGGTTGAATTGCGCTCATCCGTCAACAGAACTTCACCGCCAACGGCCCAGCTGAACTGTTTCTGGAACAAGAGGTTGGACACACGCTCAAACGTGGCGCGAAGGGCAATTGTGCGCGCGTCAATCGCATCCGTATCAAGATCGCTGGCATAGGCATCAATCGTCAGAATACGGTCGCGCCCGCCAAAATTGTTGCGCTGGAAACTGACGCTGGCGAGTTGTTCCTGCGTACCAAGGATGCCGCGCAGTTTCAGGGCACCTTCGGGCGGGAAGAGATTGCGATGCTCCCAGCCAGCCTCAAGCCGGATACCTTCTTCGGTGCCGTATCCGATGGCGCCCGATACGGTGCGCAACGGTGCGCGTTCCAGGCTGACATCCAGCGCGACCTCGCCCGGCTCTTCGCCGTCGGGCGCGCGCACTTCACGCGGGGTTACGACAGCGCTGGAGACAAGTCCGGTTGCCAGAACAGCGCGGCGCAGATCGGCCTGAAGCGTCGTCTGGTATGTGTCACCCGGTTCGAACCGCGCGATTTCAGACAAGTGCCTTCCCGATAGAAAGCGCGGATCATCGCTTACGACTTCGCCAAAGACATATTTGCCGCCCGGCTCCACATCGACGGTAAGATCGCCTTCGGTCCGCGCATGGTCGATCAGCAGGAAAGGCTCTCCGATTTCCGCGAAAGGATAGCCGTTTTCGCCCAGATCAAAACTGATGCCAGCGATCTCTTCCGGAATACGATCGGCATATAGCGGATCGCCCGACTTTATCGCAAAGCCATCGGTCAGCGCCGTTCCGTCCACTGCGCTCGCGCTGGAAAGGCCGCCCAGATCTATCCGGCCAAAGCTGTATCTGTCGCCCGGCAGGATATCGAAACGGACCTGCGGATCGGTATCAACGGGCCGTTCACGCTGGCTGTCGTCACCGCGCTCAACACCCCTGCGCCCACCCGAAAGCTGGCGGACGACCTCACCATTATAATAGCCGTAATTGCGCAGCACATCGACCAGCAGTTCTTCATCGGCGCGTGCCCTTGCCGCGAGCTGCGGCACGGTGTCGTCCCCGCCGTCCAGCGCCTCGATCGTTGAAAGCGCGCGGAACCGGTCGATAAAGCGGTCCTGTTCGGGAAACAGGCTGGCATCCATCGGGAAGGCGAGGATCAATTCATCGCTGATCTTGACTTCCGCCAGTTCGGGCAATTCCACCAGATCGGGCGCATCAATCTGCGCCAATGCCTCTACCTGCGGGTCCGCTTCCAACCGGTCTGGCACAGCGACCTCTTCCGGCAGGGCAAGCCGCCGGGGATCGGTTGCTGGGTCAAGAACGATGTCGAGATCGTCGACATCCTCGACCGCTGGCGGCGCATTGGGTGCGGGATTTGCGACACCGTCCGCAGCCCAGCTTTCAGAGTTCTCTACGGCGCTGGACGGGATCAGATCATCGAGAGACAGGGGCGTGGCGGGCTGTTCTTCCTGCGGTGGCGAGGCGGCGTCCGGCTCTGCCTCGCCTTGGGCCTCGCCTTGGGCCTCACTCTGGGGCGCGCCTTGTATCTCGCCTTGATCCTGGGACACCTCTTGCGCGGCGGCTGGGATATAGTGCGCACAAAGCCCGGCGGCAAACGCCAGTGTCAGACGGGAAATGCGCAAATAATCAGCTCGCAGGAAACTTCACAGGTTGCCCGTCTTTACCTCTGGCAGCGCCAATGGTTCCATCCGCCTTGTCGCGCGGGGCAGTCGCCTCGGCGATAAGACGTGTCTGTTCGTCCTTTGACATGCGCTGCCAGCCGTCCCGGGTCAGCTTTTCCATCGGGCGATAGCGGACCTTGTACGCCATGCGCGGGGAACCTTCGACCCAATAGCCCAGATAAACAAACGGCAGGCCGTCCTTCGCAGCGCGCTGGATGTGATCAAGGATGATATAATTGCCCAGACCCGCGCGCTCTTCATGCGTGGGATCATAGAAGGAATAGATCATCGACAGGCCATCACCCTGACGATCCGTCAGGCAAGCCCCCACCAGTTTGCCCGGTGAACCATCGGCAGTCGGTTCACGATATTCGACAAGGTGGCTGGTCACAGGCGTGTGTTCGACCATGTCGGCATAGTCGAGCTCATCCATCTGGGACATGCCCCCGTCAGGATGCCGCACGCCGAGATATTTGCTGAGCAGTTCGAATTGTTCTTCGGTTGCCCACGGGCGGCATTCGGTCACGACAAGGTCGCGGTGCTTCTTGATCTCTCGCTTCTGCGTGCTGGACGGTTTGAATTCATCCGCAACCACGCGAACCGAAACACAAGCCTGGCAATCAATGCAGCTGGGACGATACGCAACCGTCTGGCTGCGGCGGAAACCGATGCGGCCCAGCGCTTCGTTCAACTGATCGGCATTCGCCCCCTTCAGCTCCGTAAACACTTTCCGCTCCTGCCGGTCAGGCAGATATGGGCACGGCGCAGGGCTCGTGACGAAAAAGCGGGGAAAGCGGATAGGAGCCGTCACGAGAGAGCGATTTCCTTATCGGAATTGGAATCAGCGGTGTCTTTGTTAAGACATTCTTATGCCCAACCCAGTTCCCCCGTAAAAGACTTTTAACCACGAATCAGGGTAAATATTAGGTTACTTTGCACAAACCAGCGGTGGATTGAGTCCGGTCCGGAGGTTTTCGCGCAGCGCAAAGGGCCGCTCGTCCCGAATTGGAGCGTGCAAGTCCCGAAATGTGAACCCGATCAGTTCAGCTCGACGACTTCAACAGCGTAGTTGGCATCACGCAGCGCGCTGACCAGCCGTTCGACCTGCGCGGCATCGCGTGCCTCACACTCGATATCGGTGATAAGCCCCTTGGCTGGGAGGGTCGTAAAAATGCGCTGGTGATAGATTTCGATGATGTTGACGTTGTGGGCATCGAACAGGCGCATCACCTTGAACAGGGCGCCGGGGCGATCCTGCAAGGTCACGCGCAAACGCGCCAGCCGCCCCTGTCGGGCCAGATCGCGCAGCAGCACATTCGCAAGCAGGCGTGTATCAATGTTGCCGCCGCACAGGACGAGGCCAATCGTCTTGCCCTTGAACCGATCCGGATTGGCAAGTACTGCGGCAAGGCCAGCCGCGCCAGCCCCTTCGACAACGGTTTTCTCTATCTGGAGCAACAGGGCGACGGCCTTCTCCAAGGCAGGCTCTTCGACCAGAAGGATGTCATCCACCAACTGCTTGATCACTTGCGCGGTGAATTCACCGGGCCGCTTTACGGCGATGCCGTCGGCCAGAGTGTCACCGCCGCAATCGCGTTCTTCACCCTTCATGCGGGCAAACATGCTGGGGAACAAAGCCGCCTGCACACCGACCACTTCGATATCGGGATTGTGGTCCTTCGCCACGGTCGCCATCCCGCTGATAAGGCCGCCCCCGCCAATCGGCGTGACAATGCAGTCCAGATCCGGCTTCACGTCCAGCATTTCCAGCGCGACGGTTCCCTGCCCCGATGCGATCAGCGGATCATCAAACGGATGCACAAAGGTAAGCCCGCGCTCCACCTCAAGCTCTCGCGCATGAGCAGCGGCATCGTCAAACGTTTCACCATGCAGAACGACATTGCCGCCCACGCTTTCCGTCTGCATCACTTTAACCGTTGGTGTGGTGCGCGGCATGACGATGGTGACAGGCACGCCAAGGCGAGTGCCGTGATAGGAAAGCCCCTGCGAATGATTGCCCGCAGACGCCGCGATTACGCCGCGCTGTCTCTGTTCTTCGGTCAAATGAAGCAGCGCGTTCAGCGCGCCACGCTCTTTATAAGCGGCGGTGAATTGGAGGTTTTCGAACTTCAGCCAGATTTCCGCGCCGGTAATTTCCGACAGGGTAATCGAATGCATCATCGGTGTGCGCACAACCGCGCCTTCAATCCGCGCAGCAGCCGCGCGGACGGTTTCGATGGTCAGGTCTGCCGGAGTGGCGACCGCGTTCGATACTGTGTCTGGTGCATTCATAGTGCCGTCCGCGTTAGGCCCACACAACCGTAGGGGCAAACCGATTTGCACAATTTGCCGCAACAATTCCTTGGCAAACGGCATAGCGGGGCTTTCGCGAATAGCCGGTGCCGTGCTGCAATAGCCGCATTGGCAAGCAAACCGATTGGCTTTAGGCACTGCGACCATGAACACTTCAGCAAACACCGCGTTGATCGGTCTGGGCGTTATGGGAGGCCCGATGGCGGGCCATCTTGCCCGTGCGGGACACCGCGTAACCGCCTATAATCGTTCACCGAAAAGAGCCGACGACTGGCGCGAGAAATGGGCTGAAGAAGGGCTTGAGATCACCTTTGCCGATACGCCTGCAAAGGCCGCATCGGGCGCTCAGATCGTCTTTACCTGCGTGGGCAATGACGAAGACCTCGCCGCAGTCACAACCGGCAATGATGGCGCGCTTTGCGGAATGGAAAGCGGCACCTTGCTAGTCGATCACACCACCGTTTCTGCTGATATGGCCCGCACGCTTGCAGCACAGGCAACGCAGCACGGAATCGGCTTTATCGATGCGCCCGTCAGCGGCGGGCAGGCAGGCGCCGAGAACGGCCAGCTTGCGATCATGTGCGGCGGATCAGCGCAGGATATGGCCGCTGCACAGCCGGTGATGCAGGCCTATGCCAAATCCATCGTGCATGTGGGTGATGTGGGCGCGGGCCAGACTGCCAAAATGGTCAACCAGATGTGCATTGCAGGCGTGCTGGGCGGCCTTTCCGAAGGTATCCGGCTGGCGCAGGCGGCGGGGCTGGACCTCGATAGGACGTATCAGGCGATCAGCGGCGGCGCTGCACAAAGCTGGCAGATGGACAATCGTTGGGCAACGATGACAGCCGATCAGTTCGACTTCGGCTTTGCGATTGACTGGATGCGCAAAGATCTTGGCTATGCGTTGGATGAAGCGCGCCGGCTGGGCCTGTCCTCGCCGATCACGGCTCTGGTCGATCAGTTTTACGCCGATGTACAGGCAGCGGGCGGCGCACGGCACGATACCAGCGCGCTTATATCCCGCTTGCCGAAGAAATAGAATTCAAACAGGGAATTACCGATCATGCGCCTGATTACCCGCGCTCTTGCAACATGTGCCGCATTGCTGGCGACCCCCGCATTCGCCGATACGCTCGTCGATAATGTTGATGGCGTTACCATTGATGAAAACGGCGAAGTGCTGCGCTTTACCGGTCTGGTTTTCGACGATGATGGCCGGATTACCCAAGTGCTGAAACGCGGCGAACAGCGGCCTGAAACCGATTACGGCATTGATGGCGAAGGACGCGTGATGTTGCCCGGCATGTTCGATGCCCATGTCCATGTGATGGATATCGGCTTCGCCGCGCTGACGCTGGACCTTTCGGAAACAACCAGCCTCGAAGATGCACTGGCGACGATCAAGAAATTCGCTGAGGACAATCCGGGCCGCCCGTGGATATTGGGGCGCGGCTGGAATCAGGAAAAATGGGGCCTTGGCCGCTTTCCCACCGCGGCAGAGCTGGATGCGGTCGTTTCTGACCGTCCCGTATGGCTGGAGCGGGCAGACAATCACGCAAACTGGGCAAACAGCCTCGCGATGGAGCGGGCAGGCATTACCGCAGATGTCAAAGACCCCGCTGGCGGCAAGGTCATCCGTGATGCCAGCGGCGCGCCTTCGGGTGTGTTCGTGGACAATGCGATTGCTCTTGTGGGCGATTCCGTTCCCAAACCCCGCCCCGAAGATCGCGATGCGGCCTTTGCAAAGGCACAGGAACGCCTGATCGCCAATGGCATCACCGCCGTTGCCGATATGGGTACTCCGATAGAAGACTGGCAAACCTTCCGCCGCGCAGGCGATAGGGGCACGCTGAAAGTGCGCATCGTCTCCTATGCCTCCAGTGTAGAGGCGATGGAACTGATTGGCGGCCCTGGCCCAACCCCCTGGCTGTATGATGACAAGCTGCGTCTGGCAGGGATCAAGTTGTATCTGGACGGCGCGCTGGGTTCGCGCGGTGCGACATTGATCGAACCGTATGAAGACATGCCCAACACGCGCGGCCTGCCGCTGCTGACGCAGGCCCAATTGCGCAATCTGATGAGCCGCGCCGCGCTCGATAACTTTCAGACGGCAATCCACGCCATCGGCGATGCGGCCAACCGCGATGTCCTCGATGCGATTGAGGAGCTTTCGGATACGTATAAGGGTGATCGCCGCTGGCGGATCGAACATTCGCAGATCGTCGATCCCGATGACCTCGCCCGCTTTGGTCGGCACGGCGTGATTGCTTCGATGCAGCCACTGCACCAGACATCTGATATGTTCATGGCAGAAGCCCGTCTTGGCGAAGATCGTCTGGGCGGCGCATATGCGTGGCGCAGCGTGCTTGAAGCTGGCGGGCGGCTGGCATTCGGATCGGACGCACCGGTGGAGCCTGCCGATGCTTTTGCCGGGATCGCCGTTGCCATCAGCCGAACCGATGCCAATGGAAAGCCGTTCGGCGGCTGGCGCGCTCAGGAAACAGTCAGCCGGACAGCCGCGCTCAACGCTTTTACCGCCGATGCCGCCTATGCCGCTTTTGCAGAGGGCCGGTTCGGACGGCTCATCCCCGGCGAACGGGCAGACTTCCTGTTCGTGGACCGCGACCCGATGCTGGCGTCCCCTGCTGACATCAGGGAAACACAGATACTGCAGGTCTGGATCGGCGGGCAGCAGGTATCGGCAAAATGATGACTGTGGTTTATTGTAACATCAGTGAGGGTGATAAGTAGTTGCCCGTAGTATCTTGAGTTCGAGCCAAGATTCATAAATCAGTCATGCAAACAATCCATAGCGCTGTGCGAACACGCGATATGGTTGGATTACAGAACGGGTCGCACCGTCTGACAGCTTGCGAAGTCTGACACATGGTTAATGTTGGAGAAACGTTTTTGACCATATGGTAGGCGATGTAATTTTGTCACATTTCGCGTATGGAGTTGAATACAAACTGTTCTTTCAGCAACTCGGGACACGGTTTGATACAGGTAACGGGTTGTCAAATCTCAAGCTCTCGCCTATCCAAAGGCGAAATTTACTAAAACAAGAGCTCACAGGAGACGAATCGATGAAGTTCCGTAATATCGCTATGGCGACCGCAGCTGTTTCGCTGGCCGCCGCACCGGCAATCGCACAGGCAGATTTTGCTCGCGCAAGCGCGCCGGTTTCCGGCGAGAGCGAGCTCGAAGGTTCGGGCATCATCCTCGGCATTCTCGCTGCTGCAGCAATCATTGCTGGCATCGTGATCGCTGCCGACGGTGGCGACGACAGCTCGGTCAGCCCGTAAGACTGACTGAAACGAATTTTGAAAGGGCCTCCTTCGCGAGGCCCTTTTTTTTGGCCTCGTTCCCGAGAGCCATCCGATTGGCCATTACTCGCATCAGTGAAGGATTGCTGTGGCGTGCCGCGTAAAGGCCCGCCATCAAGGAAAGCCCGACCGCGCAGTGACCGCCCCACAGCAATCGCGCCGCTGGAAAAACCGGCGGCGGTTTAGGTCTTGTCGGAAACGGTGCCGCTGTCTGATGAGGCAACCGGTTTGCCTTCTGCCGGTGCAGGCGCCGACTTCTTTTCCTGAAAACGCATCAGGAGGAGCGAGCCTTCAAACAACAACATCAGCGGCACAGCCAGCAGGATCATCGTTCCCGGATCAGGCGGCGTCACAATCGCGGAGATGATCATGATGCCCACGATCACATAGCGGCGCGCCACAACGAGCTGGTCACGCGTGACGATACCCGCCCGGTTCAACAGCATCAGCAGCACCGGCAACAGGAATGTCAGCCCGAATGCCAGAATGAACTGCATCACAAGGCCCAGATATTCACCCGCCGATGGCATCGCCTCAACCGCAAGACCGCCACGTTCCCCGCCAAAGCCAAGAAACCAGATGAACGCGATCGGCATCACCACGTAATAGGCCAGCGCCGCACCGCCCAGAAACAGCACCGGCGTTGCGATCAGGAACGGCAGGAACGCCTTCTTCTCATTCGCGTACAGACCTGGCGCAACGAACGCCCAAAGCTGGTTCGCGATCACCGGAAAGCTGAGCATGAAGCCCGCGAAAACTGCGACCTTGATTTCGACGAAGAAGATTTCGGGCAGCTTTGTGAAGATCAACCGCCCTTCTCCTGCCGGAAAGGCATCCCGCAACGGCTGGACCAGATAGCCAAGGATCGGGTCTGCAAAATAAAGACAGATGGAAAACGCAATCGCCAGCGCAAAGATGGAGCGCATCAGCCGGCCCCGCAATTCGATCAGATGATCGAGCAGCGGCGCGCGGGTTTCATCAATATCCTTTATCTCAAGAGCCATGGATCAACCCTTTTCCGCAGGCTTTGCGGGCGGGTCCACAGCTTCGGCCACGCTGCCATCCTTGACCGGAGCAGAGACATCTTTCGCTGCACCCGGTGGCGGGCCAGTCATGGCAGTGGCCGGGTCGCTGGGATCAGCGGAATTGCGCATGATCTCTTCATTGCGGGCCTTCCACTGCTTTTCCATGTCTTCAAGTTCGGCCTCGCGCACCATCGCATCAATCCCGCTGCGGAAATGCGCGGACACACGGCGGACCTTGCCAACCCACCGGCCAACCGTACGCATGGCGAGCGGCATGTCCTTGGGGCCGATCACGACCACCGCGACAATCACGATGACCAGCAATTCAAGAGCGCCGATATCGAACATTACGCAACGCCCCTGCGGGCTTCTCCTGATGCTAAAGGATACCCTGCGCGTTTATCGCAGGTCGCCGGAACGGCCGGACTTAAGAGCCAGTGCTGTCGCTGGCTTCTTTCGCCTTGGTTTCCGAGGCAGGCACGTCTTTCGCGGGGGCTTCGATCTGGCCTTTTGAAGAGGATTTGTCTGCGTCTTCCTCGTTCATGCCTTTTTTGAAGCTGGAGATGCCTTTGCCGAAATCGCCCATCATTTCCGAAATGCGTCCGCGCCCGAACAGGACGAGGATTACTACGGCGATGATCGCGAGTTGCCAGACGCTGAGACCCATGGGTGTACCCTTTGGTGAAGTTGTCGTTGGTGTAATATAGGCGCGTTCTCGGCTCCGCGCCAGTGAATGTCCATATGATATGCGGGTTCGGCTGAATATCGCCTTTCGTTACCGGCAGTTATTCCCAGCCTTCTTCATCGTCTGATGGGTCTTCGCCGTCATCCCCGCCATCATCATCGGGATCGCTGCCCTTGCCCATATTTTCAAGCGCTTCATCGAGGGCCTCATCCACCGGATCAAGCAGGCCCGCTGCGCGCAATTCATCCATGCCGGGCAAGTCACGGCGCGATGTGAGGCCGAAATGATCGAGGAATTCGGGCGTTGTCGCGTAAATCACCGGACGGCCAGGCACTTCGCGGCGGCCTGCCAGCTTGATCCAGCCCGCTTCAAGCAGCACGTCCAGCGTGCCCTTGGCCGTCTGCACACCGCGTATGGATTCGATTTCGGCACGGCTGACAGGTTCGTGATAGGCGATGATAGCCAGCACTTCGGTGGCCGCGCGGCTCAGGCGGCGGACCTGCTCACGCTCGCGCCGCAGCAAATGCGCCTGTTCGGGCGCGGTTTCAAAATGCCAGCGCTTGCCCCGCTCAACCAGCCTGATGCCGCGATCAGAGTAATGCTGAGCCAGCGCACGCAGCCCTTCGCGCACCGCAGCATTTTCAAGACCGCCCAAATGGGCCGATAGCGCATCAACGCCCATCGGCTCCTCGGCTGCGAACAAAGTGGCCTCCAATGCGCGCTCGATCTCGTCAGGGGAGCGCTGCGGAGCAACGTCATCTGAAGGGACCGTATCCTCGCTCACTGCGCGGTTCCTTGGGGCTGGCCGTCTTTCAGGCGCCGTATGCGCAGCGGAGAGAATGCCTCATCCTGTGCGATTTCCGCCCTGCCCAACCGCGCCAGTTCCAGCGCGGCGACAAAGCTGGAGGCGAGCGCCGATTTGCGCAGTTCCGGATTGGCGTGCGGTGGCAGAAAGCTGCGTATATCCATCCACTCCACACTCACGCCAAGCATGGCAGACACGCGGTCAAGCGCGCTGTCGAGCGTCATCACTGGTCGGTCTGCCACGTGATAGATGCGCGGCGCGGTGCGCGCCTTGACCTGTCCGTATGCCTGGATCAGCGAATAGGCATCGCTCTTCCACATGGTCTTGCGATCAATGCGCAAACCTTCGGGAGCTCCGCGTAGGAAAATGTCGCGGCCAATGCGGTCACGGGCCATCAGCCGCGCGGCAGACTCCCGCATCGCGGCAAGCCGCTGAAGCCGCAATTGCAGCCGAAGGGCGAGTTCTTCGGGGCTGGGATCTTCCTGCTCTTCCTTGGGCAGAAGCAGGGACGATTTGAGGTAGGCGAGCCACGCCGCCATGACGAGGTAATCCGCCGCCAGTTCCAGACGGAGGTCCGCTGCGCGGTCGATATAGGTCAGGTACTGGTCAACCAGCGCGAGGATTGAAATCTGGCGCAAGTCAACTTTCTGCCGCCGCGCGAGATCAAGCAACAGATCAAGCGGTCCTTCCCAACCGTCGAGTTCAAGATAGAGCTTTTCCGGATCGTTTTGCGGGTCGGCGCGCGCTTCGTCATCGCTCCAACCTTCCGCAGTTGGCTCAGGCCTGTTGGCTGATCCGCCAACCAGCATGAAGCCGCCATCGTCTTGCGGACCGGTCATGCAGGCTGCTCCGCCAAGGCCAGCAGGGCATCGCGCTTGGCCAGAAGTTCTGCCTGCTGCTCGGGTATGGTTTGGGCGATCTCGGTGCCTTCCAGAGCGCGCTCGAGGCGTTTAGAGGTCGCCTCGCCCATTGTCGGCAGGACTTCGCAAATGCCCTGCATGTCGTCCATCTTGGCCCAGCAGTTCAGGATGATGTCGCAGCCCGCAGCATGTGCTCTCGCCGCGCGCTCAGGCACGCTGTCAGACAGTGCCTCCATGTCGATATCGTCAGTCAGCAAAAGACCATCGAAACCGATCTCGCCGCGAATGATCTCACTGATTATCGTGGGGGAAAGGGTGGCCGGATTGTCCGCATCCCACACCGGGAAGATCAGATGCCCTGTCATACCGATCAGCGCTGAATTGAGCGCCTTGAACGGCGCGAGGTCCGCCGCCAGTTCCTGCGCGCTTTCGTGCACGGTGGGCACTTCCTTGTGGCTGTCCACCATAGACCGGCCATGGCCCGGCATATGCTTTATGCAACCCGTGACCCCGCCACTGCTCAACCCATCAAGCAAGGCGCGTCCGATCGCGGCAATCTGCATCGGGTCCGCACCCAGAGCGCGATCCCCGATCACATCATGCGCGCCCGGCTGCCGCAGGTCGAGTGGCGGGTGGAAGGTGACAGTGACCCCCATCGCCGCCAGTTCCAGCGCCATCGCCCTGGCATTGGCACGCGCGGCTTCAATCGCACTTGCTGGGGCGAGCGAATACAGGCGGTCGAATGCCTCGCCTGCGGGATAGGCAGACCAGTGCGGCGGGCGCAGTCGAGCGACCCTTCCGCCTTCCTGATCAATCGACACAAACAAACGGTCGCGCCCGTGAATGCTGCGCAAGTCGTCCGTCAGCGCGCGCAGCTGCTCGGGGTTTTCGCAATTGCGCCCGAACAGGATGTAGCCCGCCGGGTCAGCGTCGCGGAAAAATGCGCGCTCATCCGCCGTCAGTTGAGGTCCGGAGCATCCGAATATTGCCGGTGTCATGCACGCAGCGTTGCAGCAGGGACGCGCTCAGGCAAGCGGGGTAACCATTGTGACACGCGAAAACAGGGGGAAAATGCGGACAAAACCGCTTCGCAGCGGCCTTTGCCAGCCCTGTTCAGGGTTTCACCGCGCAATCCAGCCCTTGCCGTTTCAGAGTCGCGCAAAGCTTGTCTGCGGCCGAACGGTTCGCAGCGACTGCCTGCAAGCGGTAGACAGTGCCGATATCGACCTGCCCTTCGACAACGCGATGCTTAAAACCGCTCAACGCCGAGGTGCGCCCTTTCAGATCGCGCCAGCCCTGCTCGGCCCGCGAACGGGAGCTGTAAGCGGCGAGCTGCACGCCCACTCCGCCCGAAGATGCAGAAGAACTGCCCGAATTACCCGACACGCCCGATTGGCTGGTTGAGCCGCCATTCGCTGCGATTTCACGTGCGGCACCGGTGCGTGGTGGATTGGTTCCGCTGCCCGAAGCGCCGCCGCCCTGACCGGTGGCCGCATCGCCGCCACCGATGGACGGCATTGCGATGTTCAAATCCTGATCGCCAGAAGCCGCGCCTGTATTGCTGGCCATCTGCGAATCGGGTGCCTGCCCCTGCCCGACACCGGGCGCGACATCGCCGGTACCGGCAAATTCCTTGCCACCGGGGTCATCAGGCGCGGTCTTGTACGGGCCTTCGGGCGCTTCGATTGTGCTGCCATCAGCGACCATCTCGTCCGAGCTGCCGCTTTGTGAGACGAAATAGATCGTCCCCAGAACGCCAAAAAGAACAGCGCCCAGAAGCGCAAGAAAACCAACCAGTTGCGCGGTATCAAGGCTGCCGGCGGAATCGTCTTCCTCATCCGCTTCAAGCCAGGGAAGACTGTCTTCCTCGCTCAGATCCAGTTCACTGCCTGAACCGTCAATTTCATCGTATTCCGCTTCGATCATCGCTGATCCCCGGCCCCTTAGCCATTGTCACGAAATGCGAGTTATCACTGCTTCCGCGACAAGTTACATAGATTCAACAGCTTCAACGCCCAGAACGCCAAGCCCATTTCGCAGAACCTGCCCGATTGCATCGGCAAGGAAAAGCCTTGCTGCGGATAAACCCGTATCCTGTTCCACGATGAACCGCTTTTGCGGCGAATCATTGCCAAGGTTCCAGAAGGCGTGAAGCTCTGCCGCCAGGTCGTAGAGGTAGAATGCGATCCGGTGCGGTTCGCGGGCCTTGGCCGCAGATTCCACTTCGCGCGGGAACTGCGCAGCGCGCGCAATCAGGGCAAGCTCTTCCTGTCCCAATTGCTCAAGCGCTTCGGACAAAGGCGCAATGTCGGCCTCTGCCGCCTTGCGCAATGTCGACTGGATGCGGGCGTGGGCATACTGCACGTAGAAGACGGGGTTGTCCTTGCTCGCCTCTACCACCTTGGCGAAGTCGAACTCCATCTGTGCATCGGGTTTGCGCGTCAGCATGGTGAAGCGGACAACGTCCTTGCCCACTTCTTCGATCATGTCGGCAATGGTGATGAAGTTGCCGGAACGTTTCGACATTTTCACCGGCTCTCCGCCGCGCATCAGCTGGACCATCTGCACCAGCTTCACATCAAACGGCACAGGCTTGCCCTGCCCTTCGGATAGAGCGGCAACGGCGGCCTTGATCCGCTTGACGGTGCCCGCATGGTCCGCGCCCCAGATATCAATCAGGGCGTCAGCCTTGGACGCTTTCTGCATGTGATAGGCAAGGTCCGCGCCAAAATAGGTCCACGCACCGTTGGATTTCTTGATCGGGCGATCCTGATCATCGCCATATTTGGTAGACCGGAACAGCGGCAATTCCACCGGCTCCCAATCTTCTGGCGGCGCTTTGCCCTTCGGCGCTTCCAGAACGCCGTCATAGACAAGATCATGCGCACGCAGCCACGCTTCGGCTTCGTCCGGCTTGCCTGCGTCGTGCAGAGCAGCTTCGGATGCGAAGACATCGTGGTGGATACCCAGCAGAGCGAGGTCCGCCTTGATCAGGTCCATCATCCGCGCGACCGCTTCGGCGCGGAAAATCGGCAGCCAGTCGGCTTCATCTTCAGCCGCGTGCTTGTCACCGAATTCCCTGGCCAGCGCTTCGCCCACGGGTTTCAGGTAATCGCCGGGATACAGGCCTTCGGGAATTTCACCGATCTCTTCACCCAGCGCCTCCCGATACCGCAGATGCGCGGAGCGGGCGAGCACGTCGACCTGACCGCCTGCATCGTTGATATAATATTCGCGGATCACCTCATGCCCTGCGAATTCCAGCAGTTTGGCCAGAGCATCGCCCACAACCGCGCCGCGGCAGTGCCCCATATGCATCGGGCCGGTGGGGTTGGCGGAGACATATTCGACATTGACGCTGGTGCCTGCCCCCATGGCGGAGCGGCCGTAATCATCGGCGAGTTCCGCGATGGCCGCCAGTTCGGCCAGCCATGCAGCAGGGTCCAGTCGCAGGTTGATGAAGCCCGGCCCTGCGATATCGGCGCTGGTGATCTGCGGATGCGCAATCAGCTTTGCCGTGATCAGCTCTGCCAGAGCGCGCGGATTGGTCTTGGCCGGTTTTGCCAGCACCATCGCGGCATTGGTCGCAAGATCGCCATGCGACGGATCGCGCGGCGGCTCCAGCGTGACATTAGCAAAGCTGGTGCCTTCGGGAAGCGCGCCTTCGGCGACGAGCTCTCCCAGAGCGGTTTCAACGGTGGCCTTGAAGGCGTTGTAAAGGGTGTGCGTTGTCATAATCGTCTCATGCGTTCGCCGAACAGCGTTATGGATGCAAATGAGGAAGCCGCCCGCCGGGTCAAGCCCGGTTTGCTCTCATCGCAATAGAAACGGGCGCATACCGAACAAAAGGGCGGGCGCCCGCCAAACAGCTTGTGCCGGAAATCAGCGGGTCGCGTTGTATTTCAACTGGTCTTCGGTCAGTTGGAAACCGATCAGCATTTCAAACCGGCTGCGTGCAATTGCGGCCTTCACTTCATTATCGGCAAGCGGATCAAGCGCGGCGTCAACATCACCGGCCCGTCGTTTGCGGGTGATCTTTTCGCGAATGTCTGCGGGCAGCGAAGCGGCGGCCTTGTCGACAAAGCTGCCTGCCTTCGCGCTGGCAGAGGCCCGCTCCGCCCCGTCGGCGAAATTCAGCGTTACTTGGCCCACACGCTTTGTCACCACAGCGCTTCCGCCGCGCAGGACCGTTACGAAATAGGGCAGCGTCACCGTGCGCGCACCGCGCGTGTCGCTGCGCTTGGCAACCACATCAAAGGATGCCTCTGAATACACTTTTGCGCCTGTATCGTCACAGGTTGAGCGCAGATTGGTCATCGCGGCGGACATGTCGAGATTGGCAAATGTCTGATCGCCCGCCGTGCGGAAGGTGGTGACATCGCCCGTGTAGTCAGGAATGCCGACTGCCGGGCAGGTTGTCAGGACAGACGTGATGCCGACCCCCTGATTGACCACCAGTTCCCCTTCGCGCGCGCATCCCGCGAGCGCCGCGCACATAGCGATGCCAGTCAGAACCTTTGTGCGAGTTGTCATGCAAAAACCGTCCCTGAAAAATTCTCTTCTGCCGATCCCGGCGAGCGCGCAAACACACGCAGCTTTCATGTCCCCTAGCGGGGGCTGGCTGAAAGCGCTAGGGGGACCATTATGAACGCGCCCTTTCCCAACGCTGGCGAGACCGCCACAGCAGAGCCGACACCGCTCAAACTCCTGATCGCTGCCCCGCGCGGCTTTTGCGCTGGCGTGGACCGCGCGATCGAGATCGTCGAAAAGGCGCTCGAACGGTACGGCGCGCCGGTCTATGTGCGGCACGAAATCGTCCACAACAAATTCGTGGTCGAAGGGTTGAAGGCCAAAGGCGCGATTTTCGTAAAGGAACTGGACGAAGTCCCCACCGATGCGCCGGTTGTCTTCAGCGCGCATGGCGTGCCGAAAGCCGTCCCCGCAGAAGCGGAACGGCGCGAGATGATCTATCTCGATGCGACCTGTCCGCTCGTTTCCAAAGTGCACCGTCAGGCAGAACGCCAGATCGAAAAGGGCCGTCACATCATCTTTGTCGGTCACGAAGGTCACCCCGAAGTGATCGGCACGATGGGTCAGGTGGAACCGGGCCAGATGACCCTTGTCGAGAATATCGAAGATGTGGACAAGCTTCCCTTCGATAGTGACGAACCGCTCGCCTATCTCACCCAGACGACGCTGAGCGTTGATGACACCTCCGAAGTCATCGCCGCGCTGGAATGGCGTTATCCGAATATCAGCGGTCCGAAGGCGGAAGACATCTGCTATGCCACCTCCAACCGTCAGGCAGCGGTGAAGGAACTAGCCAAGGACTGCGATCTGGTGCTGGTGGTCGGCGCTCCCAATTCGTCAAACTCGCTGCGCCTTGTCGAAGTGGCAGAGCGGCTTGGCACTCCGGGCAAACTGATCCAGCGCGCATCGGAAATTGATCCGGCATGGCTGGACGGAGTGGAGACAGTGGGGCTGACTGCGGGCGCCTCTGCTCCCGAGGTTCTGGTCCGCGAAGTGGTTGAAGGTTTGGCAGCCCTGCGCCCTATCAGCGAAGAAACCATCACCACTGCCGAGGAAAAGATGGTGTTCAAGCTGCCTCGACAACTGACCGAATAATACGGCACCTCGATCACGTATGGCAGTTTACACTCATCTGGGCGCAGAGGAACTCGCTGCGCTTATCGCACAATATGACGTCGGCGAGCTTGTCTCGGCAAAAGGCATTGCCGAAGGCGTATCGAACTCGAACTGGCTGATCGAGACTACCGGCAGTGATGGGGCGGGCGCGCGGTTCATCCTCACCATGTATGAGCGCCGGATTGATCTGAATGATCTGCCCTATTTCCTTGGACTGCTGGACTATCTTGCAGCGCAGGGCTGTCCGGTGCCGCGCACGATCCATGATCGCGATGGTGCGTCTTTCCGGATGGAGCATGGCAAGGCGGTGGCGCTGATTGAATTTCTGCCCGGCGTTTCCCCCACACAGCCCACCCCCGAACAGGCATACAGCATCGGTGCGGTGATGGCGCGGCTGCATCTGGCGAGCGAGGGCTTCACGCTCAACCGCGCCAACACGATGAGCTTTGCCGATAATGCCGCAACGCTGCGCAAATGCGGTGCGCAGGGTCTGGCGTCGATCCATCCGGATCTTCCCGCCATCATGGAAGCCGCCGACAATGCGGCGCGTATCGAACTTGAAACCCTGCCGCAGGCGCAGATTCATGCGGATCTGTTTCCCGACAATGTCCTGATGCTGGGCGACGAGGTGACAGGCCTGATTGATTTCTACTTCGCCTGCACCGGCGCGATGGCTCTGGACCTTGCAACGACCCATGCGGCGTGGAGCTTCGATGCGGAAAACCGTTATGAAGAGGCTGTCGGATCAGCGATTATCGCAGGCTATCAGTCCGTGCGCCCCCTTACCGAAGAAGAACGCGCCCTGATGCCTGAAATCGCAAAGGGCGCGACCTTGCGGTTTGTGGCCAGCCGTGCAGAGGACTGGCTTGATACGCCTGACGACGCATTGGTCACACGCAAGGACCCGATGCAATTTGTCTCACGATGGCACTTTTACGAAGAGAATGGCGCGGCTATATTTGCCTGATGCTACGTAAATCGTAATGGAAAAACCCATGAAAAACGTACAGATCTTCACCGACGGCGCCTGCAAGGGCAATCCGGGCCCCGGCGGCTGGGGTGTGCTGCTGCGCATGGGCAAGCATGAAAAAGAGCTTTCCGGCGGTGAGGCGGATACGACCAACAACCGCATGGAAATGACTGCGGTCATTCAGGGCCTTTCTGCGCTGATCGAACCGTGCAAGGTCGATCTGTATTCAGACAGCAAATATGTCCTCGATGGCATTACGAAATGGGTCCACGGCTGGAAAAAACGCGGCTGGGTCACAGCCAGCAAAAAACCGGTTCGCAATGCAGAACTGTGGCATGAACTGATCGAAGTCTCTGCCCGCCACGATATTGAATGGCATTGGGTCAAAGGGCATTCGGGCCATCCCGAAAATGAACGGGTTGATCAATTGGCCAGCGATGAAGCCGACCGGATCGCCTCGGAAAGCTGACGCTTTAACCCCGCCACAAATACAAAACGGGCGCGCCACGCAATGATGGCACGCCCGCTTTCTCTATCGGCAGATCAGCGATTAGCTGTTGTCTTCAACCGGTGCTTCCGGGCCGTTCTTCTTGATCGAGTCAATCGCGTTCTGCGCGCTCGATTTGTTTGAATACCCCTGGGTCGAGAACATCACTTCGCTGTTATAGCTGAAGCGAACGCGAAACTCGCCGGCTTTATCCTTATAGATTTCGAACTTGTGAGCCATGATAAGTCCCCTCTTGGTTTGCTGGAATTGCATGTATCCTAGCGAATTGTCGCTGCTTGGCTACCCGACTCTTGCCTCGGATACACCATGATACCGCGCAGGACTGTAGGCATCCGCGTGGATGCCCGATGTCATGGCATCCCGCTCCAGCCCCAGCATCAATTGAGAACCCAGCCGCGCAGCCGCAGGAGCCGTCTGGATGCCAAAGCCGCCCTGCCCTGCAAACCAGATAAAGCCCTCAACCTCCGGGTCTTCTCCGTACACGGGCAGACGATCGGGGGAAAAGCTGCGCAAACCTGCCCAGCGGCGCTCAACCGCTTCGATCCGCCAATTGGTGACGCTTTCGAAACGGTGAATGGCGGTGGCAACGTCCACTTCCTCAGGCGCGGCGTCGCACGGGACTGTCGGGATTTCATCATGCGGGCTTAGCCACAGTCGACCATTGTCCGACTTGAAATAGAACCCGCCATTGATGTCGAGCACCAGCGGCAGATCATCAGGCGCGGCAGGATCGACCCGCAATTGCGCGACCGTGCGGCGTTTGGGATCAATGCCAAGCGGCTTGGCTCCCGCGATCTGCGCCAGAGTATCCGCCCATGCACCCGCCGCGTTAACGACGCGGGCTGCGCGGTGCGTGTCGCCAGCTTCGGTGGTGATACGCCAGCCGCCCTGTTCCCGATCCAGCTGCGCGACACGCGCGCGGCAGACAAGCTGCGCGCCAGCCTGCTTCATCGCTTTCAGATAATGCTGATGCAGGCCCGCGACATCTATATCGGCGCAGGCAGGTTCCCAGATCGCATCGCACCATTCTTCCCGCAGGCGCGGCGCGCGTTGCACCAGCCCTTCGCGGCCAAGCCGTTCTATTGTTACGCCTGTGCCATCGAAATTCCGGACAAAGCCGTCGAGCGTCTGTTTGTCCTGCGCCCGCCCGACATAAAGTGCGCCGCGCTGACGCAAGAAGCCGTGATCGCGCAGGTAAGCGCCTGACGGCAAAGTCAGCGGAACGACACCGGGCCCGCCATAGCATTCTTCCCAAAACGCAGCTGAGCGACCGGTGGAATGGTAGCCGGGCGCATGTTCTGCCTCCAGCACCAGCACCCGCGCATAGGGGGCAATTTCCGCAGCAAGGCTGGCACCGGCCATACCTGCGCCGATGATTGCGAAATCGTACAATTCAGACGTCATCGTGCAGGCGCGACCCGATCCAGAAATTCGGCAATCGCCTCCATCGCCCGTCCGCGCACAGCATCCACTTCGCGCAGGATTTCGTGGTGAGCCTCCTCACCGAATTCGATCAATTCGCCCTTTGGCAAGCGCTGCGCAGCGCGGACATTGGCATCATGGCTGACGAGCTTGTCGATCCTGGTCGAAAGGATCAGCACAGGCACATCAACCGCTTCCATCGCGCCTGCTTCCTCAAGTGCGCGGATAGAGGCATAACCGCGTTCGACCCAGCGCCAGCTTGCCGGACCCATGACAAGTTCGGGACGGGTATCACGCCAGAACTGTTCATCGCCATACCGGTCCCGATCATGCGTCAGCAGGTTTTCGCGGCCGGCGGGGATTTCGCCCGGCTTCTCGCTCCATTTCCACGCCTGCCGCGTCGGATCGCCCAGCCGCGCCATCAGAACGGCGGCTCCGTGCAGCATGGCAAGTGGCAGTGGCGGTGTCTGGAAACCCAGCATTGGCGCAGACAGGAATGCAGCATCTGGCTTCACCCGTTTTTCCACCAAAGCGCGCGTAACAAGGTGCCCGCCCATGGAATGGCCTGCCAACACATGCGGACCGGGTGTCTCGGCAACCCAGCGATCCCAGATGGCCGCGAGATCGTCGATCCAGATGGCGTAATCTTCGATATGGCCGGTGACTTCGTCTTTGCCCAGACGTCCACTGCCCGCCTGACCGCGCCAGTCAGCCGCGGTTACCCGCCAGCCCGCGCGATGCCATTCCTCCAGACTTTCGAGATATTTCTCGTAATTGTCGCCGCGCCCCGGAAAGAACAGGATCGACCCGCGCGTTTTAACGGCATCGCCGGGCCAGTCTATGCGCCGCACAGCGTGACCATCGGCAAGCTGCATCGTGCTTTCCACGGCAGCAGGCGGGATCGCGCGGCGATCAATCGGGGCGGTTGCGTCGATTACGGCTTCACTCACGTCGCTAATTTGGTGCCTCCGAGTTTGGTTACTTTTTGGTAAGCACTGACCTGTAGCACGCCTTTTGAAGAGGTTGACCGGAGTTGTCGGTCAAACCGTTTCGGGGGCTGACTACGATGGAATATGTTCAATACGGGCTGGTAATTGGCTTGGCAATTGCGCTGATCTTTGCAGCTATCAGCGACATTCGTCACCGCATCATTGCAAACTGGCTTAACGCGGTGATCGCTCTTGGCGCGCCGGTGTTCTGGTGGGCATCGGGCATGTCGCTTTGGCCGGATGTTTTCATCCAGTTGGGCCTTGCCGTTGTGGTGTTCGCAGCCTTCGCGGCGATGTTTGCCATCGGGCTGCTGGGCGGCGGTGATGTGAAGCTGCTGACCGCTCTGGCGCTGTGGCTGACCCCGCTCGCCTTTCTCGACATGCTGCTGGTGATGGCCGTGATGGGCGGATTGATCGCCATCGGCTTTGTCATCCGCCGAGTCGTCTTCAAACCCAAAGAGCCCGGTCGTCTGCCTTACGGCGTGGCGATCACCGTAGGCGGGCTTTGGGTGCTTGCCGGGCTGTATTGGCCCGCTGTGAGCGCGGCAGCCGGTGCCGCGTGAACCCGATCTTAACCAATTCAACCCTAGTCACTCCAACCATACCCGCCCGCAAACCGATTAGGGCCGAACACGAGGGGGCTTGATAAGCCATGGATAGAAAGAAACTGGTTCTGCTGCTTGGAGCGCTGATCATTGCGGTCGGCACTGCTTTTGCAGCCCGTAGCATGTTCATGGGCGGTTCTGCCCCTGAAGCGCAGGCCCAACCGCAGGCGCCGGTCGGCCCGAAAGTGCTGGTTGCAAACCGCGCACTGCCAGCCGGTACGATCATCACCGCTGACGCGATGGGCTTCCAGCAATGGCCAGAAGAACTCGTTCAGGACGCCTACTTCATTGATGGCGAATCAGACATGAACCAGCTGCTGGGTACGGTTGTCCGTTTCCCGATCACCGCTGGTGAGCCGGTTACACAGGGTTCGCTCGTCAGCCCTGGCGACCGCGGCTTTCTGGCTGCGGCGCTTGGCCCGGGCATGCGCGCTGTTACCGTTCCGGTTTCGGCACGCACGGGCGTTGCCGGTTTCGTGTTCCCGGGTGACCGCGTCGATCTCGTGCTGACGCAAACCGTCGAAGGCGAAGGCCGCGAACTGCGCACGGCCGAAACCGTACTGCGCAACCTGCGCGTGCTCGCAACCGACCAGTCAACCGAACAGATCACTAACGAAGCAGGTAAAACTGTCGTTCGCGCTTTCCGTACTGTGACGCTGGAAGTGACACCGAAACTGGCTGAGAAGGTTTCGGTTGCGCAGACCATCGGCACACTCAGCCTCGTCCTGCGCTCAATCGCGGACAACCAGGCTGAACTGGAGCGCGCAATTGCTTCGGGCGATATCGAAATTCCCGAAGGCGCTTCGCCCGAGGAAGAAGAGCGTATCCTGCGCACCGCGATGGCAAAGCCCGTCGACAAGGGCACGACTTTCCAGACCGGCGGTGACGTCTCCCGCTTCCAGCGCAAGACGCTGCCGGAAGAGGAAGCTGCTGCGCGCCGTCGTCGCGAAGCCGAAGCCCGCGCCGCACAGCTTGCACAGCAACGCGCTTTGAATGCCGGACGCAACATCACCGCAAACCGCGCCAGCTCTGGTCCGGTGGTCCGTGTGATCCGCGGCAAACAGGCCAGCGAAGTACAAGTTGATTCCGCAAATGGTGCCGTTCGCGGCGTCGTCAGCCAGACCGCCAACGGCGTGCGCGATGCAGGACGCACCGTGCCCGGCGCCAGCGCTGCGCTGATCCGCTGAGAAGGGACAAGACGATGATGGACAGCATCTTCTTTACACGGTCGAAACACGGCCAGGACACCGTGAAAACGGTAACGGGGGAACCCATTAAGGGGCGTAAAATGAACCGCAAATCAAAGCTTCGCATGCTGCTCGCCAGCCTTGCGCTGGCACCGATGGCAGCCACTTTCGGCACCGCTACGGCCACCGCACAGCGCGTTGTCAGCCCGTCGCAGGACATCGTCCTTTCGATTGGCCGCGGCGAACTGGTCAGCATTCCGGGATCCATGGCTGATGTCTTCATCGCCAACGATCAGATCGCTGATGTGCAGGTCAAATCGCAGCGCCAGCTTTATGTCTTCGGACGTGCAGGCGGCGAAACCACGATTTACGCCAGCAACGCACGCGGTGACATAATCTGGTCCGCCAATGTCCGCGTCGGCAACAATATCGACAGCATCGACCAGATGCTTGCCCTTGCAATGCCGCAGGCGAAAGTCGGCGTTGCGACCATGGGTGCGAACACCGTCCTGCTGACAGGCACGGTCGCCGCTCCCGAAGATGCCGCCGAGGCAGAGCGCCTTGTGCAGGCATTCCTTGGTGAAGGCGCCAATGTCATCAGCCGCCTGAAAACGGCAACACCGCTGCAGGTTAACCTTCAGGTGAAATTCGCCGAAGTCAGCCGCAGCCTCGTCCGCGAAATGGGCGGCAATCTGGCAACTTTTGACGCATCGACCGGCGGTTTCCGCGGTGCGATCGGCACCGGTCGCCAGCTGGGTGCAACTGACACGGCAATCGGCCCGCGCGGCCCGCTGGCTGTTGGACAGGGTGTTCTGAACCCGGTGCTCAACACCGGCCTGTTCGATGCAAACGGCGACCCCATCACAATCGGCGGCGTCGGCATTGACAGCAATGGCGGCACAACGCTGGGCGGCCTTGGCCGTCTTTTCGGTCTGGATGTGATCGGCGCGTTTGATCTTGCCGAACAGATCGGCCTGATCACCACGCTTTCGCAGCCCAACCTCACCGCGCTTTCGGGTGAAACGGCAACTTTCCTGGCCGGTGGTGAATTCCCGATCCCGATCAGTCAGGGTCTGGGTAACGTGGCGATCCAGTATCGTAACTTCGGTGTCAGCCTTGCTTACACGCCGACAGTGCTTGCCAATGGCCGTATCTCCATGCGGGTGCGTCCCGAAGTTTCGGAACTGTCGAGCCAGGGCGCGATCACGCTTAACGGTTTTCAGGTTCCCGCCCTCACCACCCGTCGCACAGAAACGACTGTCGAGCTGGGTTCGGGCCAGAGCTTCATGATCGCCGGTCTGATGAGCAATAACGC
>JAXHVK010000023.1:0-26873 GCA_034211135.1 Pseudomonadota bacterium
AACGCACCCATAGCTCAGCTGGATAGAGTGCTGCCCTCCGAAGGTTGCAAGGAAAAAGAATATCTTTGGATAAAATCTAATATTATCAGGAGGTTATCGATACTGGCATTTGGGGTGTTTCCATTCAATCAGCACCCAGTCACCACGAAAAACCAAATGAAATCGCAAGATTTCAGCAGAAGTGCCGCTATTATCTGGACGAATTCTCTTATTCGCCTATGACATAGCCCCATAAGCACCCGTAGCTCAGCTGGATAGAGTGTCGGCCTCCGAAGCCGAAGGTCACAGGTTCGAATCCTGTCGGGTGCGCCATTTTCAAAATGAAATCAACGCGTTAAAATTTCGACTCGCGAGTTATGGCCCAAATTCTGGTAACACTCGATCCCAATTTGCGCAGGTCGAAGCCCGCACTGACTGCGAATAACATGGGCATTGGCGCTGATCGGGCCGCCAAGGATGATTACAAGGTCTTCGCCGCCCATGACATAGGGAACGCCGTCGGCGGCATTGATCACCGTGACCTGATAACCCGCTGCCTTTAGCGGCTCGGTAAATCCACCAAGTCCCTAAAACGCGATATGCTGGATAACGGCGCAACTTCTTTGACGCATGCTTTGTTATCCTGTTGGCAGCGGGCAGCCATCTTCGGTGCAGCCATCGCCCTCAGACGTTTCGCTTGCCGCGGAAACCGGGGACGCGCTTTCCCGCAAGAGAGACATGATCTCCGCGCCAAGCAACATATCCTCATCACGTCCAAATTTCTGCTTCCGAAGGTTTCCATCTCGGTCAATCAGGATCGTCGTCGGCGTGCCCTGCATGCCATAGGCCGTCATGGTCTTCGGCGGGCCGCCGCGATCCGATGGCGCATCGATCCCCACCGGGAACGAAATCCGATACTCGTGGAGAAAGGCCTCAAGCGCCTCCTTTGTGCCTTGCGCGCCATGATGCTCAAACACCGTGTGCAGACCGATGATGGCGACATCATCTTCGCTGAACAGCGCGCGCGCACGCATCGCCTGTGGCAGCGAATGGGACACACAGCCCGGGCACAGCATCTGGAACGCTTCCAGGAGCACGACCTTGCCGCGCAGCGCCTCCAGTATGATCGGGCTTTTCGTGTTCAGCCAATGGGTTGTTTGCAACGGTTTGGCGGGACGAAGTTTCATCGCGTGTCTCCTTACTGCGCGCGCCAATAATCATTGGCGGCGGCGATGGTCTGATAATGAATGGCGATCACCTGTGAGGACGCGATCAATGCGTCGGCATCTTTGGAATATTTCGGGCGGAGTTTTTTCAGTAAGTCCATATCCGGCTGGGTCGCCTTGACGCCCAGCCGGGACAGTTTGATCGCGAGCTGGAAACCCGCTTCAGGGTTTGGTGTCATCAGGCTTTCGGGAAAGCCCGGGATCGGTTCGGTCATCTTTCGTGCCTCTCTCAGAATGCGCGCTGCCAGCCCAGCGTGAGTGTCCAGTCGGTTTCCAGTTGCAGGCCATTGAGGTCGCGATGGACGGGCAGACCCGCCTCGATGGCGAGACGGCTTTTCGCGAGCGGGCCGTCTGTTAATAGATAATTAGCGCCAAAGAGCAGCTCGGCTGTTTCACCGCCGAAATTGTCAGGGTCGGCTGTCTGCACCGGTCCCAAGATCAGCGGATCAATCCCATCGATCTGGCCTTGCGAGACGGCTTTCAGGCGCGTGGAGACGCTGAGGTTTCGAGAAAAATCATAGGCCAGCCAGGCCGTGCCCTCGAAGCGGTCTCCAAGCGCGTAGCCTTCGTCGTTTTCATCGAGCCGGATCGTGCCGAGCGCTTGCGCGCCCCAGGACCAGTCGCTGGCGCGACCCAGATAGGTGATGCCAGGCTTCAGATCGAACGTCCCGGAACCAAGCTGCATGGCATAGAGCAGGCGCACCGTTGGCCGCGTGTTCATCGGTGTCAGGATGGTTCCGGTCTCGTCGATTGATCCGGTCGGCAGGTTAATGGCGAGATTCAAATGCCAGCGATGCGCGCCCTCCCTGTCGACGCCGATCAGCGCACCGAGCGTCGTGTCGCCGAAGCCTGACGTCTCAGTGGTGAATGAGCCGAGCTCTGTCGTCCCTGCCGGTCCCTGGAATGTGATGTGTTCCATGTCTTTCGTCACGAAGGATGTCATCGCGGTCAGCGTCACGCGGTCGGTGAGCCCGTACATCAGACCCACCATATGCATATCCATGGTCATATCTTCGGGCACGACACGTAAGGTGGGCGGCTGCATCGGCGCGCCGAAAAAGCGATTGGGGACCGAGGTGACGATGTCGTCCGCAGAGCGCGTATCGGTACCGTCCCGCGAGCCCGCCATCTCCATGCGCACGAAACGGTAGGAGACCATCCATTCGCCCTCGCCATGCAGATGATCGCCCATCACGCCTATCGGCGCATGGCCGGAGGCGGTGTGGTTGTGCTTGGGTGCGACGGGGATGGTCGCACTATGCCCGGCGGCAGGGAGCGCACTCCCCGCCGCCAGAAGCAAAACGAAAAGTGATCTCACGTTGCCTACTCCGCCACGACCTTGCCAGGCAGGGACAGATCGCCGGACGCCACGTCATGGACCCCGGTGACGCAGAGAAGCGGCGCTTCACCATTCTCATTGACCTGAAGCTCCGCCGTCACCGCATCGAACGACACATCCTCGGCATTTGCGACCGGCACAGTGATGCGCGCGGTGCGGCCATCAAGGATCGGGCTCATGCCAGGGCTGTCCAGCGCAATCGGCAGATAGGGCGCTGTGGCAGGCAAGAGATCCTGACCGGGCGAAACGTCCCGCACTTTCAGGCCTGCGCCGCAGGCGTCGTCTTCCGTCAATACCACCCAGTGTGAATGCCAGTCCGCACCGTCATTGGCCGGGTCGCCATCGCCGTCTTCATCGAAGAGCGGCGTGTCGTCGAAATCAGGATGCGCCGTGATGGCGAGCGCCAGAATGCCGGAGTCAGGATCAAAGCCGACCGTGCCGGGATCCATGCTGGTCGGCCAGACATAGGATTCGACCTTGGCGCCGGTCAGCTGGCCGATCGGGACCGGCTTCACGCTGCCGGCGACGCCCGCGACTTCCATTGCGAAGGTCAGAAGCCGTCCATCGGTGGAGGCCTCAGCGCTGGTAATGTCGAACGCAGGGGTCTTTTCCGGATCGACGGGGCTCGTGATCGGGTGGGCGCAAGCTGATCCGGTGAACCCGGACGCCAACAGGACGGCGAGAGTTAGATGTTTCATGGGTGTGCTCCTATTATAGTATCGAGTCGATACCGATAAGCGCGTACATCTTTATGAATTAACTTGCAAGAAAAGTTTTTAGTCGATACTAAAAATCATGTTCAGCTCTTCCGCCCATCTTCTCGAACGCCTGGCGCGCCTCGTTCACAATGATGCCCATGCCAGCGGCCTTAAACCCACACAGTGGGAGGCGCTGCGCTATCTGGCCCGCGCCAACCGGTTCTCTCGCAGCCCCGGCGCGCTCACGGCCTATCTCGGCATGACCAAGGGCACCGTCTCCCAGACCCTGCAGGCGCTCGAACGCAAAGGACTTGTTGAGAAGCGCGCGGCGGTTGGCGACCGGCGCAGTGTGAACCTCGATCTGACGTCAGCCGGCGACCGTCTGCTCGCCGACGATCCACTGGGCGATCTGGACGCCTCGATCAATGCCCTGCCGAAGGAAGATCAGAAACGGTTTGGCGCCATGCTGGAAGGCCTGATGAAAAACATGCTCCACCGCCGCGGCGGAAAGGCTTTCGGCGCGTGCAAGACCTGTAGACATTTCAAGCGAGACAAGAATCAGGGCGCGCCGTTTTTCTGCGATCTTCTGAGCGAACCCCTGTCGACGGGCGACAGCGAAATGATCTGCGCCGAACAGGAGGCGGCCGCATGACGCGGCCTTTGTCTCAAGCTGATGTCGCGCTATCCCCTCATTCATTCATTATATTCGATGTTTGTCCCCGCCCTCGACGATGAATGCACAAGTTCGTCGATCGAGACCGCGTCCGGGATCCACGATATCGCATCTCGATACGATGTTCCGATCCTGCCTTCAGAAAAAGTCGAACGATCCTTCATTGCCAGTCTAAAAGCGGCGCAGCGATCAAGCTTGTTGATATACGGCGCGCAGCTTGAAGGCGCCGTGACGCAACTCGCGCTCCTATCCCTGCTTGAGGGCTTCGATGTGTTCGTGATCGCCGATCAGTGTCAGACCGCTGAACCTCTGTTCAAGGACGCGTTCCAGGCCCGTATCCAACAAAGCGGTGGCACGCTTGTCACTTTAAGCCAGATCTCGCGCGAGCTTGCCTGGACATTGGCTCTCACCGACGAAAAGCTTCCGGCGACGTAGTCAGTTCCCGCCCTTTGGATGTCCGATATCGCCTCTGTGTTGGTACCTGTATGCCTGTCCACTCCCTTAGATTCAGAACTAAGTAGCAGGTTGATCGAGCAGCGACGGACTCGCGTTTTTCCCTAGTAAGAAATCGACAAACAGCCGTGTCTTGGCAGGTAAGTAACTACGTGAAGGATACACGATCCATATCGACGGGTCGGGGCTTGTGTCGGTGCCCTCCCATTCCGCGAGCACCCGCACCAGTCTGCCAGAAGAGATCAGATCCGAAGCAAGCCAGTTGGCGAGAAGCGCAACGCCGGCGCCACTTTCTGCAAGCGACCGGATGACAGATACACTGCCGGAGACGATTTTCGGCGTAAGCGTGAGAGTCTCTGTCTTTCCAGCGCGTGACAAGCGCCACCCTGATCTGAACGGCTCAAAATCGTATGAGATCAGTTCATGCTCTGAGAGGTCGCCGGGACTCCTCGGAGTTCCGGCGCGCTCAAGGTATTCAGGACTGGCAGCCAGAATGTAGCGAACTGATTGGAGCTTCCTGCAAACAAAGGACGCGTCATCCAAACGGCCATGCCTGATACCCAGGTCAGTCCTGTCACCCGCAAGATCCAAGACCTGATCCGAGAGGACAAGGTCAAAATGGATCTCTGGATATTCTAGCCTAAAAGCCGATATCGCTGGGGCTAAAACCAGTTGACCGAAAGCGTGTGACGAGGTGATCCGGAGAAGGCCTTTGGGTTTCAACTGAAGATCATTTGCGACCAGTTGCGCCGCTTCCAGTTCATGAAGCAGCGGCTTGATCCGATCGTAGTAAGCCGCCCCTGCCTCTGTGAGCGAAAGGCGTCGCGTCGTCCGTTCGAACAAGCGGACACCAAGTTCCCGCTCTAGCGCAGCGATCGATCGCGATACCGACGAGGGCGCCACCGATTGGGCATCGGCAGCCGCAGCAAAGCTGCCATTCCTGACAACATCGACAAACAGGCGCAATTGAGACAGATCCATTCGTGCAAATTACGCACGTCTGTAGTTTACACAATCACCTTTATCGCAAATGGTGCACGCATGTAGTCTTTTTGAAAAGGAGACAACTTTGACAGGGTCTTTCGAAAACCGTGTGGTTGCGATCACGGGGGCCAGCCGTGGGATCGGCTTGGCAACAGCCCGCCACTTTGCCGAATTGGGCGCGCATGTCGTGCTGATCGCCCGCTCTAAAGAAACCGTCCACGAAGAAGCTGCCAAGCTGAGCGCGCGGGGCCAAAAGGCACTCGGACTGGACTGCGACGTTTCGAAATTCAGAAGCGTTGCAAGCACGATCGACACGGTCATGTCCGAGTTCGGTCGGTTGGATATCTTGGTGAACAATGCCGGCACGATTGATCCGATCGCCCGCATGGATGTTGCAGATCCCGAGGCCTGGTCACTTGCTATCGATACAAACGTCAAGGGTGTTTTCTATTTCATGCGAGCGGCTTTGCCCGTGATGCGCGAAGCGAAATCAGGCGTTATCGTGAATATGAGCTCCGGCGCTGCGAACAGTGCGCTTGAAGGCTGGAGCCATTACTGCAGCTCAAAATCAGCCGTCAAAAAGCTCACCGAGTGCGGGCATAAGGAATTTGGCGAGCACGGTATTCGCGTCGTGGGCCTTAGCCCGGGGACGGTTGCGACGGATATGATGGCGACCATCAAAACTTCCGAGGTTAACCCAGTGAGCCAGCTCGATTGGTCAACGCATATTCCGCCAGAATGGGCGGCTAAAGCAGTGGCCTATCTTTGTGGTGATCGCGGCGAATGCCATGCGGGCACCGACTTTTCCATCAAAACACCAGAAGGACGCGCAATGGTCGGCCTGCCCGCTGATGGTGCACCCGACGGCTGAACGTCATACGCACAAGGAATTTATCATGGCGCTTTCGAAACCGATCTCAATTGGCGCATTTCTGGCGGTCGCGGCATTCAGCAGCGCGGCGGCCGATGAGTTTCGCCCCTACCTTACGAGCGATGCAGCTCAAGCCGGCCTCGAGGCGTGTCATTCCCTCGCCTCTGAGAACGAATGGCGTGTCGCGATTGCAATCAAAGACCGCGGCGGAGAATTGGTCGCGTTCTCGAGGATGGATGATGTTTTCACCAAACAGATCGAATTCGCGCAAATCAAAGCCGAGACCTCTGCCACAACGCCGCTGGCGACACGACAAGTTGCGAGTTTCGTATACGAGGATGGCGGCTCACTACGTGGACTTGAACATGTGCCCGGCATAACCCCGGTTGAGGGCGGCGAACCAATTATTGTCAATGGGTATGCAATTGGGGGCGTTGGCGTTTCTGGCGCGACCGCCGAACAGGATGGTGCATGCGCAAGGGCGGCAGCTAGAGCGATCAGCGACTATTCGAGTGCGGATTGATCTTACCCAATTCTATAATGAGCCTGCCGACCTCAGGGCGCGAAGGCTGCTTTCGATAGCGAAGCGCTACCAGTTGCCGGGAGAGCTCAGGCTCCACCAAGGGGCAGTATTCGATCGTGTCGCCATTTGAGGGGATGCAGGTTTCCGGAAGGATTGTCACGCCGACGCCTTCGGCGGCCATCGCCAAGAGCCAACTGTCGCGATTACTCCTGTAGGCCGCATAAATTTCGATATTCTTTTCGGCGCACAGTGAGAGCAGTGTCTCGCGCATCTCGCAATTCGGGCGATCGAGGTAAGTCTCGTCACCAACCTGGCGAAGCGAGATATGATGGCTTCCTGAGAATGGATGTCCTTTCGAGAACACGACCATGTATCTTTCGGAGAACAAATGATCGGCTTTGTAGAGATCTCTGGAGTAATCTCCCTCTGGACCGATCAAACAGTCGATGCGGCCTTCCCTGAGCATTACCAGCGCTTCGTTTGCCTCTGTGCTGATCAACTCGATGTCGGTCGTGGGGTAAGCGCGTTGATAAGCGGCAATGCCTTTCGACAGCGTACTCACCCCCACCGTTTCGGACACGCCGATCCGAATGGGTACACGGTCCAGCCGCACAAACCGAACGGCGTCCGCCGTGAGCGACCCGGCCTCACTCATAATCCGCTCGACACGCGGCTTGATCAATTCACCCAACGGCGTGAGCTGACAGCCTGACCGATCGCGCAGGAAAAGCTGTCCACCCAATTCGTCTTCCAGCTTCTGGATCGCTGTCGTTAGCGCCGGTTGAGAGACGTTCGCGGACCTGGCTGCCTGCGTGAAATTGCGGTGTTCACACACAGCAAGAAAGTATCTGACTTGGTTCATTTCCATCGACACAGATTATGCCAAATCGTGTGCGGCGGCAATCTCTCACTAAAGCACAGACACCCTCATATCCCATAATTAGTGCGCAACAGCAGTCGATGCAAATGCGGAAAAGCAAATAAGGATAACCTGTAGTTATCGAAATATAGGCCAACAGGATTGGAAAATCGTCCTGCGGTTTGGGACAACAGCATGGCGGAAACAGCTCGTCGTCGAGAAACGCCGCCTCATCGCTCACCCATCCAATCAAGGAGCCCAGTTATGAAAAGTATGATCACAAAGGTGCTTGGCGCAGCTGCTGTTGCGACAAGTTCCACAGCCTGCGCCACCGAACCCCCTATGGCAGGTTACCCCGCAAGTTACATCGAAATGCAGGCTGCAGACGGAGAAACAAGTGCGCTCGCCGAATTCCTCACCGGCGCCGCACCGATCGTCAAAGATACCGAACCGGGCACAGAGCTCTGGTTCGCTCTCCAGGCGCCAGGTGGCAAGCTTGCGATCTTCGACGTCTTTGTCGACGAGGACGCACGCATTGCTCATTTCAACGGTGCTGTCGCCGGGGCGTTGAAGGATAACTCCGTGCGGCTTGTCGACGGCGGATGGGAGGACGGCGTCCTTGGGAATGTCTACAACTCCACCGTCCTTTCGGCGAAGGGGCCAGTTGATCTCTACTCGGCGACCACGGCCACCTATATCAAGCTGCGCGCCGCCCCGGGGCAAGCCGAAAACCTTGCAGAACTCCTTACCGCCGCAGGACCGATTGTCTCGGAGACCGAGCCCGGGACTCTGTTCTGGGTCGCCCTCCGCATCGATGAAGACGACTTTGCAATATTCGATATCTTTGCAGACGAAACCGGCCGCACGGCCCATTTCGCTGGCGAAGTTGCAGGATTACTCAATGAGCGATCATCGGTCCTGGTCGATGGCGGTTGGGACGCCGGAGTCGTCGCCAATGTGACCAACTTCAATATTCTCGCGATTAAATAATCCGCGATAACTGCGCAGGGGCGGGGCCCGTTCTCGCCCCTGAATTTCGAATGACCTCAACGTTGATTTCAATTCCAACGAGAAGCAGGCGCGGAAACTCGATCTCGAAGAGAAATACAGCATGAACACTTTTGTTTTCTTCGAACTCTCTCGACTAAACGTATTAAAATGTTCGGGTAGCCCTCTTCAGAGATCGTCAGTCGATGAAATCAATCAAGCCGACGAAAAAATGTCCAAGTGGGCAAGCTCATTGAACGTGCCGTTCGCAAAAATAGAGCGAGTTCAGTTGGATTCGGTTTCCCGTATTGTCGAGCCGACACGTACGACCTGCGTTATCTATGGTGATGGCCTGGAAGGCATCGTAACGCGGGTTGCTTTGCTGGCCCTCTCCGATGGTTTGGACGTCGTAATACTTGCGGACTTATGCGTCTCGGACGATCCAGAAAATTCGCAGATTTATTTGAACCGGATGACTCAGTTCGGAGCACAAATCTCAACTTTTCATCAATTCTCAGATGAAGCCGAATGGCTGCTGGCGCAAGGGTCTTAGCACTGCGATGCTGCTACTTCTTCGACCCCAAAGTCCCGCACACTTCGCCGCGGTCGTTGTCCACAATCACTTTCGGCCTCCCTCCGCCTCAATATCTATTCCCATCAGTCAGGTGGGCAGGCGGTGCGTCTGCCAGAGCGCGGTCGCCGCACAAGGGGGCGGGTCCTTGTCATCTCTGATCGTCTTTGGGCGTCCTACCTACAGCTTCCCCTTGCACGCCGCCCTAATGCGCTCCGGCTGAGCACCTCCTCGCCGCCCACCCGACTGTCGGGAAAAGAACGCGGGCGGGGAAGGAGACTGACATGACTGAACAACTCGCCACCGCTGCACCTCTTGCAGCCACCACCGCGCTAGTGCAGCGCGATAGACCGCGCATCTATGTGGCCTGCCTTGCAGCCTACAATTCGGGCTGCCTGCATGGACGATGGATCGACGCGATCACGCCAGACGAGATCATGGACTCGGTGCGGGCCATGCTGGCGGACTCGCCGGAGCCCGACGCCGAGGAATGGGCGATCCACGATTATGAGGGCTTCGAGGGCGCGAACTTGTCCGAATACGCCTCATTCGAGACGGTGTGCGAACTGGCCGACTTTATCGAGGAGAATGGCGAGCTTGGCGGCAAGCTCTACCGACATTTCGGCGATAACCTTGAGCAGGCGCGCGCCGCTTTCGAGGACTATGCAGGCGAATATCGCAGCGCGGCGGACTTTGCCGAGCAGCTGCACGAGGACACCGGCACCGAGATTCCGGAATCGCTTCGCTACTATATCGACTGGCAGGCGCTGGCCCGTGACATGGCGCTGAATGGCGAAATCATGGTGTTCCAGACGGGCTTCGATGAAGTCCACGTGTTCTGGAGCCGCTGACCATGGCTTTCACGGAACGCTTTCAGACCTTCGTTTGCGAGGGCGACAGCATCTCTTGCGAGGTTCAAGGCTTCGAGATCACCGCGCGCATTGTGCGCGATGATTGCCCCGACGCACCCGACGAGCGCCAGGACGGATTCTGGCCTTCGCTCTACAAGGACGCGCCGGGATTTATCGGTCCCGGACCCAATCATCGGCAACGTTTCGCCGAGGTGCAGGCCAAGGCCGAAGCCGTCATGGCCGCATGGCGCAAGGACGAATGGTTCTATTGCGGGATTGTCCTGTCCGTGGCGCTGGAAGGCGTCACACTTGAGCGGAACGCAGCGGCCTTGTTCGGGATCGAAGCCAACTATCCTGACAGCGACAATGCGTATCTGACCGAGGTCGCGCAGGAACTTCTGCCCGACGCGCTGGACGCAGGTCGCGCCGCCGCCCGCCGCCTTTGCGCGGCGCTGGAAACCAGCGGGGCGCGCGCCTGACGGCGCGCCGCCAATCCACAAGCCAATCAATCAAGAAGGAGCCAGATCATGGCCCAGCCTATTCTGAAAACCATCCCCCTGTCCGAGCTTCGGATTTCCAAACTCAACATGCGCCACAGTCGGAAGAAACCGGATGTGTCCGACATATTGCCGTCCATCCGCGAGAGCGGCATCCGCCAGACTTTGCTCGTTCGCAAGGAGGGCGATCACTATGGCGTCGTCGCCGGACGGCGGCGCTACTTCGCCCTCAAAGAGATCGAGAAGGAGACGGGCGAGACGCCCGATGTCCCCTGCGCGATCATGACCGAGCAAGATGCCGCCAGCGCCATTGCCGCGTCCGTCATCGAGAATGTCGGACGCCTGCCAGCCTCTGAAATGGAGCAGTACACGGCCTTCAAGCGGCTTCACGATGAAGGTCGCTGTGTGGACGAAATTGCCGCCTTCTTTGGCGTCACCGAGCTTCTCGTGTGCCGCGTCCTGGCGCTGGCTTCGCTCGCGCCTCCGATCCGCAAACTCTACGCAGCGGACGAGATCGACCGCGAGACGATCCGCGCCTTGACGCTCGGCACTCCAGACCAGCAAGCCGAATGGCTACGGCTCTATGAAAGCGAGGACGAACGCGCACCACAGGGCCGGAATTGCAAGGCATGGATCACCGGCGGGGCGATCATCACGACTGACAAGGCGCTGTTCGACATCGCCGACTGTGACGGCCAGATCACCGCCGACCTGTTTGGCGAGCATGGCGTGTTTGCCGATCCCGACGCCTTCTGGAAGTCGCAGTCAGTCGCCATTGCGCAGCGCATCGAGACTTACATTGCAGACGGCTGGAAGGATGTCATTTGCCTTGAGCGTGGGGCGTTCTTTCATCGCTGGGATCACCAGACGCGCACCAAACGCCAAGGCGGCAAGGTCTATGTCGAGCTTCGCCATGACGGCACTGTGACCTTCCATGAGGGCTATATTTCTCAGGCCGAGGCACGGCGGCAGGAGAAAGCGACGTCCGGCAAGGACGATACGCCCGCCGCACCCGTCAAACCCGAAATGTCCGGCCCGCTGGCGGAATACATCCTGCTGCATCGTCACGGCGCGGCGCGTGCCAGTCTGATCGCCCAGCCCGCGATTGCCCTGCGCCTGATGGCGGCCCATGCCATGACGGGCAGCGCCCTTTGGGATGTGCGCGCCCATGAATGCCGCTCGCGGAAAGAGGACACGCGGGCCTCAATTGAAGCCTCGAAAGCACAAACCGAAGTGGATTTGGCAAGAGGGAAAGTGGCGAGCCTGTTTAGCGCGCTTGGGGTCAATGGTGAGATGCGCCGCAATGGCGACGGCTACCGTTTGTGCGAAGTCTTTGCCGCTTTGCTCGCTATGTCGGATGAAGAAGTCGGTGAGGTTCTGGCCTTCGCCATGGCTGAGACGCTGGAAGCGGGCGGGCCGGTCGTCGAGGCTGTGCTGCGTGTCTGCGAGACCGACTTGTCTGCCTACTGGAAGCCGGAACCGGCCTTCTTTGACTTGCTACGGGACAAACGGGCGATCAACGCCATGGTGGCGGACATCGGGTCGAAGTCGCTGGCCGAGTCCTGCATCACGGACACGGCCAAAGTTCAAAAACAGATCATCGGCAACAGGATCATCGGCGAAGGCTGCGAGGCCCGTCCTGACTGGCGTCCGTGCTGGATGCAGACCCCGCCAGCCCGTCTTGTCGAGGGCGCAGGCTCACCGCCCGCCGATGCATGGGCGCGGATTGCGGGCCTTTTCGAACGCGGCGTAGACAGTGATGGAGCCGGAACGCAAGCCTTCGATCAGCCAGACGCCGCCTGACGTTTTAGTCTCCTCGTCAGGCGGAGACGGAACCGCCCGGCGACAGTCGCCGGGCGGTTTTTCACCGTAGGCGTACTTCCTTTGAGCAATGCCGAAAGCACGTTTTGCCTCTCTCACCGGCCTCTTGCGTCGACAGAGCCAGCGCACCGCTTGGGTGGCTTCACAATGGCAGGTGCCCTGTCTTTACGTAGATTAGACACCCTTCCCTTGAGAAAGGTTCGTGCGCGGACAGGTGGGGGTTGCGCAGCCATGTCCCCTGGGGGTAGTCGCCGTGCTCGTCCTGAAACGTCCCGCGCAGAACGAGAATTTCCTCGCCGCCCCAGTGCCGGTGACTGCCGAAGCGCGTACCTGGCTCCCACTTCACCAGCGCGGCGCTCTCTGCGCCATGTGCGTGCAACGGCAGGACCGAAAGCCCGCCTGCCGACCCGGGAAGGAACGACGTGGCTTCGGTGTCGATGACCTTCCGCAACAGGTCGTCCGGCGCGAACTGGCGTAGCTTGACGAAGATCGTACAGCCGCGCTCCGTGAAGGGGGCATGGGCGCTGCCCGGCGGGTTCCTGACATAGGTTCCTGACGGGTAGTCGCCGTCCGCATCGGAGAAGACACCGTCCAGCACGAGAAACTCTTCGCCCGCATCGTGCGTATGGGGGTCGAACCGGCTGCCGGCGGCATAGCGGACAAACGAGGTCGCGCGCGCGACCTCTTGGCCGACACGGTCCAGCATTGAACGCTCGACGCCCGCCGCTGGGGATGAAACCCATTCACGATCAATAGGACGTATGACAACCCGTTCGCTGAAGTTCGCGTTTAATATTGTCATGATCCCTCCTTTTCGGGAAGCAGGTGTGTACCGTGTGTGACCGCCGCCCCGGCGCGCAATGCTGCTGCGACGAAGGCCGTTTCAGCCAGCTCTTCTTGTGTTACACCTGCCGCGATCGCGGCTTTCCTATGGACCGCGAGGCAGTAGCCGCACTGCGTTGTCAGCGCGACGCCCAAAGCAATCAGTTCCTTGTACTTTTTCGGGATCGCTCCGTCTTCCAACGCGGCCTGGTCGAAGGTCCTGAAGGCCTCCCAGGCCCTGTCGGCACCTTCGCCGAGTTCGTTCAGGCGAGACAGGTTTCGTTCGTCAAACATTTACAGTCCCTCTACTGACGTCCAGCGGTCACGCCGCCGTCCACCGGCAGGACGGCTCCGGTGATCCATGACGCGGCGTCCGACGCCAGGAACAGGATCGCCTCGGCCACGTCGGCGGGCTGGCCATTGCGACCAAGTGGATGGAAAGCGTCGAATGTCGGTAACGTCTTCGCCACCTCGTCCTCGGACATGAAGGTGTTATAAACAGGCGTCTCGACAACGGCGGGGGCCACGGCGTTCACCCGGATCCGGTCGTTCGCCAACTCGATCGCGAGGTTCCTGACGAGCTGATGCACGCCCGCATTTGCGGCCGAATAAGCGGCGGACGGGGTCGCGCCGATCGCCTGAATGGCCCACATCGACCCCGTCTGTACGATCGCGCCGCCACCGCGCCTCATCATCGCCTTCGCTGCCGCCTGTGCGACGAAGAACTTGCCCTTCAGGATAATATCGAGGAATCGGTCATAGTCGGCCTCGGTGAGTTCCATGAACGGCTTGGGGGCAAAGACGCCCGCGTTGTTGAACAGTACGTCGCAGCCGCCGAACTGTTCGGTTGCCAGCTGAACTAGTCGTTCACCAGTGCCGACCTCCTCCACATCGGCGGCCATGATGGCAACCGTGTCCTCCGTTCCGATGTCATGCGCCGCGGCGTGCAGCTTGTCCTTGTCCCGACCATTCAGAACAACGCACCCCCCTTCGGCGACGAAGCGGCGAGCGACCTCCTTACCGATCCCTGACCCGCCGCCTGTGACGATCCCGATTTTTCCTTCAAAACGCATTTTATGCTCCTTCTTTCTACTAGTTGGTAGGGTTCTTAGGCAAATTTTTAGATCTTAATCCTTTGCGTCAATGCGCGGACCGCCTGGTCAAATGCGCTAGTGCTGCCTGCCGCTCTTGCCAGGAGCTGCGCTCCCTCGACAAGCGCCAGGGTAGCAGCGCTCTCTTCCTCTGGATTCATGACGCCATTGATCGAACCATCTTTGATGCCCTTCTCATACGTCTCCCGCAGCCAGGCACGCCCGTCCTCGTGGAAGCCGGCCAGCTCGCGAAGCACCGGGTCGCTCAGGCTGTCACGACCTGCGCTGAACGCGACGCAAAGACAGAGCGTTTTTCCCCCACCGAGAGCTGCCCGGTAGGCTCTGACATACCCCGCCAACCGCGCTCCGGCATTAGGTGCCCGCGCTGCAATGGTGCCAAGGGCCTCGGCGAAGGTTTCGCGATATCGCTCGATGAGAGCAAGCGCGAGGTCGGCCTTGCGGGGGAAGTGGTGATGAATGCTGGCCTTACGGATACCCACCTCCGCCGCAAGGTCCGCATAGCTGAAGGCATCAAAGCCGCGCGAGCGCGCAAAATGTTCTGCGCTGTTCAGAAGATGAATACGTGTTTCCATACCTACCGACTAGTAGGTCATTATTTTGGTGTCAACCCTTTCGGACTGTCGATCGGCAAATCAGTAAAATCGTTCCATCCGTGCGCCGAACAAGGTGCTAGGTCCAAAACGGGCCAAACTCTGCCAGATCGAGTTTCTCTTGGATCATATCGAGATGTCGCCCAGCGTCGGCTCATCCCTTTCCAAATGATGCGCTCCGAACCCCTTGTTCCCGTCTCTTGCCGTATGACCTGGACGACGCCTGTCGACCCGTGAAACCGGCTCATCGAAGAATTTTCCTCTGCGCTTGCGCGCATTCACCGCGAAGCAAAATTCTGCGCTGATCCGGTGCTCCACTTCGTTTCGCCCGTGCCGGTTCAGGCCCGCCCAGCGCCGTCCTGACGGTCCGGCGTCGACGGGGACAAGGGGTCCTCTCAGACACATGGAAACGAAAGGAACCACACCATGGCCAACGCACTCGGATATGTCAGTGAAACCAAATCAGGCTTCGAAGGCGCCCTTGCAATGATGAACCTCTCGGCTGCTATCCGCATCGAGAAGAACGCGGAAAAAGCCGCCGAAGGACAGCCGGATTACCGCATCTTCGCCGGAGAAACCTCGACCGAAATCGGCGGCGGCTGGATGCGCAAAGCCAAAGCTTCGGGACGCGAATATGTCTCGATCACGCTCGCTGATCCGCAGATCGGACCACGCAAGATCTACGCGAACCTCGCACCAGTCAAAGGCAAGAAAGGCCGCCACGTGATCCTCTGGAACCCGCGTGATTAGGCTTCGCCGCCATAGTTGAACGAGCCACCCTGGAGTCTCCTCCAGGGTGGCTTTTATGTCCATAGAATCCTGTTTTGGCATGATATTTGCGCCGATAACCGCAGAATACGGGCGACCTTCGGCGGGCCGCTCACGTGGTAAGCCTGTCGCTGCTGTCCCCCTATACTGGGGAAGACGATGGCAGGCGACTACGGCTGGAACTACACCAAGCGCTACTTTGACCGGCTTCTCTGGCTGTCCTATTCGGGATGGGCATGGGAGTTCAAGCGCCGCGATGCCCGCATGCTCGGAGCCCACCGCGCGGCGGGCCCACAGCCGATTCCATTGAAACGCAGCGACGGCAGCAGACTTTTTAGGCTGCGGCGACCCTGCAGACGCGCTGAACGTTTCGGCATGCAGTTCATGCCCGACCCTCGGCTTTCTGCCTATGAAACGCCGATTTTCTGGCTACCAGATGTCATGACCACCAATCTCGACGCTGCAGGGATTATCCGGGAGCAGATCAGGAGGGATGATCGCCACATCGCGTGGCAAGATATTCCCGGCAAAAAGTCTGTCTTGCTGGTGCCCGGGCGACGACCAAAACTGAGTATTGCAGCGCGAGGATATTCTGCCCAGTTGACGATTGAACCCGCATCCACGCCGTTGCCGATGGCGGTTTATCTCACAGTGAGGTCGCAGATAGGTGATCGAATGCTGCAGCGGCTCCGATGTCTCGAATGGTTCGCTCACCACTGCGCCGGCCTTGAATTCGAAGTCGCACCTCGTCGCGGATATGCTCCTCACAAACTCCGCAACGCGTTAATCGCGCTCGATGGCTGGCTCGCGAATGGAACTCAGCGAGAGATCGCATCAGCAATTTTCGGGGCGGATGCTGTGAGGAGTGATTGGGATCGAGGGATACATGCCTACAAATCGCGCACGCGCAGGCTGATCAAAAAGGGCCGCGATTTAATGCAACAAGACTATCTCAAGCTGCTCTGAAAGCACCCCGTATGGGTGTCGCTTTCACCAGACTTGAAAACGACTCTGCGCAGGCCCCGCAATCTCTCGCAAGGTCATCAGCATCTCAGCAACCAGGAAAAGGAGATGCAGATGAAACCACAATCAGGAGGCGGAACACACAACAGTCCGTTCTTGCGGGCCAATGACGCCGCCGAATATCTCGGCCTGACCCGGTCAACGCTCGAACATTATCGCTGGATCGGCGGCGGCCCCTGCTATCGCAAACATGGCGGTCTTGTCTTCTACCATATTGATGATCTCATCGATTGGTCAGAGCGTCGCCGCTATCGCGACAGCAGCAATAAGGCTCCGAAATGAGCCGAAGTCGCACCCTCGCCACGACATGTGCAGCGGTCTCGATTTTGATTGCCGGGGGTCTTCTATCCTTCAAAGAACCATTGATCTGGAACAGGACGGAAAGCGCCCCGATCGGGCTTTACTGGCGGAGCGACGGCCCGCTTATCCCGGGCGGGTGGGCCGTCGTTTCCGCCGATGCGCCCGGCTCGGTATGGGTGGCATCTCGCGGTTATGTCGGCGCAGACTGGCCAATCATCAAGCAGGTTCGCGGGATGTCCGGCGATGAAATCTGCCGAACTGGCGAGACTGTTTCGATCAATGGAATGACCGTTGCCACGACGCAGAAAATGGACTCTGGAGGTCGATCTCTGCCGGTCTGGCAGGGGTGTTTGACCCTCAAAACCGACGAGGTTTTCCTGCTGAATGACCATCCCGGTTCACTGGATGGCCGCTACTTCGGAGCCACGCCTGTCAGTGATATTGCGGGGCCTGCCACACTATTGTGGAGCCAGCGATGACGCGGCAGGTCACAAGTGCGCAGAAGGGCTTGCAAGGATTTGGAACGCGAACCCGGAGGGCAAGATTAAAGGGTTGGCGCCCAAGGGCACCTAACCTGTTGTCTGCACATCTCTTTCCTGGCGCCTCTTGCGAAACCTTGTGGCACCCTCAAACGCAGAAAGTCTTTATGGGGCCTGCTGTTCCGGGGGTGCCAGGCGCGCGAGCGGTTCAATGAGCGATGATGTTCCGTTTACCCCGCGCCTCGGACGACCGCGCGATCCCGGGCGTGCTGGCGGCAAACGCTTTTCATCGCAGCTGAAGAAGGCTGCGGCGCGGCTCTCGAAATCAGGCGGACGACACCGGTTTTCCGGCGCACATATCGGACGCGGCAGTGCGGCTGGCCGGGCAGCATCATTTCGCAGGCACCCGTTTGCGAAATTCCGAATGCGACGGGTGATCATTAAGACCCACATTGCACGTGCCGGGAAAGGGATCGGAAAGGCCGCCTTCAAAGCGCACCTGAAATACATCCAGCGTGACGGCGTGGACCGGGACGGTCATGGCGGTGATCTTTATGGCGCTGAGAAAGACCGCCTGAATGACCGTGGCTTTATCGAGCGCAGCGAGGATGACCGCCACCAGTTCCGGGTCATCGTCTCACCGGAAGATGCGGATCAGCTCGGCGACCTGAAAGAGAATACACGCACACTGATGACGCAGATGGAAAAGGACCTCGGCACGAAGCTGGATTGGGTTGCCGTCGATCATTACAATACCGGTCATCCGCACACCCATATTGTCATTCGCGGCAAAGACGCACGCGGCAGAGATCTTGTCATCGCCCGGGAATACCTCACGCAGGGATTGAGGCGACAAGCATCAGATCTTGTCACCGCGCGTCTCGGGCCGCGCCGCGATCTTGAGATCGCCCGCAGCCAGGCGCGGGATGTCAATGCCGACCGCCTGACGGAGCTGGACCGAAAACTGGGGCATCAGATGCACGGTCCGCTGCTGGATCTTGCTCCAACTCAAACATCATTTGACCGATATGAGAGGACCCTTGCCCTGCGGCGGCTCGCGCATCTTCAATCGCTCGGACTGGCCCGGCGAAGTGCTGAAGGGGCATGGGCACTCTCTGACGGCTGGCAGGACACCCTCAAAGTCATGGGACGGCGCGGAGACAAGATCAGAGAACTGGCAGCCGCCAGCCGGGACAGACCTTCAGTTCCTGGTCGAATTTATGATCCCGCAGCAACCCCGACCCTTGCGGTTGCCGGCCGTGTCATTGCGGATGGTCCAGCCGACGAACTACGCGACACACGCTTTCTGATCGTCGACGGATTGGATGGAAATCGCTGGCACATATCCGTCGGGGCAAGACTGCCGGGAACGCTGCCACCGCCCGGAGCGGTCATTGAGGTCGCGCCGAGTTCAACAGCGCCGCGGACCTCGGATCGAACCATCGCCAGGATTGCGGCCCAGACTTCAGGCCGATATTCGGCCCATCTCCATCAGGAGATCGATCCGGCAGCGCGCCCGGCTTATATTCAATCGCATGTGCGTCGGCTGGAAGCGCTGCGCCGCGCCGGGCTGGTGGACCGCACTGCAGGCGGCGTCTTTGAGGTCCCGGAGGACTATCTGCAACGCGCAGCCGCATATGAGGCGGAACGCACGGGCGGGATCAGACTGACCATCAAATCCTGGGTCAGCATTGAGGCCCAGATCGAGCATGAAGGGGTCACGTGGCTGGATGACCTCGGCGATGATAAGATCACAGAGCGTGGATTTGGAAAAGATGCTGCCGCAGCGGAACAGGCGCGGCAGAATTTTCTGCGCCAGCGCGGCTGGCTTGACGCATCCGGGCAACTGGACGCTTCACAGCGCCAGCAACTTGCAGCGCGAGAGCTGCGTGAAGTGGCAAGGGCGCAGACGCATTCCGGCGCGTATGTTCCCGCCGCTGAAGGATCGAGCTTTTCAGGCATGTATGAACGCCCCATCGATCTCGCCCAGGGACGGTTCGCTCTCATTGCAAAGTCGAAGGAATTCACCCTTGTTCCGTGGCGACCGGAAATGGAGCGCCACCGCGGCGCGATGATTGATGTTCGCGCGAGAGCGGGCGGTGTTGACTGGACGGTCGGCAAGGCTCGCAGCCTCGGTCGATAGCGTGAAGTCCTGTCCTGGTGAGCGGGGATGTAGCCACATCAGGCCGGGCGACCTGCATTTGCCTAATTCCCATTCCTCCGATCAATCAAGCTGTGAAACCTCCGCTGACGTGCTGAGAATTTGCGAGTTTCCCAACTGGTAAAGGGCGGGCCGCATCGGAATGCTGTGACCTGAACGCTTTAACGTACAGGGACAGTCTGCATGACCGGCACCAAATTTCTGATTGGCACGATCATGCTTGTCTGCGTCATCATCCTGCTGACGACCTGGGGCGCAACGCAGTGGACCGCGCAGCAGCTGGGGTATCAACCTGCGCTGGGTGCCCCTTGGTTTACCCTCTACGAGGTACCGATTTATCGACCCTGGCGTTTGTTCCAGTGGTGGTATGCCTATGAAGCCTACGCGCCCGGGGTTTTTGCCCGAGCCGGTCTGATGGCGGCAGGCGGCGGCTTGGTTGGTGCAATCGTTGCAGTTGTCGGCTCACTCCTGCGCGCGCGCACTCAAAAGCACGTAACGACATATGGATCGGCTCGGTGGGCATCGAAACGGGATATCCGCAGAGCTGGCCTCCTGACAGATGACGGCGTGTTTCTCGGTCAATTGGGCAGAGACTATCTGCGCCATGACGGCCCGGAGCACGTCATGGCGTTTGCCCCAACACGCTCAGGCAAAGGTGTCGGCCTGGTCATTCCAAGCCTGCTGAGCTGGACCGGAAGCGTGGTCATTCATGACATCAAAGGCGAAAACTGGGACCTGACCAGCGGCTGGCGGTCGCGGTTTTCCCATTGTGTGTTGTTCGATCCGACCGCCCCGGACTCAGCGCGATACAATCCGCTTCTGGAGGTTCGGCGCGGTGAAAACGAAATTCGCGATGTGCAGAACATCGCCGACATTCTGGTTGACCCTGAAGGCTCGCTTGAACGCCGCAATCATTGGGAGAAAACCGGGCATGCACTTCTGGTCGGTGTGATCTTGCATGTTCTCCACGCTGAGGAAGAGAAAACACTTGCGAGCTGTGCGCGCTTTCTGTCCGATCCGAAGCGCTCTTTCGAGGCAACGCTCAGCGTCATGATGAAGACGCACCATCTCGGAGAGGGACCCCATCCTGTCGTGGCGCAGGCGGCGCGCGAACTGTTGAACAAATCTGAGAATGAACGCTCCGGCGTGCTCTCCACGGCGATGAGTTTTCTCGGGCTCTACCGCGACCCGGTCATCGCACGGGCGACGGCCAGCAGCGATTGGCGCATCAGTGATCTTGTGCAGGCAGAGCGCCCATGTTCGCTTTACCTTGTCGTGCCGCCTTCCGACATATCACGCACCAAACCTCTGGTCCGTCTGATCCTGAACCAGATCGGTCGCCGTTTGACAGAAACACTGCCGGATCAGGGCAATCAGCGACACAAGGTGCTGATGATGCTTGATGAATTTCCAGCACTGGGTCGGCTCGACTTCTTCGAGTCTGCCCTAGCTTTCATGGCAGGCTATGGCATCCGCGCTTACCTGATCGCTCAATCGCTGAACCAGATCGAGAAAGCCTACGGCCCGAACAATGCGATCCTGGACAATTGCCATGTGCGTGTTGCCTTTGCTGCAAATGACGAGCGCACGGCCAAGCGCATTTCCGATGCCCTTGGCACAACGACGGAGCAGCGCGCCCAGCGCAACTATGCGGGCCATCGCCTCGCGCCGTGGCTCAGTCATGTCATGGTCTCAAGCCAGGAAACCCAGCGGGCCCTGCTGACCCCCGGCGAAGTGATGCAGCTCCCCCCGGACGAAGAACTGGTCATGGTTGCCGGTGTGCGTCCCATTCGCGCGAGGAAGCTGCGCTACTATCGTGATCGAAACTTTACTGAGCGCGTGCTGACAAGAGCCGGGGTGTCCAATCCGCCACCCGCCCGCAGCAATGCCTGGCAGGGCATAGTGGCATCGCAGCCTGCCATCATCGCCGGGCCAGATGACACGAGCGCTGCCGCCGCAACCGAAGGTGGGCATGAGCATAAGCTGGCCTTCGATCCGCCGCCGCGCGAACGACAGAACGGCGCTTCAGAGCCCCAACAGACTCACGTGCCCGATCAGGATGATTTTGATGAAACCACGCGAAACGGATTGAAGCCCGCTCAAAAAGCCCTTGGGCTGGATAAGGGCAGCACCGACGCGCTGCCGGATTTCTGAAATGCCCAAGCCGCGCGTCAATATCCGCCTGTCCCATGAGATGCACCGCACGCTTGAGCAGATGGTGCTGGCCCCCGGCGTGACGAAATCGGCGATCATAGAGGACGCGCTTCGCGCCTATCTCGACCCCATGAAGACCGGGGGGCGGGAGCAAGCGTTGATGAAGCGTCTGGATGAATTTGATCTCAGGCAGAACGCCATTGAACGGGACGTTGCTCTGTCATTGGAAACGCTCGGCCAGTTTGTCTTCTACTGGCTCACACGCGCTGAACCGCTGCCCGAAGGAGACCGGGACGCGGCACATGCCCTGGGACAACGGCGCTTTGATTATTTCATTGATCAGGTCGCAAGAAAAATTGGCTCGCCTGAAGCTGTTTCGACAAAAGTCTTCTCTGGCGACATGCGCGATTAGGCTGCCTGCAAAACCGACATTTATGGGGAGAATCGTGGGACATGTGTCCCTGAAAAAGCTTCACCCCGGGCATATGCAAAGCAGGGACGCACCGGGGTGTTCAAAGAGAAAGTAGTCGATTGCCGCTCGAAAGTCAATATCTCGCTGCACGCACCCCGGACCAGATTTCGGCGATTATCGCCGGGATCAGCCGCGAGAGGCTGACAACCTATATAGCGGCGACAGGCTCAGACGTCGAGGCGCTAGCGCTGTATGAACTCAATGCCCGGCTGGCGAACTGCCTTCATGAACTGATCGGCGGGTTGGAAATCGAACTCCGAAACGCTGTGTCGAGGGCGATTATCGAACATTTCGGCAGGACAGACTGGTACCGGGCAAGGACTTTCACATCGCTGCTAGCCCCGGAGCGACGAAAAAATCTGCGCGAGGTTCGAGCACGGCTCCAATCCCAAAATCAGGCTGTTCGATCAGGACGGGTCATTGCGGGGCTGACTTTCCACTTCTGGGTGGCGATGCATGAGAACAAATATCGAGACGCCTTGTGGACACCCTTCCTGAGGAAGCTCTGGCCCGACGGCGAAAACATCAAGAAGGTCCACAAGGACCTTCTGAAAATCCGCGACCTTCGCAACAGGATCGCGCATCACGAACCCATTTTCACAGCCAGATGGCGCAGCCGAACCGGGATCATATGGACGCGGCTTGAGCAGCTCTCACCCGAGCACCATGCCTGGCACGCTGATCGCGTCAAACCGATCCTGGATATGATTATGGCGGAGTTGGATGCGGTTGAAGTGGAGGCCAACGGATAGGCAGCTTTGCGAGGTATCCTGAAAGCTGGCGAACAATTGCGTCCTTCCGAACTATCGGAATACCTATGATTTTCAGAGGATTGGTCCTGTCGAACGAACACAGGAGCCACTCCCCCGATGCCCGCACCCGCCCGAAATGCAGAGACCGATCAACGTCGCTTATCCATGCTGCGGTCTGCCTGCGACGGCGCGGTGCGGGCAGCGCTCGACGCCTCCGATGTTATTGAAATTCTCGCGAACCCTGACGGGTCGATCTGGATCGAACGCGCTGGTCGCGGAATTGATATTGACCCATCGACGATCACAGCGGCTGCAAGAGAGCGGATTATCCGCCTGGTCGCTAGCTCCATCGGCGAAGCCTGTGATCGCTCCGCACCCATCATTTCAGCAGAGCTGACCGGCTCAGGCGAGCGCTTCGAAGGGCTGTTGCCGCCCGTCTCTGAAGCCCCCTGTTTCGCCATCCGCAAGCCCGCAACAGTGCCGTTCACGCTTGATGATTATGTCAAGCAAGGCGCGCTCGCGCCTGCAACAGCAGCCGCTTTGCAGGAAGCCCTTACAAGCCGCGCGAACATTCTGATCGCCGGTGGCACATCCTCCGGCAAAACGACCTTCACCAATGCGCTGCTCGCTGAAAGCGCGCTTTCTGAAGACCGGGTTGTCATTCTGGAAGATACAAGAGAACTCAAATGCGCAGCGCCAAATGCAGTGTCTTTGCGCACCCATCGCGGCCGGGTCGAGCTTACGGACCTCGTGCGCTCAACCATGCGGCTCAGACCCGACCGGATCATTGTCGGCGAAGTGCGCGGCCCCGAAGCGCTTGATCTGATCAAGGCCTGGAACACAGGCCATCCCGGCGGCATCACGACGCTGCATGCCAATTCTGCGCACGCCGCCCTGCAGAGACTTGAGCACCTCGCCATGGAAGCCGCGACCACACCGCCACGCGCGCTGATCGGCGAGGCCATTGATGTCGTCCTGTTCATGACCCGCCAGGGCGGACAACGCCGGATCGATGAAGCGCTCAGCGTCGTCGGGTTCGATGGTGACGCCTACATCACCGCGCCCCTGACTGCGCCGCAGCTTTCCCTCGTCAATCAAGGAGACATGAAATGATCCTCTACCATCACCTTCGCGCCGTGAACCGGACGGTTCAGGTCGCCGCTTGTATCGGCATCGGACTACTCATCGCAGGCCCGGCTCACGCCGCAGGCTCCGGCATGCCCTGGGAAGGCCCGCTTGATCAGATCCTGCAATCGATCGAGGGCCCGGTCGCCCGGATCGTGGCGGTGATCATCATCACGCTGACCGGTCTGACGCTTGCCTTTGGTGAGACCAGCGGCGGCATGCGCAAGCTGATCCAGATCGTGTTCGGGCTTTCGATTGCCTTCGCTGCGACAAGCTTCTTCCTGACCTTCTTCAGCTTTGGCGGCGGAGCGCTGATCTGATGGCTGAGGGCTATGAAATCCCCCTGCATCGCTCGCTGACCGAGCCGATCCTGATGGCAGGCGCACCGCGCGCGGCTGCCATCGCCATCGGGACACTGGCAGCCGCCCTCGCGCTTGGCCTCCGGCTCTGGATACCCGGTCTCTTGCTCTGGGTGCTCGGCCATTCCGCCGCCGTGTTCATGGCGCGCAGCGACCCGGATTTCATGGCGGTGGCCAGTCGCTCAGTGCGCAACAAGGAGCATCTGTCATGCTGAACCTGCGTGAATACTCAGTTACCCAGACCTTGCTGGCTGACTATCTGCCCTGGGCCTGCCTCGTCGCGCCGGGCGTGGTGCTGAACAAGGATGGCAGCTTCCAGACCACGTTCCGCTATCGCGGACCGGATCTGGAAAGCTTGACAGAGGAAGAACTCGTCTCGATCAATGCCCGTGTGAACAATGTACTGCGTCGGTTCGGTTCAGGCTGGGCGCTGTTCTTCGAAGCGCAACGCAGTGAAATCCATGATTATCCCGATTGCGCCTTTCCCGATGCACTCACCTGGCTCGTCGATCAGGAACGTGCGCTTCAAGCCGATGAAGCCGGTGCCCGATTCGAGAGCTCTTACTATCTGACCCTGCTCTGGCTGCCGCCCGCCGACGCCACAGGCCGCGCCGAAAAGGCCCTGATCCAGCGCGCCGAAACCGAAGACGCGGCGACATGGCGGCATAGGCTGGAGACGTTCCAGCAACATGCGGCCCGCGTCTTTGATCTGTTGTCCACCTGCCTCGCCGAAATCGCAAAGCTCGATGACGACGAGACGCTGACCTACCTCCATTCGACGATCTCGACCAAGCGTCACCCTGTGGTCACGCCGGGACTGCCCGTCTTTCTCGACGCCATTCTCGCCGATGAACCTTTCGCGGGCGGCTTAGAGCCGATGATCGGCGAGGCTCACCTTCGCACACTGACCATTCTCGGCTTTCCGGCGTCCACCCTGCCGGGCATTCTCGATGAGCTGAACCGGCAGGGCTTCGCCTATCGCTGGGCCACGCGCTTCATCGCGATGGACAAGGCCGAAGCCGAAAAAGTCCTCGGCAAGAAGCGCCGTCACTGGTTTGCCAAGCGCAAATCCATCGGCGCGGTGCTGCGCGAGACCATGTTCAATGAACAGGCGGCGCTCGTTGACAATGATGCCGACAATAAGGCGGGCGACGCTGACGCCGCGCTGCAGGAACTTGGGAGCGATCTCGTCTCCTATGGCTATGTCACGACCACAATCACGGTTGCTGATCCGGACCGTCGCACCGTGGACGAACATATCCGTATCGCCGAACGCATCGTAAATGGCCGCGGCTTCACCGCGATTAAGGAAACGTTGAACGCAGTCGATGCCTGGCTCGGCTCATTGCCCGGTCATCCCTACGCCAATGTTCGCCAACCCATCCTGCACACGCTCAACCTTGCCCATATGGTGCCGCTCTCTGCGGTCTGGGCGGGCGAAGACACCAATCGCCACCTGACTGCCCCAGCCCTTATTCAGGCACAGACCGATGGCACAACGCCCTTCCGGCTGAACCTTCATATCGGCGATGTGGGTCATACGTTGGTCGTCGGCCCGACCGGTGCGGGCAAATCCGTCCTGCTCTCGCTGCTGGCATTGCAATGGAAGCGTTATGAGGGCGCTCAGGTCTTCATCTTCGACAAGGGGCGCTCGGCCCGCGCTGCAACGCTCGCCATGGGCGGCGCGCATATTGATCTTGGCAGTTCTCGCGCGCCAAGCCTGCAGCCGCTGAAGGATATCGACACCGAACATGGCGCGAGCTTCGCCGCCAACTGGCTCGCAGGCCTCTGCAGTAATGAAGGCGTCGCGATGACGCCGGACCTCAAAGCCCGGCTCTGGGAAGCGATCCAGTCCTTGGCGAGCGCGCCCGAAGCCGAACGCACGCTGACCGGCCTGACGCTTATGCTGCAGGACGAAACCCTCAAATCCGCGCTGCATCCGTTCACGCTGGAAGGACCGCATGGCCGCTTGATCGACGCCGACCACGAAAGCCTCAGCCTCGCGGACACGGTCTGTTTCGAGATGGAAGAGCTGATGCATGCCAAGAGCGCGGTCGCGCCTGTGATCACCTATCTCTTCCACCGGCTTGAAGAACGGTTCGATGGCAAGCCCACGCTGCTCATCCTCGACGAAGCCTGGCTATTTCTCGACGATCCCATGTTCGCCGCGCGCATCCGCGAATGGCTCAAAACCCTGCGAAAAAAGAACGTGTCCGTCGTGTTCGCCACGCAAAGCCTTGCTGACATCGCCAACTCACGCATTGCGCCAGCCCTGGTAGAGAGCTGCCCGACACGGATTTTCCTGCCGAACGAACGCGCGCAGGAGCCGCAATCCAAGGAAACCTATGAGCGGTTCGGACTCAACGCCCGCCAGATCGAACTGATCAGCCGCGCGACACCTAAGCGCGACTATTATTACCAGTC
>JAXHVK010000024.1:0-26711 GCA_034211135.1 Pseudomonadota bacterium
TCTGGTTTCGCGAAAAATCCCGGGATGCTGGCTGCTGCGCGAATGGGTGTCGGTGTGGGCGAGGCTACTGCCAGTCCGTCTGCCTATTCGCTTATTTCTGATTGGTTTCCCGCGCGACTTCGCGCGACTGCGCTCGCGATCTATTCTTCCGGACTGTACATCGGCGGCGGCGTTTCGCTGCTGATCGGAGCTTACATTGTCGGTGCCTGGAACGAAGCGTATCCTGACGGAGGGCCGTGGGGTATCGTCGGGTGGCAAGCAGCCTTTCTTTCAGTTGGTATCCCGGGCGTTCTTCTCGCTCTTTGGGTGTCGACCCTAAAGGAGCCGAAACGCGGTGCCATTGACGGGATTGAAACCCCTGAAGATCCCGCACCGTTCAACGGTTTCGTAAAAGAACTGCTGCAAGTCATTCCGCCTTTCACGCTTCTCGGTGCATTACAGCGTGGGCCGATCGCTCTTTTGTACAACGTGCTTGGCCTGACCGGTTTCGCTGTTGCGGCGATCGTGTTGACCGTTCTTGTGCCTGCAAAGGCAAATGTGATTACAGGTTTTGAAGACGGCTTTCTGGCGGTGTCCGACCAGTGGTTGTTCCTGGGTGTTGGCTACTATGCCGTCTTTAGCTGGGCCATGGGACTTCGTTCTCGCGATCGTCCGACTTTCCGTCTGACGTGGGGATCACCTGCGTTCCTTGTTGTGATCTTGGGGTATGGAATGGTCGCCCTGATCGCTTACACGAACTCTGGTCTTGGCCCCGCTTATGCTGAAAGAGCATTAGGGATTTCAAAAGAAGAAATCGCGCTTTTCCTTGGTGCACCCGGTGCAGTTGCTGGTTTCGCTGGGGTCATTCTGGGCGGTGCAATGGGCGATTATCTGCTTGAGCGCAGAGGGGCTGATGGCCGGATACTGGTCGTCCTCTTTGGCCTCGTGACGCCGGCCCCAATGATCTACGTCGCTTTCACAACCGACAGCACACTCGTGTTTTACATCACAAGCTTTTTGGCAAACATGTTCAGCGCGTCCGCATTGGGTGCGGCTGCAGCGGCGAGCCAGTCACTGGTCCTTCCCAGAATGCGCGGGGTCGCAACAGCCACATTCTTCCTTTCGACGACTTTGGTAGGGTTGGGCATCGGACCTTTCATGGCCGGATATGTTTCAGCTGTGAATCAGGATGATCTTGGCTTGGGCGTCGTCTCTACCCTCGTATTCGTACCGGTTGGCATTGCGCTGTTGATTGCCGCCATGCGCCTTGTTCCGAATGCGACTGCAAAGGTTATTGAACGCGCTAAGGAAGCTGGCGAAGCGCTAGAGGCGTAATTGCGCCTCGGGCGCTTCGCTGGCCAGCGGAGGCGCTCCAATGCCAAACGAGTGGCGGCCATGTGACGTCGAAGGCTTGCTTGCTGAGAGGGCGTTCTGAGTGTCAATGATTTCGCGCTATAGGTCGCACACGGGCGAGCTAACTGTGGCGCAATCTTGAAGCGACCTCATTGATAAGTCGTCGAACCGTTCGCGAGCGGCCGAGGCTATATAAGCGCTAAGAAATGCACTGCAGGCAACAAAAAAGGGGCCGGATTTCTCCGGCCCCTCTTTTCTGTGTGGCTTGAAGCCTGGCTTACATGCCCGAACCCGGGCCGTAAGTGACTTCAACGCGACGGTTCTGCAGTTCGCGAACGCCATCGGCGGTCGGAACGCGCGGCTGCGATTCACCGAAGGCTTCGCTGCTGATGCGTGCGTCGGGAATACCGCGCCCGCTGAGGTAGCTGCGAACCGAAGCGTTACGACGCTCAGCAAGGCCCATGTTGTAGGTGACGCTGCCCGAACGGTCGGTGTGACCAGCAAGCATGACGTTCGCTGTGCCGCAGTTGGCGTAAGCCGTGACTGCACCGTCAAGAATCTGCGCTGCTTCAGCCGTGATGACCGATTCATCGAAGTCAAAGAAGACGATGTACGGGCCAGTGTTGCACGGCTCCGGAGCCGGCGGAGGCGGCGGCGGAGGAGGCGGAGGCGGCGGCGGAGGCGGCGGCGGAGGCGGCGGCGGCGGGGGCGGCGGAGGCGGAGCCTCACCACCGAAGTTGTAAGTGATCGTGCCCAGGATCGAGTGCGAGCTCGGGTCTGTGCTGAAATCAAAGCCGCGGGTGTCGACGATGTTTACGTCTACGCCGTTGAAGTAACGATACTTGATGCCAACATCCCAGCTATCGCTGAGCGGAGCACGCACACCAGCAAGAAGCTGCCATGCAAGACCAGTGTCGGAATCATTGAAAGCGCCCGGGCCGCTGAGAGCGACGGTGCCGTCAAGGTCGACGCGAGCGATACCGATACCACCGCCGGCAAATGCCTGAACGCCGTCATCGGGACCGAAGTCGAACAGGCCGTTCAGCATGAACGACAGGGCATTGATTTCGCCGCTTGCCGGAAGCGTAACGGTGTTGACGCTTGTACCGGCACCACCTGCGGGGTTGCCAGCCTGAAGGCCGGTCGAACCTGCGGTCAGCTCGTCAAGATCAGCAGCACGATAGCTTGCTTCGGTTTCAAGACGGAAAGCGCCGAAGTCGTAACCGACCACCGCACCAAAATCATAACCTGCATCGTAGTCGGCCGATGCTTCGCCGGCGGTCCCATTGACCTCAAAACTGACGTCCTCGACGATCATCGCGCCGCCTTCACCGCCAATATACCACTGGCCTTCGCGGGCTACAGCGGGAGCGGTGAGTGCAGTCGATGCCATCGCCAGTCCGATGACGAGATTGCGCATTATTAAATTCCCCTTTTTATCAACTTGAGGCTCTATGTTGCTCTATCTTTTCCACCGTTGAGTGGCAAGCAATCAATGGCATCAAACTGTTGCAAGAAAGCCTCGTTCCCGGACCCGGACTAAAAAATCTGCCCAGGCAAGGCGCTCCAAAGTTCAAAAGGGGGCTCAGCAGTAGGGAGACTCACGTAGATTCGCGGAAAATTCCGATTTTTCCGAGTTCTAAGATCAGGGATGCAAACGCTGCGCGGAGTTCCTGATCTATGACTGCGCCGCCTTCCACGGCAGGCAGGCTGGCGGCTTTGATCCACCTCGACTTGTAAATCATAAATTGCTGATCGCTTTGTTCGAAAATCTGCATCCCCTCCCAAGGCGTGATGAACTGCCAGCCGCCCCCAAGGAAGAGAGCGATCATCTCCTCTGAGCCAGACCATGCCCCTTCGGCTTGACCCGTCACGCGAAAACACTGTCCTTCCTGCGCATCGGCTGGGGGCGAGTTGAAGGAGCCGGTGACGACTCTTGGCAGGAGAGCGTCGATTGAGCTTAGTGCCTGATTCAGAGTGAATTCTTTCTGGGCCTGACCAGTGAATAGGAGTGGTAGACTGAGATTGGCAGTTTGCGATTGAAACGAGATTGGCTCGGTCATGTCGGGTTCCTCGAACTAATTGAATTCACCTAGCAAAAGCGCATGCGAGTTGTGGTAAGTGCCGACTTGTTTGACCCAGAGGCGGCCAGGTCCGTGCTCGGATACGACACTGGTGCGATCCGCTTTCGTCAAAACGAAGCGTGGTTCTGTGACAGTCCAGGCGACCAGGGGCCGATCGACCGGTCCATAGCCAAGCAGATATTGCTCCTGTTCTTCGACGAGAGGAACATCACCTTCTTGCGGCCATCGCCACTGGCCTCGCGCTCTTCTGGTCCAACAGAAAATTGCGTCTCCCGTAGAATCGACATGGGTGCTTGGGTGAACAGGCACAGGCGGTCGCCGGGAAAGGCCGGTGTTGGATAGCGTTGCAATGACGGCTTGCTCGTCTCCCCTTCCAATCGCAGCAATTTGAGTCGCGGGATCAGATGCAACAGCCACCTGATCAAGAGCTGTCAGCCGATCGTCAAGCGATACGACCATGCTTCCCGATGGATGAGTTTTCTGTGCAGATTGCTCGGTTCCGGCACGCCCCCTCAGCAAACCTGACAAGAGCCAGTTCCCGCTGTTCAATTTTTCCGCCGAAAGAAATTGCACGACTTCGTTGTTCAACAGCAACCTGTTTGCCCCCGATGCAAGCCCTGCGAAATCCGTGCTGGTGAAGCCAAGATCATCGGGGATCAGGTCGATTTCTATTGAAGCCAAGGCATTGAAAACAAGAGGGTTAGATGGTGGTAGACTAGATGCTAGATAGCCGGACAGGGCGCGTCTTTGTCCGGTTGTTCCTATCGGCGCGAGCGCGGTTCCTTGCGCCACGAAAAGTGCTGCACCCTTCCAACCTGCCGATCCAGATGAGGCCGCAGCAAACAATGCAGGCGTTTCCAGGTCGGTAAAACCATCGGCCGGAGCTTCAAAAGCAACGAGATGAGTTTCTCCGGGCTCAACGTCGTCCGGTGCATTTCCACTCCCTGAAGTTGCGCCGACTGATGCAGCAGAACCGGGCGCTATACGTTCCAGCCCAAGTTCGATCCCGCGATCATACCATTCCCAAGAAATTACGCGCCAAAGCCCAGCATGGCCGGGCACTTTGACCAGCCTGCCCACTGACAAAGCAGGATTGAGCTCCCCGATGCGCCAAACCAGAACTTCCTGACGCCAGCGCGCGCGATGGGCGTTCTGGTTAGCAAGATCTTTCGCGCCTTGCGCCCGCATCGCGGCAGGCAGATCAATCATGACTTCGCGCCCATTCGTGCGGCCACCTAAGGCCCGTTGAACGCTTGGCTGATAATCGCGATCCTCATCATAGTATCGCAGGGCAAGCGGCTGGTTCGCCGCCTTCTCCACCCTTTTCCGGTGGAATGCATTGGCATCATCGCTGCCGGTTTCCGACAATTGCTCAGGCAGTGTGATGGCATCGTCCGTGGTTTGGATCGAAGAGGCCAGCTGAAGGCCATCTGGCCTGGTGATGCACGCCAGCGGGAAGACGCGATCAATCGCCGACAATGTGCTGCCGACTGCCCCCCCTTCGTCAGAGAAACCTCTTGCGCCGGAAAGGATTGTTTTTGCCTCGTTTCCTAACGCTTGCGGAACCAGTTGATTCAGCGACACAGAGCCCTGTTCTTGGGAGAAAATCTCGAATGTTAGCGCCGGGATACGATTGCCAAAGTCGGCTAGCTGCAAATCCTCGAAGACGGCATAGGCGCAATCTCGGAATGCGGGGGCATCCATGCCTTTGTCCGCTGCGATCACAGGATCGACCGCCGCATCGCCAAAGCCGGTGTAGAACCTCATGGCTCCTTCAACCTTGAGGTCATCATTTGCCCCGCGCAATAAATTGCCGTCCGCCCAGATGCGTCCGATGCGGGCGACGGGAGTGCTGGAAAGCGCGACCGCAAAGCTGGCAGAATAGGAATAGGTCGTGGTTTTGGGCCTGCCTTTGCCGCCTTGGGTGGTGGAGCTTTCCTTAAGGTCGGTCGCCCAGATCACCGTTCCGGCGACACGCATCCGACCGAAATGGCGAGGCATTGGTTGACCGTAGCTCGAGGTTGTCACTGATAGCTCTTTTAGTCGCGGACCTTCTCTCGATCCGCTTCCAAAAAGCGCGCGATCAGCCTGTTGGCCAATCGCCGCACCAAGTGCACCTCCAATGGGTCCGCCTATCGCTGTACCGACGGCGGTCAAAAGCAATGTGGCCATGAATGGCTCCCTGATTTCAAGAGGGCAGACGCCAGCGCATCAGCGGTGTGACGTCGTTGCCTATTGGCTGGCGGACGACTGCCCGCAGACCGGCATGGGCGTGGATGAAAGTGTCTGTGCGCTCCGCAATCATCAGATGATGCTGATTGGGACCGGGGGTGGTGAGAAGCACGTCACCCGGTTCAATCGCTGCTCGCGTAACGCAAAAGCCTGACCGTTCGAAGCATTCGAGCCAGCGTTCGATTGATATGTTGCGAAGGCTGTAGCCTTTGGGATCGCTGACCGTTTGCCCGATGGCGTGCAAGCTGGCGACTATCAGCCCAACACAATCGAGGCCTGTTGCGGCATCGCGTCCATAAAGTCGAAACGGAGCGCCAACAAACCCGGCAGCCGCGTGGGCCAGTTCTTCCGCGCGTGTCACCCGCTTGGCTGTCCATATCGTGCGAGAAGGTCATTGCCCGGCAGGAAAGGCTCGCCTCTGAAATTAACGGCGTTGGCAAATCTGGCCGAACAGGTGGCCAGTGTGTGATCGCAGCCCTGCTGTAATTCGCACGCGATACCGGGCATGACTCCGCTGGCCATAGGCCGATCCAGAGTAATCCAGTCGGACGAAGCATCCAGAATGCCGAAGCTTACACCCACTTGCGGGCCCGACAGCATCCTGATGCGACCATCGATCACGTCCGATGATACACCGCCGTCCAGCCCCAGTCTGTTGCCTTCGAAATCAACGTTCATCACGGTCTGGCGTGAGGTAAAGCGCTGCGCCGATAAACCGCATCCAAGGCCGCAGAACTCGGCGCGGCAAGTCGGGCTGGTTCGCGGTACCAGATCGTGATCAAGGATATGTTTGGCTGATCTCAGCTGAGCGCTGAAGGATGAATTGTTGTCTTCGATCCGCCCCAGCTGACCTGAATAAAGAACCTGCGACTCCAGACTGTTCCAGTCCACCACACCGATCGTGATGCCGGCTTCGTCGAAAAGGCCTGCGGCCAGATCACTTTCGCTAATCGAATCATGGCTGAGCGCGCCTTCGACCTCCGCTTCGTCATCGCTGATCTCGGTCGTCATCCGGATCGCTGCGGGCACCATACCGGGCGCTGCCCTGTGGCGTATCCCCCCAAAGAGGAGATCACGGTCATGGCTGGTGAAGCCTAATGCCATGCCATCTGTTCGGAAAACCCTCCAGAAGGTCGCGACGCTATCGAGTTCCCTGTCGAAAAAGACCCTCATCGCGACGTCTCCCGCAGTCCGATCAGGGGAATGCTCGGAGCCTCTCCGGCGGCAAAATTGATGGCTGAAACCTCAATCCGGTCCTCCGCAAAGCGCACTGGCACATCGAACAGAAAACCCGCCCGCACATGGGACCCAGCCGGAGGAGCGCTGGCGAGGGAGAGCGTCCCTCCATCGTTGATAGACCAGTCAGATACCGGCTCATCGTCGATGCTGACCAGCAATGTGTCCGCACGCACACGGGTGATCGGCCTGATGACGTAGGCACGAAAAGCTCCGGCCCGCGCTCGCCCACCATGTAACCGCGTCCCGGCGAAACCGGCCCGCCCGTGGCACGCCCCGGTAGCCCCAGAAGTGCGCCCAGCGACTGGCCGATTATTCCTCCAAAGCCGCCGCTCTGGCCTGAAAAGATATCGCCCAAGCCGGCCTTGATCGCGTGGGTCGCAATTTCATCGAGCGAACGAAGCGCTATTCGCTTGAGATCGTCAAACCCCAGCGAGCCCTTTCGGAGGGCCGAAATCAATCCTCGTTCCAACGTATCCCCAGCTCGCCCAAGGCCATCCAGCAATGTGTTGTCCAGAGTGCCGCGAACCGATTCCAGATCGCTGGCGAAACCTTGTGTACTGGCGCGGATATCAACCACGAGCTCTTCGAAATTATCGTCCATGCGCCTCGCGCTCCATCATTTGGGATATTTGCTGTCGGGTCGGACCTGCGGCGTTGTTCACGGCCTCGGGTTCAAGAAGGGCGGCTGCCAGTTCGGCTGGTGTCGCTTCCCAGAATTCTGCTGGCCGCCAGTGCAGAATGTGCGCGGAAATCCACGCCCATCGCAGCGCGCCATTGGCAAAAGTCATGGCTGTCCTTGCAGCACCTGAGCGAGGATTGCGCGCACCGGTGCCGTCGCCGGTATCAGGCCCATCGAGACAACCGCCGCACCGACCAAACCGCGATCCGGGCGGTCATCACGTGGCAGGCAGTGCCAGATTAGCCCCGTGATTTCGGCGAGCGTCAGCGAACCTTCGGAGGCGCGTTCGACCAGGGCGAACAATGATCCCAGCTCTTCCTCCGCCGCAACGAGCGCTTCAAAACTGGGGCGCAGGATCAGCGTCTGCCCTTCGATTTCAAAAGGCGTTTCTCCGCGCAAGAGATTGGCTGGCCTGCTCACGCGGGGATCACCGCACCGGAGCTTTCCAGCTGAAGCGTGTAGTTGCGCTCCCCATTGAAATCGCCCGAATAATCCAGCCGCTGGACAAGAAAACGTCCGCGCAGCTTTTCACCATCCTCAAAGGACAGTTCATAATCGTCCAGCGTACCGGCAAGCGCATGGGCGCGCACAGCGCTTTCCTCTGCACTGCCAAGAAAGATGCCCGCCGCACTGACAGAAACAGACCGCGTGCCCGCGCCCGAAAGCAGTTCACGCCAGCCGCCTGATCCTTTATGCGTGACAACCACGGTATCGCCATTGATCGTCATCTGTGTGGTGCGCAGGCCGGCCACGGTTTGAAAGGCGATGGGGCTGCTGCCATCGCCGATCTTGAGAAGGAAGGCAGAGCCATTTTGTGCAGGCATGTGTGATTACTCCGTAATGGGGTGGAAAAGACGGAAACGGAATTCAAGCAGTGCAGCGCGGCGGTTGTCTGCGCGCTGTTCGCTGCGGGATCGCAGATAGCGGATCGAGGCTACTTCGTAATTTTGCGTCAGCGGCGGCAGTGAGAGCGCACGTCTCTCGATCAACTTCAAAAGCGCTGCATCTGCTGCCGGATCGTCGGTTCGTGTCTCGAGTTCGAGGGCGACACGGATTTCACGTCCCGGCCGATCTTTTGTGCCCCAGTCGACCGACGCGCTGGCGCTTATGCCAAGCCAGGGGGGTGATGCCCGAAGGGGCGTTTCCTCTTCAATTGCATTGATATCGGCAAGCGAGGGATCATCGCGCAGCCAGTCAATCAAACCAGCGCGAAGGGCATTTTCCATATCGTTCAGTCCTTGAAAATATCCGGCCACAGGTGCCGTGCGGAACGCCAATTGGCGGGTTGCGTGGGGCGGCTGCGTTCGCTTTGAGTTGAGGCTTGAGCGATGTTTTCAGCACGTTGGCGAAGGCGTTGCAGCAAGCCGCTGACCGCTTGCCCGGCAGAGGTGCGGATCATGTCAGCCGCAGGACACGCCAGGGACGCCACAGCGCCGAAACGCTGGCAGGCGGGGCCGCATCTCTGTCTGTTTCACGATCGCGATAGTTGAACGCGGCAAGTCGGATCATGCCTTGCTTCAATGCGCCGGGCACACCGTCCCATTCAGTGGCAAGACCGGATCTGATTGAGACGGCAACGAAGGCGGCATCGCTTTCCGACTTCAGTTCGATCCGTGCTGTGCCATTCGCTTCGATCTGAGTGCCGAACGCGTCGGCTGCCAATTGCGTCCGGGTACCATCCACAGCAACCGATTCGAGTGAAAGCACGCTTCGAACCGGCCGCGAAGTCAGGCAATGCCAGCCGCGTATTGCCGGGACCGTTTCTTCGATGGTCTGTTCGATCGGAGCCTGTCCGGTGAAGCCTTCGCATATGGCGAGGCTGGCGCAGAGCAGGTCGATCAACAGGTCATCTTCATCCGGGCGACTGATCCCGAGCCAGCCCTTCAGGTCTGCCAGCGCGCGTCCTGAAACGTCTGCTGGCATGGTGACAGTCCGCTGCATTGCGGTTTCTCCCGTAAATGGAGTTTTCAAGGAATACGCCCGCGCCGCTCTGGTCCTCCGGGTAAGTTCGCTGATGAGCGAAGGGGGCGGCGGCGCGGGCGCTGGGACCGGCGCGAGCGGCAGGGGGAGACCGCTCAGCGCCGGGAACGGGTTCTTAGGCCTCGATCTTGAGCAGCTTGATCGCGTTGGAATCGAGCACCTGTCCGCCGACACGCTTCGTCGCGTAGAAGTGGACGAAGGGTTTGTTGGTGAACGGATCGCGCAGCACGCTGGTCGCGGAGTGCTCTGCGATCAGATAGCCGTGGCGGAAATTTCCGAAAGCGATCGGGAAATCCCCGCTTGCGACATCAGGCATGTCCTCTGCTTCGACGACCGGATAGCCCAGCAGCCGGTCCGGCTGGCCTTCGACCAGGCCCGGCTGCCACAGGAACGCGCCATCGCTTGTCTTGAGCTTGCGCACCATGCCGAGCGTTGCCGAATTCATGACAAAGCTTGCGCCCTGACGGTGACCGGCTTTGAGCGAGTGGATCAGATCAATCAGCTTGGCCTCGGGCGATGCGTCGAACCCGTTGGCATCGCCCGAGCCGATATATTGGACGCTGCCAAAGGCACGCACGGCGTCTTCGGCTGTCGAGTTCGGAGCGGTCAGGAAACCTTCGGGCTGATTGGTGCCAGTGCCGTTGATGAAGGCAGCACCTTCGGCACGGGCGAATTCGATCGCGATCTCGCTGGAAAGCCACGTTTCAATGTCGAATGCCGCATCATCAAGCATGGTCTGGCTGGCTGCCGGATTGGCAAACAAATCGCCGCTCGGCGGTGCGATCTCTGCGAAGTTAGGGGCATCGGTCTCGGTGCGCGCCGCAGTTTCGCTAACCCATCCCGAAGCCGTACCGCCGGTCGAAACCAGCTTTCGATAGCCCGAAGTACCAGTCTGAACGACTTGAGAAAGTGCTCTGATCGGGCTGATTTCAACCAGCTCGCGGGCGATCATCTGGTCGATCGCTTTCGGCACAGCATAACCGCCATCACCCTGGGCCACGGTGTTGAGCGATTTTACTTCTGCTTCGCGGCCACGGCGCAGATAACCGTCGACGAAACCTTTTACCTCGGCATCGGCGGCAGGCTCCGCGCTCATGATGGGGCGGGCAGCGGCGCGGGCGACCTTGTCGAGGCGCGCTTTCACCTCGTCGACATCGCTTCGCAGGGAGAGAATTGCTTCGTCGGCAGCATCCTGGCGTTCAACGATGTCGAAGCTCTGATCCAGCGGTGCAGCGGGGGCAACGGTCGCTTTGGGGGAATTGGGAGAAACAGTAATATCCATGGGGCATCAGACCTTTCTGGTGGGCACAAAAAAGGCCGCCCCTATGGCGGCCGGTGGGAAAGTAGAGCGAGCGCGGATCACGCTATGAAATGCACGCGCGCGCCATGTTGAAGCGGATGAGTGACAAGGCTGACTTCGAACAGATCAATGCCGAGCAGTTCACGCCCCGAATGGCTATGGCGAGCTTCGCGGGCGCGATAGCCGAAGCTGAGGCCGCTGACCTGACGGGCTTTGAGCAGGGAAGCCGCGCGGCTGGATAGGCGATCAATCCGCGCGATTACCCTTAGACCGCGTTTGTCCTCGCCGACGGTCTCAATCACACCGATCTGCTGATCAGGCCTGTGCTGCCACAGCAACGGGATCGGCTCGGACCGGTCTTTCAGGCTGTTTGCAAAGGCTCCTTTACGGATCACGTCGCGATCTGCGTCGGGCACGTCGAACAATCCGGCATAACCGGCGAACCTGAGAGTATGTGCATTCATCACAACAACTCCCACACGCCCAGCCGCACCGCGATCCCGATCAGAAGCAGGGCAAGCACAGCGCGAACCGCCCAACCGATCAGGGCTTTCCACGCGCTTGTTTTGGCATCGCGCCATGCGGCAAGCAGTTCGCGCAGTTCGCTGACATCGTCTTCGGCCTCTGCATCGCCAAGGCCAAGCCGGGCGAGAACGCGGTCGGAGGCGAGCTCGCTCGTCTCCTCGATAATCGCGCGTAGCGTATCAAGCTGAGCGCCTTCTTCGCCTGCCTGTGCCATCAAGTGGGCGAGCATGTCTTCGCGGCTGGATCGGCTTAATGATCTGACCATTATGCGCTCTCCTTGGGATCAATGCCCAGCATCTGCCGCTTCTCCTCGCGGCTGATGAAATCAGCGTCGGAAACCTGTTTCCACAGGCGTTCACGGTCTTCGGAAAGGGCCGGAACGAGATCGAGATCGACCGACAGTTTCGCATCGGCGAACCAGGGGGAAAGCCCTTCTCCGATCGCGCTTAGGAGCTTGCTGGCCAGCGGCAGCAGCGTCAGCCGCCACAATGCGCGATTGGCTTCGCGATAGTTTGAATAGGTGTTGTCGCCCGGCAGGCCGAGCAACATGGGCGGGACACCGAAAGCAAGCGCGATTTCACGCGCTGCCGCGCTTTTCAGCGTGGCGAAATCCATGTCAGAGGGCGACAGCGCCATGCTTTGCCATTTCAGGCCACCATCCAGCAGCATGGGGCGTCCGGCATTGCCTGATCCGGCAAAGGCGCTGTTCAGTTCTGTCTTCAAACGGTCGAACTGGTCGGTTGTGAGGCCCGCTCCATCCCCGGCATCATAGACCAGCGCCCCTGATGGTCGGGCGGCGTTTTCCAACAGCGCCCTGTTCCATGCCGATGCTGCGTTATGGATAGTCACGGCCTGATGCGCCGCTTCAAGCGCGCCCGCGCCGTAATGATCGTGCAACGGGTGCATTGCCTTGATCTGGACGATTGCAGGCCAGCCATCCTCATCCGTCATTGCAATGCGCTGTTTCTGCGCGCCGGTCTCATAATCGATGGCGCACGGCCAGCCATTATCGTCTGCCACGATGGTCACACGGTCTGGTCGCAGAGCGAACAGCTCAACCGGTTCTCCGCTTGCATCCTTGCTGATCTGGACAAAGCCATTGCCATGGAGCAGCAAATGCGTTGCGAGCGTTTCGATCAGGGGTTGGCCGGCGCTTGTGCTTCCGATCAGCGCCGAAAGGCGGGAATCTGTCGACGACAGGGGTGATTGCGCGATCCCTTCGGCAACGATGCGCACTGCTCTTTGTGCGATGGCATTTGTCAAAAAGCCTTCGCGCACCGCCTTGGTGTATTGGAAAGCTTGCGTGGTGTAGCCGGAGCCAAATGCAGGTTCACTGCCATATGCGAGACCCGGTGCGAGAGGCACGCGGGAGGGTGCCCCGCCTTTGAAGGCGGAGACTAGGTTATCAAACCAGGCCATTGGATTTCCTTTTTCAGATCGTGCGAATGGAAGGCGGCGCAGCGCGGCCCAGCATCAGTTCAGTCATCGCCCAGACAAGCGCATCTGCGCGGTCGGGGCTGCGGCCGGGGCCGACATATTCGCCGCCGGTCATCAGGCCGCACATCTGGTCTTCCAGGCTTGCAAAGACCCCGCAATGACGCGCGCGGCCAGTGGCATAGAGTGCGGCCACAGGCTCTGCGCGCGCGGTTTTACCGCGGCTGGCATGGACGAGCTTCACCGGCATCAGTGCATTGGCGGCCCGCAATACGCTCTCCACCATTGCGCCGCCCTGATTGGCTTCGGCGATGACTCTGTCCGCGCGCCATTCCATCGCAGCAGCATTTGCGGCGGCTGCCCATTGGTCGGGCGAAGGGTTTGCGATGCTGCAATCGGCCAGCACGCGCGCGATACCGTCGCTGCCGAGACCGGCAACGATGATGCCGCATTCATCCCCCGTAGCAGACGCAGGCGGATCGACTGCGACCACCACCCGCGCATGGCCCGGAACCATGCCGGTTTCCCGCGCACTTTCGAGCATGGACCGCGTCCACAGGGCCCCTTCAATGTCGGTCAGCAATTCTCCCTCAATTTCCTGCCTGCCAAGCTGTGTGCCCGAGAATTCCCGATCCACCGCTTGCAGAAAACGCTGGGGCAGATTGCCTGCATTGTCATAAGTCGAACCGCGCGAGAGGGTGACGGAACCGTCGTCCGATTGTTTAAGCAGGCGCTCCACCAACGGCACAGTGCGCGGCGTTGTGGTGACGGTGATACAGGGATCGTCAGTCAGGCGAAGGCCCATCAGCATATTGTCCCAGCAGCGCATTGCGCGGCCTGCACCCAGCGGCCACTTTCCGACCTCGTCACACCAGGCGTGGCTGTGCTGCGGCCCTCGCAGGCTTTCGGGTTCCGCCGCAGAGTAGATCTGGGCAATTGCTCCGTTGGGGAAGCGCAGGCGTTTTAGCGATGCTTCGAATACGGGACGCCTTTCGGGTGGTGAGCAGGCGATAATTCCGCTCTCCCCTTCGATCATGACTGCCCGCGCCTCTGCCAGTGATGCCGAGACAAGAGCGATGCGGGCCTGCGGGTTGCTTTCGGCAACCTGGCGGACCCATTCCGCACCGGCGCGCGTCTTTCCGAAACCACGACCGGCCATAATCATCCAGACCCGCCAGTCTCCTTCTGGTGCAAGCTGTTCGGCCCGCGCCTGCATGGGCCAGTGCCAGTCAAATTCGTTGCGTTCTTCCTGATTGAGGGCGTCGACAATGCGATCGCGTTCCTGAGGCGCCAAACCTGCGAGCCATGCCAGCTTCGCTGTCACGAACCGGCAGGCTTTGCGCTAGCGGCGATCTGCTTTTCGCGCTTTATCTGAAGCCTGATGGCTTCGACTTTGCGATCAATAGAGGCGCGGATTTCTGCCGCGCTCACATTGCGTTGTTCTGCCTGTGCTCGGGCGGCGTTTTCGCGATGGGCTGCCAACAGGCGGATGGCGTTGGCGAAATCGTATTTGTCCTTTTCGCCCGCAACAATGTCGCCTTCGCGCAGGCGCCGCAGAACTTCCATTTCGAGATGGGAGTATCCTTCCCACAATGCGGCAAGCCATTGGCGTGCAAATTCAGGTTCGTCACGGCGGGTGCGATAGGCCCGGCTGGCGTTGATGCCCGCCTGTTCGGCAGATTTGGTGACGTTAGAGCTTTCGGCAAGGTGATCGAGGAAGCGGGTGCGCCAGTGCCGGTCAAGGCCCGGTTCGTCCCTTTGCTGGGTTTCGGTTTTCGAGCATCCACGTGCCGCCATGGGGATCTCTCCATTCGAGCATGAAAAAAGCGGCGCTCTTCACGAGGAAGAGGCCGCTTGGCGAAACCGTGCCGCTGTGTGGTGGAGGGCGACTCGGTCTTTTGCGATGTTGCCTTCTTCTAGGCGTATATGTCTTTTACAAACCCGAGCAACCGAGCGTGAAAAGTCAACGCGTTAGAAGGCAGGTTGTCTTGTGAACGGAGCGCTTCGTCGTCGTTGCGATTCGCCCATCATGCCCAAAGGTATAGGCAGAGCGTGACGCTGTAGGAAAACGGTTTTTACCAGATGGGTTATTCTGACTGTCCTACGCGGTGCGCTTTTGCCTAGGTTTTGTTCCTATAAGCAGGAACGAATTCTTGCAGTCTGTGGAGTTTTCTACCACATAGGTGGGCGGTCGAGGATTAAATCTTTGTCAAGTGGACTGGGTAATGGTCGTGAGTCTGCGAACGAGGCTAAGTTTATGACAAACACTTTTGAAAAAATTCGTATTTCATATCAGCAGCATAGTGAAACTGGGCTCCTATGCGCCTTTAGTGACGACCTTAAAGGGCTTGTCGTTTTTGGGCGTACTCCCACCCAGTTGTACGAAAAAATTCCTGATGCTTGCGCCGACTTGGTTGAGGCGATTTCCGGCGAGCGTTATGATTTCCGCTGGACAGATGAAAGCCAATCAGAGCGTGGCGGGTTTGCTGAACCCAAAGCAAGCCTTGGTGATCTTGTCCCAGCTTAGTCAGTAAGGCCATGCCTTAGAGCGATCCCTGATAAAGCTGCGACCCGTTCGTCAGGCGTCATCCAAAGCGGATCATCTACAAACAAAAAATCCCCGTCTCGGTTTTGGCAAATCCAACCGCCTCCTGATCCAGGATGGCACTTTGTGATTCCCCACGCACGCAATCGCCCCCAATACCCTGATGATGTCAACTTGCTGTCAGCCAAAAGGTTATCCTTATATGCCGCACTGACAGGCCTTGACCGTAGCGTTGCTATGATTCATAGCTCCCCTCGAACACACGACTGAAGGCCTGCCAGCCTTTGGTTAAATGACCCCGTCAGCCCGAGTGGTTGGCGGGGTCATGTTCATTTAGGGCAACATCGTAACGAATCGAAGGTAATGCGGTATGATTCGGCGGGGATAAACCTTGCTAGATGCGCGCTATTTATTCACATCCTGCCCGTTTTTTGCTTTCGCCAACTTCGCTAGCCTCTCGGCGAAGCGCTCTCTATTGTCGTCGCACTCCAATTCGCGCGCGGCATCTTTGAACTTGTCGAGTTGACTCTTTCTCTGTTCGGGTTTCGTATGAGTCATGGTCGAAACTACTCCAAAACTTGCATTATTCTGTGACGAAGCCGGAAAAGACACAGACCGGTTTCTGGCTGTCGGAGGTTTGATTGTAGCACATTCTGATGTGGTCGCGATACGAACCAAGTTTCTAAATCAAAAGACACGCTTAGGCCTCACGAAAGAGGCTAAATGGTCATCGACGAGAAAGCCAACGCTGGAAAAACATCGGGCATTGATAGATTGGACCTTTGGTTTGATGGCCAAAGACGATTTGCATTTCCATTGCATCTTGGTTGACTTCGAGCGTTTCGATCATGGCTTGCGAGCCGATGGCGGTAAGGCCGAAAGCTTGAAAAGGATGTACTATCAGCTAATTCTACATCGGCTTTTAAAGAAGCATGGCAAAAAATACGACTGCTACGCGCTTATCGATAAATGTAATGAACTAGATGGGCTTCCGAAGCTCACACAAGGTCTAAACAGCGCAGCACGGACCTATGGCTGTGAAAATGCGCTAAGGGCTATTGAGTTTCGCGACTCAGAGGCTGAGCCGTTGCTGCAAATGAATGATCTGATTTTGGGAGCAATCTGCGCGCACCGTAATAGGCGCTTTGAAGACGAATCTGCAGGCCAATATAAAGCCAATCTTGCTGGGTATGTCCTAGGAAAGAGCGGTCTGCTTAACTTTGACGCCAATACGCCGGTGAACCGAAGAGAGTTCAGCGTCTGGAACTTCGATTCTAAGCATTTGAAGGGCGGTGCGAATGCCTAGCCCGAAGGCAAGCCGATATTACGTCAGAGGTTCGGTCATTCGCACCGTGGCACGCGAGATAACACGCTTTACATGAATCACAAATGAATCGGCTATCGCCACCTTCGGGGCCTTTTAGGCTCGAAGCCCGGCAACCAGAGTTGCTCTGCTGGCTTAGGTGCTTGCGTTAGGCCCTTCGTACGTAAGGCGCTTGCCAACAATACCCGCCACCGCACTTGCAGCCCGCATACGGTCGTCAACGCCGTTCGCTACGCGGTTGTTATAACGGAACTCAAACTCTGCCAGATAGCGGTGCAGGTGATGTTCTTGGCAGTGCTGATAAACGCCGCGCATACCACGCTTGAAGATGGAGAATGCGCCTTCAACTGTGTTGGTGTGAATGGTGCGATCTTCGCGGTTCACATACTCGAAACGCGCATGAGTGACGGACTTATGATCGGCGAACTCGCGACCGATCTTCCAGTACATGCGAGCCTCATCAGTCATGAGACGTGCCTCACGGTCGATATTGTCGAGAACGATAGGGTGGATTTCGTCAGCCGTGGCGCGATCAATCTTGAACCACTTGCTCTGGCCGCTGTCACGGTCAACCAGTGCAACAACGCCATGTTTGTGAGCGGTGCCGCGACGGGTGGGCGCATCGCGCTTGAAACCGATATACGTCTCGTCAACTTCGACAGTGCCGCCACCTGAACCAAACGGCTGTGCAAGGTCGCCAGAGCGCATTGCTTCGCGGATACGGTGCATCAGGAACCACGCGCTCTTATAGGTGATTTCGAGAACGCGGTGCATTTGATGGGCGCTGATACCCTTCTTGCTCGACACCATCAGGTGAACGGCTTGCAGCATTTTGTGCAGCGGCAAGCGAGCGTGTTCAAACACGGTGCCAACCTTCACGGTGAACTGCTTACGGCACTCGCCACATTTCTTGAGGCCGTGGCGCACCTTGCCTTCGGGGTGTTTCTTGCTCGGCTTTGTACGAACGCCTGACAGGTCATAAACCTTGCCGTTCACAACGCCACAGTGAGGGCAAACGGTTCCATCAGCCCAGACGATGCTTTCGAGGTATTCAAACGCCTTGGCTTCGTCGTGAAAATGCGGGGATGAGAGAACCGACACGGTGATTTGCTCCTTTGTTGAGCATTATCTAGCACTTAGCGTCGGGTGTGTAAAGTATATAATCGCCTTCTTCTAACCAAATAGCGTGACGATGTCAATAAGAAAAACCAAATAGGTTATACAATCTCGCTTGCGACACCGTACGGAGTGCCGTAATTGCCGCGCTGCACGCTACATAAGGGATGAGCGCGAATGGCTTGGCTTCGGGGTTTGTATAATTGGACGATGGACAAGGCTGCGCACCCGCAAGCGGTGTGGTGGCTGGCGTTCTTCTGCTTCATCGAATCAAGCTTTTTCCCGATCCCGCCGCATCCGCTTTTGGGCCTGATGTGCCTTGCTGAACCGAAAAAGGCTCTGAAGTTCGCGACCATTGCAACTCTGTCTTCCGTGGCTGGCGGGCTGTTCGGCTATGCCATCGGGTACTTCCTGTACGAAGCGGTGGGTGCCTGGGTAATCGGGATGCTTGGCCTTACCGATAGCTTCCCCGTGGCCGCCTGCTACATACGGGAACAGGGCGCGCTTGCGGTGTTCTTTGCCGCCGGTACGCCCGTCCCGTTCAAGCTGATGACGATCACTGCGGGCTTCATCGAGATGAACCTGCTGACCTTCGCCCTTGCAGCCTTGGCTGGCAGGGCGTTGATCTTCATGGTTGTAGGGGCGCTGTTCCAGTTCTTTGGCGCACCGATCAAAGCGATAATCGACAAATATCTCGGCATCCTGACTACGCTGTTCGTCGTCCTGATCGTGGCCGGTTTCGTCGTCTTCACCCAGTTCGCTGGCCGCAGTGACGAGGAAACAACCGAAGGGCACGCCTGCGATACGGCGACACAAATAAAGGACTAGGCGATGACAGCAGAAATTGCGCCCACGGTCTCTCAGAAACTCGCGGCGGAAGGGCTGGGAAGCTTTTTCCTGTTCGCGGGTGTTATCGGATCAGGGATCATGGCGGAAAGCCTGATGGACGGAAACGTTGCGGTCGCCTTGCTGGCGAATACGATCGCGACGGGTGCCATACTTTATGTGCTGATCGCGATGCTTGGTCCGATTTCGGGCGCGCACTTCAATCCCGCTGTTACTGCCGCGTTCATGGTGCGGCGAGAGATTACGTCCGGCCTTGCGGCTGCATATGTGGTGTTGCAGCTGGCTGGCGGTGCTTTGGGCGCGTTCGCCGCGCATGTGATGTTTGACCTGCCCGTCCTGCAATTCTCGACCAAGACGCGCGCGGGTATCGGGCAGTGGACGGGCGAGCTGATCGCGACTTTCGGACTGGTGTTGACGATTATGCTGCTCCTCAAACACCGGCCCAGCGCCATTCCGGCAGGCGTTGCGCTTTACATCACCAGCGCATATTGGTTCACGTCATCCACCAGTTTTGCCAATCCGGCTATTACAATAGTGCGAAGTCTCAGCAACACGTTCGCAGGTATTGCTCCCACGGATGTGCCGCTTTTCATCGCTGCACAGCTTGTCGGCGCCGGGATTGCTGTCGCGGCGGCCTATTGGCTCACCGCGACAGGTGACGTCAGGAAATAATGCCGACCGCCTTGCCGGCGTTTTCAAACATGGTGAGGATGGTTTGCACTTCCTCTGCCGAATGCTCCGCGCACAGCGAACAGCGCAGCAATGTCATGCCGGCAGGCGTTGCAGGCGGGCGGGCGAGATTGACGTAAAGGCCTTCTCGCAACAGCGCAGCCCACATCATCGCGCCACGTTCCAGATCGGGCATGATGACTGCAATAATCGCGCTTTGCGGTTCTTCGGTTCCGATGTCGAAGCCGAGATCTGTAAGGCCCTTGTGCAGGGTCTTCGAATTTTCCCAAAGATGCGCGCGTTTGTTCGCGCCATGCATCAGCTTTCGAATCGAAGTCGCTGCGGTGGCAACCACGCTGGGCGGAAGCGACGCGGTGAAGACATAAGGACGGCAGACGAGGCGCATAATGTCGAATTTCGGATGGTTGGACACGCAGAAGCCGCCCACTGTGCCGACGCTTTTCGAGAACGTGCCGATGATGAAGTCTACATCATCAATCACACCCTGTTCTTCACATACACCGCGCCCGTTTTCGCCGATAAAGCCCATTGAGTGTGCTTCATCGACCAGCACCATCGCGCCGTATTTCTTGGCGATGGCAACCATCTCTTTCAGCGGAGCCACATCGCCGAGCATCGAATAGACGCCTTCGAGCACGACCAGCTTGCCCGCCTCTTCGGGAAGGCGGCGCAGGCGTTTCTCCATCGCTTCGATATCGTTGTGCTTAAACGGCACGACTTCGGCGCGGCCCATCGCGCAGCCATCATAGATGGATGCGTGGCTGTCGATATCGAGGATGATATAATCACCCTTACCCGCGATGGTCGAGATGATCCCGAGATTGGCCTGATAGCCTGTCGAGAAGACCATAGCGTGGTCCATGTCATAGAATTCTTTGAGCGCGTCTTCGCACTCTTTGTGCCCCTGATATGTGCCATTCAGAACGCGGCTGCCCGTGGTGCCCGACCCGTAATCGGCAAGCGCCTGTTTGCCGGCGTCCAGAACGTCCGGGTCGAAGGTCATTCCCATATAGTTATAGGTGCCCAGCAGGATCGTGTCGCGCCCGTTGCAGATTGCACGGGTGGGCGACAGAACCTTCTCCATCACCAGATTATATGGGTCTTCAACCCCGGTCGCGAGCAGTGTCTCACGCGTCTGGATCAGGCCGTCGAACTTGGAAAACAGATCGCCTTTTGGCGCTTCGGTTTCGGCTTCGGTGGTGGTCGCAATGTCAGTCATGGATGCGCTTTCTATCAGCTATCCTGCAGTTTGTGCACTGCTGCGACCAGCTGGCCGTAAGTCTCAATCTCGGCCTGCTGGTTCATGCTGATGATGATGTCGAATTCGTCTTCGATTTCCGCCACGAAATCCATCACGGTCAGGCTGTCAAATTCGAGATCGTTGGCGAATGTGGTGCCATTTTCGATCGTGACGCCCTTTTTGTTGAACGGTTCGATCAGAGCGCGGATACGCTCGTCAACTTCGGCTTCGGTCATATCTGATGTTCTCTTTATCGTGTTGCTGGCCTGATATACGCGACCTGCAGGTGTTTGTCTTCAAGCGACTGAAAAGGGGTCGAGCGCCGCACTTGTCAAGCCGCCAGCGCACTGGCAGGCGGGCAAAGTGCGAATAAACGGCGGTATGTCAGCGGGTGGTGCGCCTGTCTGGCGCCATTTTCCAGTGGGGTGGAATAACGTCTGATGGCAGAAAAAACCAACGCGGATGCGTCAAGCCCGAAGTTTTCGACAAACGCGATATATCTTGCCCGGACGGCACAGGTTAACACACTCACGCTTTCGCAAATGGCAGATCAGAAGGCATCAATCCTGATCGGTGCGACATTTGTGGTCTTCTCACTCTCGGTGACCAAGCTGATCGGGACGCAGGTGACCTGGTCAATGGTGGCTCTGGCGCTGACTGCCTTTATCGCCTCGCTCTTCGCGGTTTTGTCCGTCCTGCCCACGGCGAAGGCAAGCAGCCTCGATGATCCGGAACTCAACCTCCTGTTCTTCAGCAATTTCGCGCGTCTTGAAGAAGAGGAATGGCTGGACCGGCTGGTGCGCGAATTTCAGGATGACGAAGCAGTCTTACGGCTGATGATGCGCGATGTTCACCAAAATGGCCGCGTCCTGTACCAGCGTAAATTCCGCTTCCTCACCCTAGCCTATCGCGCGTTTCTTGCCGGGTTGCTGGTTACAATCGTGATTTTCCTGGCAGAAAATGCGGGCGCGCTGTCGACAATGACGGCCTGATTGCTGTCAGGCGGGGAGCAATCCTTTCACAGCTGTCATGAACGGAGAGATTGAAACAGGCTTTGCCAGATAGCCTGCGGCCCCTGCCGAACGGATGCGTTCCTCATCACCCTTGGCCGCAAAGGCGGTGACAGCCAGAACAGGGATCGCTTCCAGCCTTGCGTCGCTTTTGGCGGCGTGGATCAGGTCAACGCCGGAAACGCCAGGCAATTGAATGTCCATGATTATCAAGTCGGGCGATATCCGCCGAGCCGTTTCGAGAACGATGTGCCCATCGGCCACAGGTTCGACCTCAAAACCATTGGCTTTGAGCACATCGCAGAACAATTTCCGGTTGAGGTCGTTATCTTCTACGACCATTATCCGCTGTGGCACTTGGTGTCCCGTTCCCGTCTTCTCCTGAAACTCGTCTACACATCCTGAAAGGCTGCGACAATGCCGCAAGATCCTGAAAGTGCAGGAAACCTGCCCACGCGCGCTGCGACACTGGCTTTGGCGGCGCTTGGCTGGGTGTTGGAAGATGGCGACAGAGCGGCGCGATACCTTGAATTAACAGGACTTGATCCCGAATCCTTGCGGGAAGGGTTAGGGGATAGAGCCGTGCTTGGTTCGACGCTTGATTTTCTGGCGAACCACGAACCCGATCTTATCCGCGCGGCGGAGGCTCTTGCCGTCACGCCCGAAGAACTGATTGCCGCCCGAAAGGACCTTATTCAATGAACCGCCCTCTTATCATCAGTGATTGCGATGAAGTGCTGTTGCACATGGTCGCCCCTTTCAAGACATGGCTTGAAGCGACACAGGGCGTGGACTTCAATCTTGACGGCGCCGATTTTTCCGAAGCTCTGCGCTGGCAGGAAAGTGGTGAGCTGCTTGAGCCGAGCGATGTCTGGCGGATGCTGGGCCGTTTCTTTGATTCGCAGATGGATCAACAGGAACCCATCGAAGGCGCAGTAGAGGCGATCAATGCCCTGTCCGAACATGCCGATATCGTGATCCTTACCAACCTCGTCGATGCGCGGCGTGACAAGCGCAAGGCCCAGCTTAAAGCGGTCGGCATTGATGCGCCAGTCTATACAAATCAGGGTCCGAAAGGACCGGCTCTCGATGCGATCCTCGAAGAACACGGGCGCAACCGGCAGGTGTTCTTCATTGATGATCTGCCGCAGCATCATCACTCCGTCAAAGAAACGGTGCACGACGTGATCTGCCTGCATATGTGCGGCGAGCCTGCCATTGCCGGCTCCATCAATTGTGCCCACAAGGCAGGCCATGCCGATGCAAGGATTGACCGCTGGGCGGACGCCTTGCCATGGCTGCTCGAACGTTTGGAAAAGGAACCCGCATGAGCATTGACGCACGCCTGAAAGAACTGGGCATCACTCTTCCCGAAGCTGCCGCGCCGGTTGCCAGCTATGTGCCGGTGGTGGTGCAGGGCGGTTTTGCCCATGTCTCCGGCCAGCTGCCATTTGTTGACGGTGAGCTCAAGACAGGCCGTCTGGGTGAAGACGTATCGCTGGAAGAAGGCATGGAAGCCGCGCGCGCTTGTGGCTTGATGATCCTTGCCCAGCTGAAAGCGGCTGGCGTGCTTGACCGGGTTGAACGGGTTGTGAAGCTGGGCGCATTCGTCAACTCGACAGGTGATTTCACCGATCAGCCAAAAGTCGCCAATGGCGCATCAGACCTGATGTTCGAAGTGTTCGGTGAGCCGGGCCGCCATTCGCGGGCTGCTGTCGGCGTGCCGGTTCTGCCGCTTGGCGCCGCAGTTGAAGTGGACGCTGTGATCGCCATCGCAGAAGGTTGATCCGATGGCAGTGCGTCAGGTGCCCGACTGGCTGACGCAGAGCGATTACGCCCATCGCGGCCTGCATCGGGCTGGCGTGCCTGAAAACTCCCTTGCGGCGGCGCAGGCGGCGATGGCTGCCGGTTATGGCATTGAATGCGATATCCAGATGAGCGTAGATGGCGTTCCTATGGTCTTCCACGATTGGGAGCTGGAGCGCCTGACTGACACGACAGGGCCGGTAGAGGCGCGCACGGCAAAAGAGCTGTCTGCGCTCCGCCTGCTTGGCAGTGAAGAGCAGATACCCACGCTTGAGCAGTTTCTAGACGCTATCGGCCCAACAACTCCACTGCTGATAGAGATCAAGTCCGCGCCGGATTATCCGGTCGAAAAAAGCTGCGAGGCGGTGGTCGCTTGTCTCGGCAAGAAACCTGGTCGTGCTGCTGTTATGAGCTTTGATCCGCGCGTGCCGGAATGGCTGGCTTCAAATGCTTCGGAAATTACTCGCGGATTGGTGGGCACTGACAGCCTTCCCAATAGTTTTGAGCATGTGTGGCATGAAATCCGAACCATTGAGCAGGCGCAACCGGACTTTCTCGCGATTGACCGGCGCGATCTGGATTGCGCCGATACTGCGGCATGGCGCGAGGCGGGCAAGCCGTTGTTGAGCTGGACCATCCGGACGCAATCCGACCGCGCTTTCGCAATGGCTCGCGTTGATCGCATGATTGCCGAGGCGGATGGCTTCGTATGAAAGAGGACGGCCCTGTTCCTGCCGAACTGACGGTCAAACTGGCTCCGGGTATTGCCAGTTTTGATCGTGACGCTTGGAATGCGCTTGGCGGGGATCGGAACCCCTTTGTCAGCCACGAATTCCTGACCGCTCTTGAAGATTCCGGCAGCGTGGGAGAGGGCACGGGCTGGGATCCTGTCCCCATTGTGATCGAAGATGCGGACAAGAACCTGCTCGCCGCCATGCCCAGCTATGCAAAAGGGCACAGTCAGGGGGAATATGTCTTTGATCACAGCTGGGCCGATGCGCTGCACCGCGCTGGCGGGCGCTATTACCCCAAATTGCAGATAGCTGCGCCTTTCACTCCGGCCAACGGTCCGCGACTGCTTCTGAAGGACCCGGCACTGGCGCCGCATCTGCTGAAAGGCGCGGAAGCGGTCTGCCTTCAAAGCAGTCTTTCCGGCGCACATGCGACATTTATCGAATCTGATCAGCTTGACCTGTTCAAGGATGGCGATTGGCTGATGCGGTCGGATTTGCAGTTTCACTGGCTGAATCGGGATTACGACACATTTCAGGGCTTTCTGGACGATCTCGCCTCGCGCAAGCGGAAGAACCTGCGCAAGGAACGCGAAGCGGCGCAATCGGGGCTTCGGATAGAGAAATTGTCAGGCGACGATATCCGGCCAGAGCATTGGGATGCGTTCTGGATTTTCTATCAGGATACAGGCGCGCGCAAATGGGGAACGCCCTATCTGACGCGTGAAGCTTTTACTCTTATGGGTGAGCGAATGGGCGAAAGGCTTGTCCTGATCCTCGCCTTTAATGACGACACGCCGATTGCAGGTGCGCTGAACTTCATCGGCTCGGATGCGCTGTATGGCCGGTATTGGGGCTGCACACGTGATGTGCGCTTCCTGCATTTCGAGCTGTGCTACTATCAGGCGATTGATCTCGCCATCGAACTTGGCCTGGACCGGGTCGAAGCCGGCGCGCAAGGGGGGCACAAGCTGGCGCGCGGCTATGAACCGGTAAAGACGTGGTCGGCGCACTGGCTGGCCGATCCAGGATTTCGCGCCGCGGTGGAAGATTTCCTTGAGCGCGAACGGGAAGGTGTGGCGAGCGACCAGATCTATCTGGACACACGCACGCCTTTCAAGAAAGGCAGTTAGCTGTCAGGCAGCGCGGCGGCGTTCGTCTGCCAGCCACTGGCGGGCGCGTCGCTGCGCTTCGGAAATTTCACGCGCTGTCATCTCGTCAGAGATATCCGCGCGGCTCCATGACGCTTCTTCATGGCCGCGTGATGCTGCGAGGTTGAACCATTTGTGCGCTTCGATCAGGTCGCATTCGACACCGTTTGAACCGGTGGAATAGAAGACGCCGAGGTCAAACAGGCCGTCAATGTCACCCTGTGCTGCTGCTGCGAGTGCGCGAGCAACGGCCAGATCAGTCGTGGTATTCTCAACCGGCTGGCTATCAGCCGTTTCAATCGCTTTCAGTTCCATTTCATGTCCCCCAGTTTGCAAAAGAGCCGCCAAGCGCGGATCAACTGTGGGATCAGGTGTCTCGGATCGTGGTCAACAAATGGTTAATTGTGTGGTTAATAAGTTGTATCCCGCATCAAAACGCCCCCGGTGATGTGCACTGTGATGCAAAGCGACTTGCGGCGAATCCGCTCCATCCCTATAGCGCGCATCGAGCGCTACGACTTGCTGGGGGGCAAGGTGTCGACCGGGGAAACTCGGAGGCTGGAACGGGAATGTCAGGCGAAACTAGACTGGGATAAGGTGGCCACATGGCAACGGCGTCGGCTGACGAAATAGACATCCTCGAAAAGGCAAAGAGTACTCTCGCGCCGGACTACGTGCCGGGTGATGACGAAGAGTACATGAACGAAACGCAGCAACTGTATTTCAAGATGCTGCTGATCGAGTGGAAACGTTCCATCCACACCGCTGCCGGGCAAACGATGCAGTCGCTAAAGGACGGCCCTATTCGAGAGGCTGATCTCAACGATCGCGCATCAAGCGAAACCGACTGGGGCATCGAACTGCGCACCCGCGATCGCCAGCGCAAGCTTGTTTCCAAAATCGATTCTGCCCTGCGCCGTCTTGAAGAAGGCGAATACGGTTATTGCGAGGTCACCGGCGATCCGATTGGCCTGCGCCGCCTGATCGCACGCCCGGTCGCCACCATGACGGTGGAAGCGCAGGAAGCGCATGAGCGCCGCGAAAAAGTGAGCCGCGACGAATAGGCGCATCGAGGATCGTAGGCGCTGTTAACATACGCCCCTGTCGGTCGTGCCACTATGGGACGCATCGAAACTCGTATCCTGTGATGACACAATCGTTTACGGAGCGTTTACCTCGTACGAGCTAGCGAAACCGTACGTGACGCATGGCGTATGGGTAGGCCAGACGGTTTGCAGGCACGCAACGGGTTGCCAATTAGAGTTTTACAGGAGCGATCATGACAGGTGTTGAGACACGCAGCGACGCGCGCGACAGTCTATTCCTGTTGGCCAATATACGGGTCGAGCAGGACAGCGATTTCAATCGCGTGCGCGTGCGCAACCTGTCGGACGGTGGCATGATGGCCGAAGGCAAGGTTCGCGTGCAGCGCGGCAACCGGCTTGAG
>JAXHVK010000025.1:0-26393 GCA_034211135.1 Pseudomonadota bacterium
GCCCGCGCGCATGTTGTTCTTTGATGCGATGAAGCAAAAGCGCGGCCAATCCGATGTGGCGGCCGCTGATCTGGCCTTTGCTCGCAAGGCTGCATCAATTGCGTGCCGTTCCGATTGGGGCGGTCAGGGCATAAGCTGTTTCTATGACGCATCCTATCAGGATGGCGGATGGGGCGGACCGAAGAACCGCGCTGCGGCTTTGCCGTCCTACAAGAAAGCGTGCGAGATGAAGCCTGACCGGCTCGACATATGCTTCCTCTATGCAAGCGCGCTGATCCGTTATCCCGCGCCGCTTCAGGACAAGCCGGCAGGCTATGCGATTATGAAGGATATCTGTTCCAAAGGGCACAAATCGGCGTGCCAGACCGTAAAGCGCCAATGACGCTTGCGTGATATTTGCATGATACTGGCGCGATCAGCGTCCGCGCCAGTCCGGCCCTGCAATATCCAGCCCCTGCGCCTCAAGCCGGTCCAGCACGCCATCGCGTTCTGCCAGAACGCGTAAGGGTACAACTGCAACGGTGGTGCCGGTTTGCGCGCCCGCCTGTGTAATCATGCCGGTCCACTGATCGCGTATCTGCGTGCCAACCTCGGGATCGGCCCAGGGCCAACAGGTTCCCAGCGCGATTTCCAGCGGATTTTCCATCACTCCGGCGACGTTGAAACGGGTCCAGTCCCGCCCGCGTCTTTCGATGATGTCAGGTCCCGCTTCGGTCGCGGTCATCGCCGCTTCGAGGCAGGGGATATGGCTTTCGGGATCGGCCTCGGCCAAATCGTCCAGCAGGTCTTCGCCGCGAAACCGCTCTGGCCGCTCAATCGGCACATCCGCCTTTTTCGCTGCCTTGCGCACCACATCTGTTGCGTCATCATCCAGCGTATCATCTGTGAAATCGAGCTGGCGGGTGAGCAGGTTGAAGCTCGTCATCAGGAATGATCCGCGATCATAATCCTTATCATATTTCAGTTCGAGAGCCGCCAGCCGCGCCCGCTGCGCATCGTCCAGATAATCCGCCGCCACGCTTTTATCCGGCAGCTTGAGGAACTTGCCCCCGCGAAAGACCAGTCGCAGGAAATCACCCGGAGAGAATTTGGGCTGCGCGCCGATGATCACGCGGTCCGCTTCGCTTGCGGCTTCTTTCAGACGATCAGGCTGCCACGGGGTTGCTTCAGGCACAGCGCGGATTTCCCCGACGAGGATGACGGTGCCCGTCGGCGTGTCGATGGTCCACATCGGAGCCCCCGAACGCTGCGCTGTGACAACGATGGCGTTTTGCGGGTCTGCTTGATCAGGCGCATCAGGCGATGGCGACTGAGCCATCAGAGAGGAAGCCGTCAACGCGCATAACAAGGTTGCAATCCTGCGCATGTGAAAGCCTCCATCCCCCGAACAGTTACGGGTCTGCCGGTGTTGGAGCAGGCTGCAACTGAACGACGACTGAAGTGCGCGGATCATCAGGGCTGGATGCGCAATCGAATTTCACCAGCGGGCTGAGTTCAGCACGGCCCGGCACCCAGAAATCCATGACACGATCAACCCTGCAGTCGCCGGCAGAGATACCGCGCTCTGAGACATATTGACGGGTTGGGACTGTGGAATGGCGCCGGTAATCGACCATGCGTTCGGCGAAGAAATCAGTCACCTGATCCAGCCTGCCCTGCAACGCATCCCGAGTAACCGCAAATCGTGCATCGGTTCCAAAAGAGAAGCGCATCGCTTCGGAGTCTGAGGCGAAGTTCAAACGGGTACGCTGGTTCACTGTGCGTTGCACCGCCTGCCACGGCATACCGCCTTCGTCAGCGATAATCCGGTGAATATTCCCGACAGTCTGTCCCTCATCCCGCTTGATCGAATAGCCAAGCGGATCACCGCCATCGGAATAGTCCATGGATTTAACGAAGCGGTCAATCACCCAAACCTCTTCTGCGCCGCTTCGCCAATCCTGCGCGACCAGAAAGACCTCTACTCTTGTGGCTTCATACTGGCCCAGATTATCGCGCGCGACACGCAGCAGGAAAAGGTGCGTTTCGCTGGCTCCGACGGGCTGTTCGTCCAGATCAATGACGGTATCCGGCGTCGCATTTGCTGGCACGGACGCAAGCACGGTAGCCAAGGTAAGGCACACATACGCCAGCGAATTGCGCAGGAAGTGCATTACGGCACCAGAACCGTATCTTCCGGTTCACCCGCCTCGCCTGTGTCCGGGTAATCCATCGTGTAATGCAGCCCGCGGCTTTCCTTGCGTTCCAGCGCGGATTTCACGATCAACTGCGCCGCTTGCAGCAGGTTGCGAAGCTCGATCAGGTCGGTCGTCACGCGGAATGCGCCGTAATAATCGTCCACTTCCTGCATCAGCAGATCAATGCGGTTCTTGGCGCGCTCCAGCCGTTTTGTTGTGCGGACAATGCCGACATAGTTCCACATGAAGCGGCGGATTTCGGTCCAGTTCTGTTTGATCACGACCTCTTCATCGGAATCGGTCACGCGGCTTTCGTCCCACGGTTTGATTTCCGGTGGCTCTTCCAGTTCATCCCACATGGTCAGGATATCGCTGGCGGCGGCTTCGCCGAAAACGAAACATTCGAGCAGGCTGTTCGAGGCAAGGCGGTTGGCACCGTGAAGGCCGCTTTCCGTGACTTCCCCCGCTGCCCAAAGGCCGGGCAGATCGGTGCGCGCGAACAGGTCCACCACGACTCCGCCGCAAGTGTAATGCTGTGCAGGAACAACAGGGATAGGCTCGCTGGTCATATCAATGCCAAGACCCATCAGCTTTTCGTGAATGGTCGGGAAATGGTCTTTCACGAAACCGGCGGGCTGGTGACTGATGTCGAGATGGACATAGTCCAGACCGAACCGTTTGATCTGATCGTCAATCGCGCGGGCAACCACATCACGCGGCGCCAGCTCCATGCGCTCAGGGTCGTAATCGGCCATAAAACGATGGCCGGTCTCAGGGTGTTTGAGATGCCCGCCCTCGCCGCGAACAGCCTCTGTGATAAGGAAATTCTTGACCTCCAGATTGTACAGACAGGTGGGGTGGAACTGCATCATTTCCATATTGGAAACGCGCGCGCCTGCCCGCCATGCCATCGCGATGCCGTCGCCCGTTGCCCCGCGCGGCGCGGTAGAGAACTGGTAGACACGCCCCGCTCCGCCCGCTGCCAGCACCGTTGCACGGGCGATGTGACGTTCCACACGGCCGGTTTCCTCGTTGAGGGCGTAGACCCCCCAGACGCGCCCTGCGGCCGAGAATTGTTCGCGGTGGCGATCGGTGATGAAGTCGATGCAGGTGCGATTGGCCAGCATCGTGATGTTGTCACTGGCCTCAGCAGCGGCAAGCAAGGCGGACTGCACGGCCCAGCCTGTCGCATCATCGACATGCACGATGCGGCGGTGCGAATGCCCGCCTTCGCGTGTGAGATGCAGCGAATCCTCATCACGGTTGAACGGCACGCCCAGCTCACACAGCCGGTCTATGCTTTCAGGCGCGCGCTCGATCACGAATTCCACTGTCTCGCGATCATTCAGCCCCGCGCCCGCGACCATCGTATCGCGCACATGGTTATCGAATGTATCGCCCGCATCCAGTACCGCCGCGATGCCGCCCTGCGCCCACGCGGTTGATCCGCCTGTAAAGCCGCCCTTGGCAAGCACTGCGACGCGCTTTGTCTCCGCCAGAGCAAGCGCCGCCGTCAGTCCCGCCGCGCCGGAGCCGATGACAATAACGTCATATTCATGAAGTGGTTTGGCCATTGAAACAGTCATGGCGCACGCCATGGCCCCGCAGCCGCTCTCAGGCAAGTCGAAGCGCGCATTCAGGCCTCAACACCCTGGCGTCCGGAACGCTCTGAAATGGAGCAAACTCTAATCCATTTCGGCAGGGTCTGCCTCGGCACAAGGGCTTTCCCTTAGGTGAAGCCCCGCGTTCGCGCGGATACGATTGCACCATCAAAGAATCGGGCATCATCGGTCGCAGCCGCCCCAGCATCAGGAGCACCGCACCATGAGTTTGTTCAAGCACATCGCCTGTTTGATAGGCCGCCACGACCCGCAGCGACGTTATGTGAAGTGGGACGGTTTTCGATATGTCGGCACCTGCAAATATTGCGGCAAGGACATCCACCGCATCGCGCACCGTGATTGGCGTGCAATGGACGGTCAGAGCGCGAAACAGTCCAAATCGCCCGCTACGCTGACGGGATCGTCATAAGCAGCGCCAATCGCTTCAATCGCCGGCTCAGGCTTGCCAGACTGCGGTCAGCCGCCCGAAGCGGTCAGCTGGACAAAGACGTCTTCCAGATCCGCTTCGCGCGTGGTGACATCCTCCACCGTGTGTCCCTGCTGTTGCAGGATGGCGAGGACCTGACCGGCGCTCATCTTGTCTTTGTCATAAGTGATCTCGACCCCGCGCTCTCCGGCAAGTTCGACCTTGCTGAAAGCATCATGCGCGGGCGCGGCGTGAACGTCATCGGCCATCGTCACGGCAACGATCTTTTCGCGCGCCATATCAACCAGTTCGCGGGTCGGCTTGTTGGCGATCAGCTGGCCGTGATTGATGATGGCAATCCTGTCGCAAAGCTCTTCCGCTTCTTCGAGGTAATGCGTGGTGAGCACGATGGTCACGCCTTCGCGGTTCATTTCGGTGACAAGCTCCCACAGCTGGCGGCGCAGTTCCACGTCCACGCCAGCGGTCGGTTCATCGAGGACAAGTATCGGCGGCGAATGCACCATCGCCTTTGCCACAAGCAGGCGGCGCTTCATCCCGCCTGAAAGCGTGCGCGCATAGGCGTTGCGTTTGTCCGCAAGGCGCACAGCGGCAAGCAATTCCTCACTGCGGCGCAGCGCCTTGGGAATGCCATAAAAACCGCCCTGGTTTTCCAGCACTTCGAACGGGGTGAAGAACGGATCGAACACAATCTCCTGCGGCACGATACCGATGGCGCGGCTCGCATTGCGGCGCTGCTGGTCGATGTCGAAACCCCAGATATTCGCTGATCCGCCGGTCTTGTTCACCAGCCCGGCAAGGATATTGATAAGCGTCGACTTGCCCGCACCATTGGGGCCCAGAAGTCCGAAGATAGAGCCTTCGGGCACATCAAAGCTCACGCCGCCAAGCGCCAGTTTCCCTTCGGCATCCGCGCCCGTCGCCCCTTTCGGAGGGGCGTAACGCTTAACAAGGTTTTCGATACGGATCGCGGGTTCGCCCGATCCCTGCGCAGATGCTGTTTCGACCATGGGAACGCCATAATGCGTCGATCCCACGGCGCAACCTCCAGTGCATCGCGCGGCAGATTTCAAAGTTGGTTAATGCCGCGGTTACCACCTGTCCTAAGTGAATTTTGCACTTTGACCGGCTAAGACGCCTTCGTGTCGAGAAACAAGACCACCTCCTACCGCAAACAGGAGGGCGACTCAGATATTTGGGCCGTCCTTTCAGTCATGCTGGCCGGTCTCTTTATGGTTTCTCCCAGCGTTACGTCCGCACAGTCTATTGCGACAGCCGAAGCGCGCGTGACCATCCAGAAAGATGTGTCGCTCACCAAAACCAGAGACATGGATTTTGGCCGTGTCGTCGTGCCGACCAATGGGCGGATCGACATGTCAGCCGAAGAAACCGCAACCTGCACCCCGAATAATGGGATCACACTGCACGGCGTCTGCCAAAGCGCGCAGTTCGTCGGATCAGCGGGCAATGGCGCGCAGATGCGTATTTCCGTTCCCGCAGGACGGCGCATCGAGCTGACCGGCCCGGACCGCGAATTGCGGCTGCGACGCATGACAGTTGGTGCCGGCAATGGCCTGTCCTTTATTGGCCGCGTAAACAGGAATTTCGACTTCTCCGTCACGGATCCGAATGGCGATTTCGAATTCTATGTCGGCGCACGGCTGCTGTTCCGCAACAATCAAGCACCGGGCGTATATAGCGGCACATTCGATATCGAAGTCGATTACCAGTAAAGACTGGCGCAGAAACCTATCCTGCTGTTTTTATGAGATAAAGCAGCTCAATTTTTCCCAATATCGCCAATTCTTAAGCAGCATTAGGTAAACTTGCTTAGGAAATCGACATGCCTGCGTCCTACAACGCAGGCTATGGATTTGCGCCGCACACCTTTGGGGAAGATTTTGCCGCAATCGCATTGGCTTAGCCGTGCGGTTTCCGCTGCTGTGTGCCTGCTTGTTCTGTCGCTCTCAATTGCCATCCCGGTGGAAAGGGCTCTCGCCCAGTCGGCCACGGACATTCCCACATCTGTGCGGATTCAGGGGGATACGCGGATCACGAAACTGGGTGATATGGATTTCGGCGACATCTTGCCCGGCGACACCGGCGGTACAATCACTGTTGCCGTGGACGGATCGGTTTCCACCACCGGATCGGTTATTCCCGTCGCCAGCACACGTCAGCCCGCCAGCTTTGAAATCGAGCGTCAGATTCTGGCCGACTACCCAACCTATGTCGGGCCGGACGGCAGTGACACGATAGAGCTTGTGCACGCGACAGACCCTGGCGCACGCATGACGTTGCGCAATTTCACAACCGATTTTAACCGGACGATCTTCTTCGGACTGCCAGCCTATTTCTTCCGCAACACCTATGATTTCAGGATCGGCGGAACGCTGGATGTCGCGCCCGATCAGCTTGCGGGCAGCTATCGCGGATCTTTCACCGTTATCATTGATTACAACTGACACCGAATCGCTCGGCGCGGCGGCTTCAATCGACAATTGAATTCGTGCGCATTGGGGATTATCGGGGCCGCTATGAACACTCCTCCACCCGAAGTCCTTCTGGTCGATACGCGCCGCGTCAGCTGCGACGGGGCGAGCGCAATTCGTGGCGGTGCCGGTTATCGGCCCGCAGCGTTGGGCCATCCGCGCATTTATCTTGAGATCGACGAACACGGTTATGTCGATTGCGGTTATTGCGACCGCCGCTTTGTGCTTAAAGGCGGACCGGCGGACGGCGTTGATCCGGCATCCCTGCCCGATATCTCCGAAGGCGCAGATCCGGGGCATCCGTAACCGGCTTTCGGCTGCACAAATGTGCGAAGAATCAGCCGGATTTCAAATCCCTGTTAACCGATAGGTACTAGTACTGATCCCCCGGTAAGGAGCGGAGCGCTGACCACGCTGCGCCTGTGCCGCGAATGTACGGGTATCGCACAACAGGATTTGAGACCAGAATGACCATCCTTCAACAAAGGCTGACTGGCGCAATTGCGAGGGTTTCGGCGATGCTGTGCGCAGCATTGATGGCAGGCCTAATCGGCGTAGCACCGGCTGCGGCGCAGGATAGCGAGACCAGCGATTCGCGCGCATTTCTGGTTACTCCGCTAAGCTTTGTGAAGGAATTCGATCTCGATTTCGGCCAGATCGTTCCTTCCGACACCAATGGCACGGTGTTTCTCGATTCCGCTGGCAATGTCTCGACCACAGGCGGTGTCACCGTTCTCGACGGGACAACCCGACCCGCGCGCTTTGCCGGTTACGGGCAGTTCAACCAGCGGGTACTCATCAACATTGATGCCAACACTTATGTCCTGACCCGCGAAGGCGGAACGGAAACCATGATCTATGATCAGGTCACCATCGGCAGCCGCCCGCCAATCTTGCTGTCGACCAACCCGCGCCGTTTCCGCATCGCCAACCCTGACGGATATTTCTTCTTCAACGTAGCGGGCCGCCTTCAGGTAGGCGCCAATCAGGAACCGGGCGTGTATCGCGGGACGTTCACCGTCCAGCTTGAATACGAATAAGTTTCGCCTGCCGCATCCAAGAGGGCCCAGGCTTCCTGCGATCCGGATACTTTTGCGCTAATCGGGCGTTCAGGAGGGGATGGTACCTTTTTACAAGGTCCCAACCTTTAACCGGAGTATTCGCGATGAACCGTCCGTCGATCACACGCTCACCCTCTTATGCCGCGCTTTGTGCGGCAGGCGCGGCCATTGCGCTGATGGCGTCCCCTGCCTTGGCGCAGGACGATGATGCCTCCGAAGAGCCTGTCGAGATGACGAAGGGCGAAAAACGGTTGGCCAAACTGCTCGAAGGGCGTGTGGCAGGGGAACCGCAAAACTGCATCCGCTCTTTCCCGACCGCCCGATTCAAGACCATCGACAAGACGGCCTATGTCTATGGCAGCGGCAACACCATCTATGTCCAGCGCACGACGCGGCCGGACCGCATTGATAACAATGATACGCTGGTCACGCGCCGGTTTGGTGGTGGTTCGCAAATCTGCCGTCAGGAAATCCGCTCAACGATCGATCCGGTCAGCGGCATCTTCACCGGCGCGGTGATTTTCGAGGATTTCGTCCCGTATACCCGTGTGAAAAGCGACGAGGAAGAAGGCTAAGTACAGCGCCGTATCGAATGCCGTTCAGCCGACTCGGCGGATTATGGTGATCGGCTCCTCATCGGGTGCATCGGCCAGATAGCCGCTTACCGCCCGCGCTTTGCGCATTGCGATCAGGTCCGGCATAGCGGTGCGCAACATCAGTGGCGCGGCATCAGAAATCCTGAGCGGAATGTAAGCCGGCACAAGTTGAGCTTGCTGGACTTTCTTGACAACGGGTTGAGGCGTTGGAGCCTCCGCATTGGTGGCACGCAAATCGCGGATGGACTGCCGGTATTGCGCGAGAACCCCAATGGATGCCGAACCGGAAGGTGCAACTTCACCGCGCAGGCATGCTTGCATTTTTGGATCTTGCAGCGGCTTTTCCGACCGCCTGATGGCATCGGTCTGCGCGCGCAATTCATCGAGGTCGGGCATGGATGCGAATGCCTCGCGCCGGATCCGCAATTTCTCGCTTTCCAACGCTTCATCGGTTGAAACCTTGCGCAGGGGAAGCGCGTCCGGAGCAACCGCAGCGGTGTCAGCTACATCGCTCTGTTCACTAGATTGAACGCGCTCATCCACCGCCACCGCACCGGGCTGGGCGCCATAAAAGGCGTGTTGGTAGAAACGGTTTGCGCGTGCTTCACCACGTATTCCGCCGATGACCCAACAGGCGATACAGGGGCCCGCGATCAGCAATCCCCACACTTCCAGCGCCAAGAAATTTTCCATGCGCACTCCCTCGCCCGGCAGCGCTGCTGTCGAGCTATGTCCAAGTTCAACCCCATGTCTGGAAGACAGACCGATCAAGGATCCCTACTTGACCGGATCTTCGCCAGACATGGGTAAAGTACCGGAGTTGCGCCGCGGACGTTATTCGGAACGCTACGTATGCAGCGATTAACCAAGCGAGTCGTTGAAACCCCGCCCGCTTACTTTTCCATCAGGCGCTGGCCATGCCGTTCATGCGGGCAAGGATCGCATCGGCTTCGTCCATGATGCCGTTGATCAGTTCCTGACATGTCGGGATGTCATTGATGAGGCCGGCAACCATGCCGCAAGACCACGCGCCCTTGTCCATATCGCCTTCCATCATGATCGACGGATAGACGCCTGCGACCTCTTCGATGATGTCCTCAAACTTGATATCATCGCCCAGGCGCTTTTCCTTTTCGAGCAAGCGCTCAACCGCCGCATTGGTCATCACGCGTTCGGTATTGCGCAGCGGGCGCATGACAAGGCGGGTGTCCAGTTCTGACGCGGCGACGATGGCCTGCTTCACATTTTCGTGAACCGGCGCTTCTTTCGTGGCGATGAAGCGGGTGCCCATATTCATGCCCTGCGCCCCCATGGCGAGGCTGGCGACCAGGCTGCGCCCGTCGGCCATGCCACCGCTCGATACGAATGGGATGTCCAGTTCATCCGCCGCGCGGGGCAGCAGGATGAAATTGGGAATGTCATCTTCGCCCGGATGGCCACCGCATTCGAAACCATCCACGCTAACGGCATCGCAGCCAATATCCTGCGCTTTGAGCGAATGGCGCACGCTGGTGCATTTGTGGATCACCTTGATCCCCGCATCCTTAAGCGGCGGGAGCAGTTCAACCGGATTGCGTCCGGCGGTCTCGACAACCTTTACCCCGCCCTCGATCACGGCCTTCACCAGACCCGGATAATCCGGCGGCGTCAGCGTCGGCAGGATGGTAAGGTTCACGCCAAACGGCTTGTCCGTCATATCCTTGCAGCGCGCGATTTCATTGGCGAGCTTTTCCGGCGTGCCCTGTGTCAGGCCGGTGATGATGCCAAGCCCGCCCGCATTGGAGACTGCCGCGGCCATCTCGGCAAAACCGACATAGTGCATGCCGCCCTGAATGATGGGATGCTGGATGCCGAACATTTCGGTGATGGCGGTTTTCATGACTCTGTTCCTCTCAGAATGAATGTTTGACGCGAACCAAGCCGAGTTTTCGCATCCTTGCAACCATGACGCAGCGGAAGGAGGGGCGAGAAATTTGATCGGCGACATCGCGCTTGCATTTAGATATTTTCCTATTTAGGAAAATATCTATGGAAAAGGCCTTCAAAGCCCTCGCCTCGACGCCGCGGCGGCGGATACTCAATCACCTTGCCGGTGGGCCGATGACGGTGGGCGAAATCGCATCAAAGTTCGACATGGCGATGCCTTCGATTTCAAAACACATTGCCGTGCTGCACGATGCAGGCCTGCTGCACCGGCAAAAGCGGGGGCAGGAAGTGATCTATTCGATCGCTGCCGATAACCTTGCCAATTCCATGTATTCCTTTCTCACCCCGTTCTGCCCCGAAGCGCGCGCTTTGGCAGCAGAACGAAAGCTCACCCGCGAAACAGAAGAAGGGGGCGAATGATGGGTGCGACCATGGGAGAAGCAGACGCAGGCGCGTTCAAGGTCAATTCGCTCACCGGCCTTGATAAAGCCAGCGCCGCCGAAGGGCACGTTGTGTGGGACTGGCCGCGCTCGTTATGGAATACAGCGATATTCGGCGGTGCGATCATCATGGGGCCGCTCTATTTTACATGGAGTGCCTTTGCAGTCTTTCTGGTCCTGAGCGCGATTACCTTGTGCGCAGGCCATTCGGTCGGCTTTCACCGGCGCATGATCCATCGCAGTTTTGATTGCCCCAAATGGCTGGAACGCGTGCTGGTCTATGCCGGAACGCTGGTGGGTATGGGCGGCCCGCTTTGGACGGTGCGCCTCCACGATACCCGCGACTGGGCACAGCGTCAGAGCGATTGCCACTGGTTCATGCGCCACGGGAAGCCGTTTCTGCTGGAAGGGTTTTGCTACCTCAACTTCCGCATCGTGCTGGACCGGCCGCCGGGCTTTGATCCGGGGCCGGAGATTGGCGGGGACCCGTTTTACCGTTTCCTCCAGCGGACATGGATGCTGCATCAGGTGCCGCTTGCCCTGATCCTGTACGCCATTGGCGGATGGCCGTGGGTGGTGTGGGGTGTGTTTGTGCGCGTCGCGGCATGTGTTTCGATGCACTGGTGCATTTCTTACTTCGCGCATACGGGCGAACCGGATGACTGGTCCGTCGATGGAGCGGCCATTCAGGCATCGAATGTCTGGTGGCTCGCCATCCCGACCATGGGTGAAGCCTGGCACTCCAACCACCACGCCTTCCCCGCCTCCGCGAGGCACGGGCTCTATAGAGGGCAAATTGATCTGGGGTGGGAGTTTGTCCGCCTGCTGGAATGGCTGGGCCTCGCCTGGAATGTAAAGACGCCGGACAATCTGCCGGCAAGAAGCGGCCTCACCCCTGTCAGCGAGAGGGCTATCGAAGCGGTCAGCCCGGATCAGAAAGCACAGGTTCAGACGCAGGGTGCCAAACCCGCCGAGCATATGGGGGAAAGCTGATTATGGCCTATGGCGAATACGATAAGCCGCCATTTTCGCGGTACTACATGACAGGTCTGCTGGCATCCGTGCTGGCCTATCTGGGCCTGCTGCTGCTTTTTACAGTCATTACAGCGATGGGCACCTCCGATGCCTCGACAGTGTTTTCGGTCTTTTTCCTCGGCGGAGTTTACATGGCTATTCCGGGCGCCGTGATTACACTTGTTATCACAGCCCCGCTCGGCGCGATGTTCGGCATTGCCATGCGCGAATGGCTGCCGCCCGGCCACTGGCATGGTGCGGTCAATGGCGCTGCCACGGCCAGCCTGATCTTGATCGTTCTGTTTGTGTTGATCGGCGAATTGCGGATCCCGGATGCGGAAACGGTCGCAACCTGCGGCACGATGATTGGGATCTGCGCCCTTTCGGGATGGTGGGCGCAGCGAAAAGTCCTGAACTGGCCGAATGACGAGGCGCTGTTTGACCCGAGCGTGTTTGAATAAACCTATTCAGCGCGCTCTATCGGGCCGGTCTCACACCATTCGCTGACGACGCAAATCTCGCACTTCGGCACTCGCGCACGGCATACCTTTTTGCCGAACTGGATCAGCCAGAAATGCCCGTCCGCCATCGCCCATTCGGGTGAGCGGTCTTCCAGTTGCTGCGCTGTCTTATCCGCCGTTTTGGCATCGGTCAGCCCGATGCGGTTGCAGACGCGGTGGACATGCGTATCGACCGCGATCACGTCTTTGCCGAAAGTGAAACTCATCACGATATCGGCGCATTTGCGACCGATGCCCGGCAGGCTCATCAATCCTGCGCGCGTATCCGGAACAACACCGTCATGCTCTTTGATCAGGGCGGTACAGAACTTGCGGATGTTCTTCGTCTTGTTGTTGTAAAGGCCGCATGGCTTGATCGCGGCGGCTATCTGCGCATCGTCCAGTGCCAGCATAGACTGAGGCGTTTTGGCCAGTTTGAACAGCGCCTGTGTCGCCGCAGCGGTATTGCGGTCAAGCGATTGCGCAGAGAGCATGCAGGAAATGCAGGACCGGAACGCATCGGGCTGTCCCTTTGGTCCCTTCGCATCCTTCGTGCGGCCGGGCATGGCCTTGGCCAGCGCATGATAGACCTGTTCGACTTCGCTCTCTTTCAACATGACAGACAAAGCGAGCAGTACACAGTCAGGTTCCCTCGCCGGTCGGCTTAAGCAAGGTCAGCACTATCCCGCCAAGGATCAGCCCCCCGCCAACCGCCAGCCGCCAAGTCAGCGGCTCTGCCAGCAAAAGCGAACCTCCCAACGCGGCAGCAACCGGAGTAGCCAGCTGGACGCTCGCCACAGTGCCCAGCCCCAGCCGCGGTGCGACCTTGTACCACAGGACGTAGCCAAGCCCCGAAGTCACCGCGCCAGAGGTTATCGCCAGAACAACACCCGATGCGCCGGGTAGCTCGCTGTCGAACGCGAGCAGCGGCAGGACAAGTACACTGGCAATCAGGAAATTGCGCGCAGTGCTGCCCGTCGCGCCTCCTGCCATGCTGGCGGACCCCCGCCCGATAATCGTGTAGACACCCCAGCCCATACCCGCGAGCGCCATCAGCAGCCCTGCGCCCAAAAGCGATTCCTGTCCTTTGGCCGCTTCCCACGGGGCCATCAGCCAGATCATGCCCGACACGGCGATCGCCACGCCCAACCAGCCCGTGGGTCGCAAACGCTCTGAACGCATGGCACCAATGCCAAGGATCGTCGCCTGTACACATCCGAACAGGACAACTGCGCCCAGACCGGCAGGCAGGCTGAGATAGGCCAGCGAAAATCCCGCGACATATACGGTGAGCGCCAGTGCACCGGGCAGGTCTTTGCGCGAAGGGCGCGTGCTTAGAAACGGCAGCAGAACCAGTGCGCCGGATGCGAGCCGAATGGCGGAGAATGCCCCCGCCTCTATCGCCCCGTCGGCAAGAGCGGCCCGTGCCAGCAAGGAGTTTCCGGCGAAGGCAGCAATCGCCAAGATAGCGAGCAATAGTGTCCTCGGCCTCACTCTAATGCGCTCCAGACTTCCGACCCGTCTCGCACTCACCGCGTACCGGACAATCCGCGCATTGCGCCTTGCGCGGGCGGCAGAAGGTCTGGCCCAGCTTCTTGAGCAACAGGTGATGTTCATCCATGTCCGCCGCGCTCCATTCCGGCGGCACTATCGGCATCAGCGTGTCGTATGCCTTCGCGGTATCGGCCTTGGCAGCGACAACGCCCATGCGCTGCATGATCCGGCGGTGATGGCCGTCAATCACCATGGCGCGGCGTTCGAAAGTGCTCGCATTCATTACGCCTGCGGAATTCTTCCGCGCCACTCCGGGAAGCGTTTCCAGCCATGCCATCGCTTCATGCGTAGGAAGATTGGAAAGGTGGCGCAGATCGACGCTGCCGCGTTGATCCATGATGGCATTCAGGCACGCTCTGAGCCGATGCGCTGCGACTTTCGCGAAGGTCTGCCGCTGAAGGCGCGCTTCAAGCGCATCGACCGGCACCGCCGCAACCGCTTCCCATGATCCGAATTCGGCCAACAGCCCATCGGTGGAGGCGTTGGAGGCCGCCGTCTTGGTCTGCGCGCCGATCACTCCGTGGACCAGCACCCACACCGGATCGCGCCGTTTATCAGGCGGACGTATGATCCTGCCGAACGCTTCGATCAGGGCGGCCTGTGTTAGCCGCAGGATATCAGTGCGATAATCCGGGCCAAGATCAAGATGCATTGTTTGGATCAGCGGGGTGCCAACCCGCATACCCTACATAGCCGCCAAAGGCTCCGGCGACGGCCAAAATTGCGAGAGATTCCCTTAGCGGAGCGTCGAATTGACCGTTCTCTCCGCCGATCGCGCCAATAGTATAGAGCAGCAGTCCGTATAGCACGCCTACGGCGGCCGATATCGTAACCGCTTGCCATCGTGCGCGTGCGCGCATGCGCACCAGCACACTGCCTGCCGCGAACATTGCTACGAGGTAAAAGGGGGAAAGGAAAATGTGTATCAGGCCTTCAAAAGCCAAGCCAATCCACTGAGCGCTCCCTCCTCCGGCATCGTAGACTGAAGCCACTCGCCATAGGAAAAAGAGAATTTCAGTCACCGAAATCGCGATCACCGAGCCCACGGTGATGCGGTTGTCTCTGGTTTTTGTAAGCGGTTTGCCCAATCGTTACCGCTCAAACGCGATGGAGAAGCTCACCGGAACGGCAGGTGTGATCGAAGGAAGGCCCGCCAGTTCCTGTAATTGCGCCAGCCCGTTTGTCAGTTCCAGCGCATCGGCATAGACAATCACCGGCTTGGTAGAGGTGGCCAGCACGCGATCTTCCGCGATGCGGGTGACGGAAACCTCGGTTTCGACGGGAGCCTCAACTCCCTTGACGCTCAGCGTCGCCTTAAGCGGTTGAACCGTGCTTTCCCCCACGCCCAGCGCATTGAAAGAGGCAGGGTCGATGGAGGCTGTAACAGTGGCTGTCGGGAACTCGGCAACTTCGAAAAAGATGTCGCGCATGCGTTCGTTACGGATATCGACGCCGGTCTCGACCGTTGCCAGATCAATCTCCAGCGCAGCCGTTCCGTCCGCAGCCACTGTGCCGGTGAGGCCGGACAGCGTGTTCGTTTCGGCAATCTCGCCCGATTTGACGCTGACATAGGAAAGGCTGGAGGCATCCGCATCCACGATCCACGAACCTTCGGCCAGAGCAGACTGCTCTGCCGGAGCCTGCGAACAGGCGGAAAACACCAAAGCGGCAGGTGCTGCGATGAAAGCGATGCGGTTCATATGTCTTTCCCTAACCAGATGGTTGTTCGATCAGACGGGCTTGTCTTCCCTTATGATAATATACGGCGAAACCGGAATTGGGTTTCACTCCCATTCAATCGTGCCGGGTGGTTTTGATGTGAAGTCATAAACGACGCGGTTGATGCCCTGCACCTCGTTCACGATGCGCGTGGCGACCTGTGTCAGGAATTGCGCATCGAAGGGATAGACATCCGCTGTCATGCCATCGGTCGATGTCACAGCGCGCAGGCCGCACACGCTGTCATAAGTGCGCGCATCGCCCATCACGCCCACAGTCTTGACGGGCAACAGAACAGCAAAAGCCTGCCAGATCGCATCATACAGGCCCGCATTGCGGATTTCTTCGAGATAGATCGCGTCCGCCTTGCGCAGGATATCGCAGCGTTCCTTGGTCACTTCGCCCGGAATACGGATGGCAAGGCCCGGCCCCGGGAACGGATGACGCCCGACAAACGCTTCGGGAAGGCCAAGCTCACGACCCAGTTCACGCACTTCGTCCTTGAACAGTTCCCGCAGCGGCTCAACCAGATCCATGTTCATGCGCTCTGGCAGGCCGCCGACATTGTGATGGCTTTTGATTGTAACGCTTGGTCCGCCGGTGAAGGAGACACTCTCGATCACGTCGGGGTAAAGCGTGCCCTGCGCAAGGAAATCCGCCCCGCCGACCTTTTTCGCTTCGGCCTCGAACAGGTCGATGAAAGCCGCGCCGATGAATTTGCGCTTCTTTTCGGGATCGGTGACGCCTTCCAGCCCGCCAAGAAACTGCTCTTCGGCATCCACGGCGACGAGCGGAATGTTGTAGTGATCGCGGAACAGGGTCACGACCTGCTCTGCCTCGTTCATGCGCATCAGACCATGATCGACGAAAACGCAGGTCAACTGGTCGCCGATTGCTTCATGGATCAGCACCGCGGCGACCGCTGAATCGACACCGCCCGACAGCCCGCAGATCACGCGGCCATCGCCAACCTGCTGACGGATTTCGGCGATCTTGGTCTTGCGGAATTCCGCCATCGTCCAGTCGCCTTTGAGCCCGCAGACATGGCGTACAAAATTGGCGAGCAGCTTTCCGCCGTCGGGTGTGTGCACCACTTCGGGGTGGAACTGGGTGCCGTAAAACTTGCGTTCTTCATCCGCGATTACAGCGAAGGGAGCGCCATCGCTGGTTGCGACAATTTCAAAACCGGGGGCGAATTGCGTGACTTTGTCACCGTGGCTCATCCAGACCTGATGGCGCTCACCCTCTTGCCACAGGCCATCGAACAGCGCGCAATCCTTGGTCACAGTCAGGAAAGCGCGGCCAAATTCGCCGCCTTCGCCTGTTTCGTGACCAGGCCGCACTTCCCCGCCGAGCTGGTGGCTCATCACCTGCTGGCCATAGCATATGCCAAGGATCGGCACGCCCGCTTCGAACAGGGCATCGGGACAGCGCGGCGATCCTTCGGCAGGCACGCTCGCGGGCGAGCCTGAAAGGATGATGCCCTTCGGCTTCATTCGTTCAAAGGCCTCTTCGGCCTGAGTGAAGGGGGCGATCTCTGAATAGACGCCAGCTTCGCGCACGCGGCGGGCGATCAGCTGGGTAACCTGGCTACCAAAGTCGACGATCAGGATGGATTCGGGTGTGTCGCTCATGAAACGGTGCGTTACGAAGGGTCTGCCAGCGTGTCCAGCGCAGTAACAGCCGCCAAAGGGGACATCCGGCTAATGTTGCGTATTTCTCAACAAACATTGGCATAACTGCATTTGTGTTCGAAAGCATCGAACATCATATGCACGTCACGCAGACGGACAGGCTCCTCTCTCCCTCCTTCCGTCTGCATTCAGTCTCGCCAGACCGAAAACGGATGGCAGACGCTAATTGTGTGAACCCTGCCGCGACGCTCTTCTTCCCCAAGACCGCGGCTCTCCGGGTTGCCCGATTTCCACTTGGCGCACGGGATCAGCGCCGGGATAGTGCGGCAACCGGTTCACGCAGACAGAGTGAGACGCGGTCACCACCTCCCCCCCTTAAAGGTGACCGCGTCTCCCTTTTTTCCAAGTTTCATTAGGCCGCTTTTGCTTGTGCCAGCGCACGCAGGTCGGTCTTGAGCAATTTGCCGATATGGCTGCGCGGCATTTCATCAATCGCATACAGGGCAGACACACGCTGCGTCTTGCCCAGACGCGCATTGACCGCCGCCATGATTGCCTCACAATCGCGTGCGTCTTTTTCCAGAACAACGAAGCCGACCGGCGTTTCGCCCCATTGGCGTGATGCAATACCGACAACAGCCGCTTCGGCGACGTCAGCTTCCTGCTCCAATTGCGCTTCCAGATCGCTGGGATAGATGTTGAAACCGCCGGAAATGATCATGTCCTTGGCCCGGCCAACCAGTTCGACAAAGCCGTCTTCGTCGACGCGGCCGATATCGCCCATACGCATCCACGCCTCTCCGCTCGCAGGGTCGATCCACTGTGCTTCGGCTGTCTTGTCTGGCCGGTTCTTATAGCCCGACATCATCGTGTGGCTGCGCCCGACCAGATTGCCCGCAGTGCCGGCAGGCACTTCGTTATCCTCGTCATCCAGCACTTTCATCTCGCTGCCCGGTGCCGGACGGCCCACCGTATGCAGCTTGTCCGGAAATTCGTGCGCCGCGAGCAGGCAGACAACGCCGCCTTCGGTCATGGAGTAAATCTCCACCAGCCCGCCGGGCATCCGGTCAAGCACCTGCCGCTTAAGATCGGCGGAGAACGGGGCAGACGTGCAATATTTCATCGCAAGGGCGCTGAGGTCGAAATCATCAAAGCCCGCAAAGTCCATCAGCCGCTGGTATTGGACAGGAACCAGCATGGTGACAGTCATGCGGTCATTTTGTGCATGGGCAAGCCAGCGCTGACAGTCGAACTTGCCCATGATCCGCACAGTCCCGCCCGCCAGCAAAGGCGCAAGGAAGGCAACCATGGTGGTATTTGAATAGAGCGGTGTCGAAGCCAGCGATCGCACCTCCATCCCGCTGGCGAGATAGGACAGCGCAGTCGCGCCGAATTGCCGCCAGCGCATCACATGGCTGTGCACGATCCCTTTCGGGATGCCAGTCGTGCCGCTGGAATAGATGATGTTGAAAGGGTCTTTGGTACCCGGTGTGAATTCAGGCGCGCGGGTTCCGGGCGGTGCCATCCAGCCCTCGATGTCTTCCAATGGCACGCGGATCAGATCGGCCATGAAATCCGGCCCCAATTCCTGCGCCCTACCCGCGTCAATGAACAAGTGACGGGCGCCGGAATCCTTCGCCATGCCCTCCAACTGCTCCGGCGTTGCGCTGGTGGTGAGCGGCGCTGCGACACCGCCAGCCCGTATCGCGGCGAGGAAGACCAGTGCGTATTCAACGCTGCTTGTGCCGAGGATGGCAACCGATTGCCCCCGCTCCAGCCCCGTTTCCACCAGACGTGCAGCGATCCTTTCGACAAGGCCGATCAGCTCCGCCCAGGCGATATCGCGATTGTCGTCCACCAAAGCGATCTGATCGGGTTGCGCCCTTGCCCAGCCGGTCAGAATGTCGATGAACGATCCGAAATCTTGCGAAAGCTCTTGTGTGATTGCATCGCGCAGCGCGGGGTCGGTCGGATTGATACGTGTCATGGTCCCATGACTGCCCGAGGTGCCACCCTGCTTCAAGCTCCGATCTCGTATCGGGCAGGAACAGGGTTTCTTTACAGTCTGCACCGACAATGCGAGCGTGACCGAAAGACTAAGAAGGATCCGGGACCGATGATCAGCAGGATTGCAACCGCACTGGCAATAGCGGGCCTGCTGGCTGGGACCGCACCCGTGAGCGCGCAGGAACAGCCTGTTCCGCAGGCACCAGCGCTAGGCCCCGATGGCGTGCCTGAGCCGCCTGCCCAGGCAGTGCGCAAGGGACAATTGCCGAGTGTTTTGATCATACTCGCCCATCCCGATGACGAGATTATGCTGGGTCCGGTTATCTATCGTTTTGCGCGCGAAGGCGGCGATGTAAGGGTAATCTTCGCGACCAGCGGCGATGCCGGACCGGGCATTAGCGGCATGGAGCCGGGGCAGGAACTGGCCGAAGCACGCGAGAACGAAGCGCGCTGCGCTGCCTTTGCACTCGGAATTGACGAACCTGAATTCTGGAAGCTGGGTGATGGCACTCTGGCCACCAATGCGCGCGCCGATCGCAGTTCGGCGAAACAGGCACTGGGCATGATTGCCGAGGCGATTGCTTTGACAAAGCCCGATGTGGTCATGACGTGGGGCCCCGATGGCGGATATGGCCACGCGGACCACCGCACGATCAGCGCGCTTGTCACACAGGTAATCGGGTCAATGACAAAACGGCGACCCGACCTGCTCTACACCGCCATCCCGCAAACTGACGAAGACGCACTGCCGGAATTCGAAAGCTGGGCTGCGACCCATCCCGATCTTCTGACGGACCGCATCCGGTATGAACCGGTTGACCTCAATGCAGCCCAGGCGGCCCTGTCCTGTTATCAAAGCCAGTTTTCAGAAAGCGAGCGCGCCGCGCTCATACCCATGCTTCACAGACAGGTATGGCGCGGCGCGCTGCATTTCAGACTGGCATTCCCGAACGCAGCGCGCGAATAGGCACCGCTGTCGGGGAAAGCAGGTTATTCTTCGGCGTAAAGCGCTTGTTCTTCAGCCTTGGCCGCGTCTTCCTTGCGCTTGCGGAAATAGCCATACCCGCCCAGCAGGCCCGCAATGACAAGCGCCGCGATGAGCAAGGTCATGCCCATGTCCTTTGGCTGAAGGTCGGTTTCGCGGCCATTCAGGAACGGCTCAACCGTGCGGGCATCGGCTGAAAGCGTGATTGCGCCTTCAAATCCGTCGCGGGCTTTCGAATTGATGCCGCTTTCCAGAACGCCGTTGGCGATCATGATCGGGCCGGCGGGACCGTCTTCGGGCAGCATCATCGCGACCAGCTGCTCATCGGTGATGTAGCCGTCCATTTCGAGCAGCACGATCGCCTCTCCCGAAAAATCCTCCGCGTCGGTCGGGTAGAGGGGCACGAACAAGGTCCGGCTGCGCTCCCTTCCGCGGCGCGAACGGGTCGTTTCCAGCATGTTATCGACATTGGCCTGCCCTGCGACCACGATCTCGTTGAAATCGCTGCCGCTCTCATCGGAAGTGATGTCCTGGACCGCGGTTATTTCCGGCGCATCATGCGACAGTGCCGCACGCCGCTCCGCATCTTTGCCGTTCTCCGTAATCATGGCGTAAATGCCAAGAACCAGTACAATCGGCGCAAGCACGAAGTATACTATCGACGGAAGCCGAAATAGTCGTCCAATCATTTTGAAAATCCCCTGTTTCCCAAGCTCATCCGTCCAGCATTGGGGGATGCAGGTCAAGGCCGCGCACGGCAAAAACACCCGCTTTGGCGAGGCGGTGGAAAAGCTGCCTGATCAATGCGTTCAATATTTGGGTTTGGGGCGGTTCGTGCCTATATAATGGCTATGGACGAGAACACAGAAAACCTACCGGAAAAACAGGCCCTGCAGGGCGAATATGGCGCCGATTCGATCAAGGTGCTCAAAGGGCTCGACGCGGTTCGCAAACGGCCCGGCATGTATATCGGCGATACCGACGATGGGTCGGGCCTTCACCACATGGTTTTCGAGGTTTCCGATAACGCCATCGACGAAGCTCTCGCCGGACATTGCGATCTGGTTCTGATCGAGCTGAACGCTGACGGATCGGTCTCTGTCGAAGACAATGGCCGCGGCATCCCTGTGGGCATGCACAAGGAAGAAGGCGTCTCGGCTGCCGAAGTCATCATGACCCAGCTGCACGCAGGCGGTAAGTTTGAAAACACCTCTGACGACAACGCCTACAAGGTGTCCGGCGGTCTGCACGGCGTGGGTGTTTCGGTTGTAAACGCGCTGTCCGAATGGCTGGAGCTGAAAATCTGGCGCGAAGGCAAAGAGCACTGGATGCGGTTCGAACATGGCGATGCGGTCAAATCGCTCGAAGTGCTGGGCGATGCCCCGAAGGTTGATCAGAACCCCGACGAAAACGGCTTCAAGAAAGGCACGCGCGTCACCTTTCACCACTCGAACGATACGTTCAAGAACGTCACCGAGTATGATTTTGACAAGCTTGAGCATCGCTACCGCGAGCTCGCCTTCCTGAATTCGGGCGTGCGCATCCTGCTGCGCGACAACCGCCACGAAGAGCCGATCGAACACGATCTGTATTACGAAGGCGGCATCGCTGCTTTTGTGAAATGGCTGGACCGGAACAAGGAAGCGCTGATCGCGGACCCGATTTCCGTATCGGCAGAGAAGGACGGCATCGGGATCGACGTCGCTCTGGAATGGAATGACAGCTATTACGAAAACGTGCTGTGTTTCACCAACAACATCCCGCAGCGTGATGGCGGCACACACCTGGCTGCCTTCCGCGCCGCGCTCACCCGCACGCTCAATTCCTATGCAGACCGCTCCGGCCTGTTGAAGAAGGAAAAAGTCTCGCTTTCGGGTGAAGACATGCGCGAAGGGCTTACCGCCATTGTCAGCGTGAAACTGCCTGATCCCAAATTCTCGTCCCAGACGAAAGACAAGCTGGTTTCGTCCGAAGTCCGTCAGCCGCTGGAAAGCCTGATGGGTGAGAAGATGAATGACTGGCTGGAAGAAAACCCGAACGAGGCAAAGGCGATCATCCAGAAGATCGTCGATGCCGCTGCCGCACGCGAAGCGGCACGCCGCGCCCGTGAGATGAGCCGCAAGGGCGCGATGAGCGTTGCGTCGTTGCCGGGCAAGCTTGCCGATTGTCAGGAACGCGACGCGACCAAGGCCGAACTGTTCCTGGTCGAGGGTGATTCCGCCGGTGGCTCTGCAAAGCAGGGCCGCGACCGCAAGACGCAGGCGATCCTGCCGCTCAAGGGTAAAATCCTGAATGTCGAGCGTGCTCGATTTGACCGGATCATTTCCTCGAAAGAAGTCGGCACGCTGATCCAAGCGATGGGCACCGGCATTCGCGATGAATTCACGCTGGATAAGCTGCGCTATCACAAGATCGTGATCATGACCGACGCTGACGTCGACGGCGCGCATATCCGCACGCTGCTGCTCACCTTCTTCCATCGCCAGATGCCGGAAATCGTGAAGGCAGGCCACCTGTTCATCGCGCAGCCGCCCTTGTTCAAAGTCGCCAAGGGCCGCAGCGAAGTTTATCTGAAAGACCAGCCCGCTCTTGATCGCTATCTGGTCGATGCGGGGCTTCAGGGGCGCGTTCTCGAAACCCGCGAAGGGGCCCGTTCGGGCGAGGATCTGCGCGATCTGGTGAACCATGCCCTGCGCCTGAAAAGCCTGCTTGGCTTCGTGCCGCGCCGGTATGACAGCGCGATTGTCGAGCAGATGGCGCTGTCTGGCGCGCTTGATCCGGCATTGAACGACAATCAGCGTTCCGCTGCTCTCGACCTCACCGCCCAGCGCATGCAGATGGGCGATACAGAGGCGCAATGGAGCGCGCGTATGCTTGACGATGGATCGGTGCAGTTCTCGCGCCTGTGGCGCGGCGTGACCGATGTGCACGATATCGAAAGCCGTTTCCTCGTCAGCACCGAAGCGCACAAGCTGCACAGCATCGCAGGGCCGCAGGCCGAAGCCTACCTCGCGCCTGTACACCTGATCAAAGCAAGCGAAGACGCAGACACCGTGCCCAGCGATGACAGCGAGGGCGATGATCCGCCCGCAGTCGCAGCTGGCGATGCGATCATGCGCCCGACGCAGCTGTTGGAAGCAATCTTTGCCGCCGGTCGCAAAGGCCTTTCGATCCAGCGCTATAAAGGTCTGGGTGAAATGAATGCGGAACAGCTTTGGGAAACCACTCTCGACCCTGAAAACCGCGCTCTGCTTCAGGTGAAGGTCGAAGACGCTGACGTCACGGATGAAATCTTCACCCGCCTGATGGGTGACGTGGTCGAACCGCGGCGCGAATTCATTCAGGACAACGCGCTGAACGTGGCCAATCTCGACGTTTGATCTGGTCAGCTTCGGCTGATCTACACGTTTTGCATATGCCGTGCGGGCTTGCTGCGCGGTAACGTGCGTTCATCACTCACGCTCTTGCAAAGGGCCAAGGACGATGAACGGCATTACAGGCGCAAGTCAGGACGCAGGCTCTAACGCGGCGCAAAGCCTGCCGCCATCCAGCTTTGACCGGCTGGACAGGCTCGACGATGGCTTTGCTGCGCCCCCACCTGATCTGACGCGGGCGCAATGGCTCGAACAGGCCCGCGCCAGCACTGATCCCGCCATGCAGGCCTATATGGCAGAGCTGGTGACGCTGGCGGGCGGGCGCACGGACGATGCGGCACTCAATCAGGTGATAGACCGCTTTCAGGCGCTTCAGAATGCCAGCACGGCCGGCGAAGTGATCGCTGCCGAGCGCGGGCTGATCGACCAGATCGGCACCATGCTAAGCCGGTTCGATCCGATTGACCGGCTGCTGGACACCGTACAACCGCAGGTTGCCGCACTGGCCCGTGAAGCGGGGCTGGGCGAGACAGCGTGGGGATCCTCGCTCCAGAACGTGCTCGATACACCCGGCACCCTTGGCGCATTTCGTGAAGGGATGCGCGCTGGTATGCTCGCAGGGGCGCAGGATCTGGTGGTCGGCACTTTGGAGCTGGCGGGACGCGCTATCCAGTATGGCGCGGATACCTCGCTATCCGGCCATGCGGGTGACTGGTTGCGCAACCAGACCGGCCAGCTTCCCGGTTTTCTCGACGCAATCGTTCCCTCCGCGCAGCGCGGTGCGGCGACAAGTCAGACACTTGCCGATATGGGCGATGCCATTGGCGGCTATATTGCCGAAGTCGCCGCCGATCCCGCCCGCCTGCCGCGCGACATCATGGGGGCAATAGACACGCAATGGAGCCGGTTGGAGGCTTCCCACGCCGCTGCCGCTGCACAGGGGCCAGAGGCTGAGGCCCGCTGGTGGGGCGAGACCGTCGGGCGGGTCACGTTCGAAGTCGCTGCCACTTTCGTCCCCGTCGCGGGTCAGGCGGGCAAAGGCGCGCGTATCGCTGACACCGCTGCCGACATCGCCGACACAGCCGTGGATGCAGCGCGCGCGTCGCGGGCTGGTCAGGTCATAGACCACAGCTTTGGCGGCAACACCGTGAGTTACAGCTATGACGCGCAAGGGCGCCTTTCTTCCGCTCGGGCCCAGCTAAGCGAAGTGTTCAGCGGCCTTGACCGGAGCGCTGCCGAGACCGCTGCTCAGCGCGATGTGGCACGCATGGGACAGGCAGGCGATCATGGCGGGCACGCGGTCGGGCGCCGGTTCCTTGGCGATCAGGGCGAACGGGCGATGTTCCCGCAGAACGGCGTCCCTCGCGATGTAGTTGTCGATGGTGAACTGGTGCGGCTGCGCAATCTCAACAGCGGGGCCTTCGCCCGGCTTGAGAACGAAATGGCGGACTGGATACGCGCAGGCGGTGAGGTCGATTACCGCATCAGCTTCAGCGATTTCGATGGCGTGCGCCCCGGCCAGATCCGCGTCTCTTACAGCGTAACGGACGCAGCCGGAGATGTAGTGTTCCGCAACACGCAGAGGTTCGCGAATGAAGCAGGTCAGACTTTCAATCGCGTGCCTTCTGGCGCTATGGCTCAGTACTTCGAATAGCGCTTCGATTGAAGCGTACAGCGTGAAGGCGACCATGACCGATCAGAACCCCGACGACAGCGCAAATGCACACATCAGCGAGATCGTGCGGCTGTTGATTGAAAGCGAAGATCTGGCCGGAGAATGGGACGCGGTTGCTCTGGCGGTCATTCTTGACGGAACATCCTACGATTCGAGCGGTTTCCGATATCGCGCCGATGGCAAGGCCATCCCCATCGCCCCCGAAGAGGACGCGCTCTACGACCAGTTGATCGCCTATCGCGATTTTGAGGCGCAGCGTTCGGGCAAAGCGCCGTGGAAGGCCTGCCTCATCCAGCTGGATCGCAAGGCAAACTCCTTTGATCTGAAGCTGGAATATGATGATCCGATGCGCTGGAAAATCACGCCCGCCAATCTGAAGGACATGCGCGAAGCCCTCAGACCGTAAGCTGCAGCGCCACCTGCGACATTTTCGGCCCGTTAGTCGGTGACTACAACGCTATAGGTCAGGCCAGTAATCCCGATGGGATAGACAGACGCTGTGAACTGCCCCTCGACATACAGCACCTTGCTGTCCGGCCCTTTCAGCACATCGGCCTGCTGGTAGGAATCCAGCCTTTCCCAGTCATTGTATTTTTCAAGCAGAGCGCGGTCGGCAAAAAACACGCTGACCTTGTCGCACGGCTCCCCTCTCCGGATCAGAACCTCTGGCTCGTACCCGCGATAGGCGAAGTCGATGACGCATCCCTGCTCCTCACCATATCGCGGAAATCTGGCAGCAAGTTCCTCTTTCGAGATCACTTGATTGGTCGGAGAGAGCGGCTGGTCACCCATCGGCATGGCAGGCGTGCCAGTGCGTTTTTCAGAACCGGATTTCTGCTGAGCCCGAACCTGAACAGGTTTGTCGGCATCAAATGTTTCGGCACTAAATGTTTCAGGATTGTGAGCCTCGGCATCCACGCCGCCGCACCCTGCCAGAAGCACCGGCGCCAGCAATGTCAGAGGCACTCCGCGCTGAGGCATTCTCACGCCATTAATCGGGGTCATATTCGACATGCAGGTGATCATTCGCCGGATTGGACGGATAGGTTTCAAACAAGACATCATAGTCAGCGCCCAGAATATCACTCACCAGCCGCGCGAACTCTGCGCCCTGTGCATCGGAAATATTGTTGCCGCGAAAATCGAGCGCCCGGTCCTCATAATGCAGCGACCCTGCGGAATGCGTGCTGTCA
>JAXHVK010000026.1:0-26362 GCA_034211135.1 Pseudomonadota bacterium
GGCCCGATGTCTGCTCGGAGGTCTGCGCCGAACGTTCATTCGCACGCACAGCCCGACCAATTTCAATCAGACGGGCAAGAGCGGGATCAACGGAACCGCCTCCCCCAAGCGTAAGAGTGGGATCGGGCTGAAGCTTCCCGTCGACCAACGCCTGTTCGTACACACGGTCGAGCCGCTCAACCGCCTCGGTCAACATGCCCGGTAGTGCATCGGGATTGTCGGCTTCCAGCACAAAGGTTTCGAGCACATCGCTATCAGGCCCATAGCGCGCGGTGAAAGTGCCGGTGATTGGCCCGCCGGGGAACTGATGCTCCAACCGTGCGATCGGCACCAGGGTATCGGCAGCTGAATATTGATCAAGCGTACTACGCCACCACGCACGGCTGCGACGTCCTGCCTGCCCGTAATTCAGCAACAGCGAATCGCCACCAGCGCCGCTGGGGCGAACATAGTCGATGCGGCTGGTCCCCGGATTGAATTCCGCCCAGGCACGCTGCCACGGATTGCGCACTTCGAAAGCCGTGTAGGCGCCAGCGCTTGCAGTAACGGGGATCAGCAGCATCGGGGCAGAACTGCGAGCCGCCCGCGCTCCCCCGAGATAACGGCCCGCACGCTGGCGGTCGAAAATCACGCCCAAAGTGGCGATGTAACGGGTCGCGCTGATTCGTTCTTTCTGGATTACGATTGCCGAAACCAGTCCGGAAAGCTGACCGTCGGAAATTGCAGGACCGCCTGCCTTCTTCCACGCATCACGCTGCGCCTGACGCCAGCCTTTTTGCCGGGCATCCTCCGCATTTTCGCCCCGCGTATCGACTTCGATGCCGCGAACCTCAATATCCGCACTGGAAGCGGTGGGAGCGATTCCGCGTTCGCCGGTTACCTGCGCCAGAACCAGCGCGTAGGTTCCGCCAAGCAATGCAAATGCCAGCACAGCTGCGCCCAGACGCACGGGAAAACGCCCCGCCAGAGGCTTGATCCGAAAGGCCGCGAAAAACGGGCGAAAAGAGCGTGTTTGTGTCACCATCGGGGAAATCATCCTCCCTTTGCCCAAAGGCGAGTGGAATTCCAAGCGCGAATGGCTACAGGAATTGGGCATGACTTCTGGAAAAGATCAGGAAAACGCCTCTCAGGGCAGTGGTTACACATATGCAGACGCAGGCGTGGACATTGCCGCAGGCAACGCTCTTGTCCGAGCAATCGCTCCACTGGCGAAGGCAACAGCCCGCCCCGGCGCGACAAGCGAGCTAGGCGGGTTTGGTGGGTTCTTCGACCCGAAATCCGCCGGATACAGCGATCCGCTGCTGGTCGCAGCCAATGACGGTGTCGGCACAAAGTTGAAACTGGCAATCGACTTTGACCGTCACGACACTGTCGGAATTGATCTGGTCGCGATGTGCGTCAACGATCTGATCGTTCAGGGAGCAGAGCCGCTTTTCTTCCTTGATTATTTTGCCACAGGAAAACTCGAAAACGGCGTTGCCGAGCGCGTCGTCGCGGGCATTGCCGATGGCTGCAAACAGGCAGGCTGTGCCTTGATCGGCGGTGAGACGGCCGAAATGCCGGGCATGTATGCCGCCGGTGACTATGACCTTGCAGGCTTTTGCGTGGGCGCAGTTGAACGCGGCGAGCAATTGACGGGCGACAAAGTGGCCGCAGGCGATGTGCTGCTGGGTCTGGCGAGTTCAGGCGTTCACTCGAACGGCTATTCGCTCGTCCGCCGGTTGGCGAGCGATCTGGGCTGGAAGCTGGACCGCCCCGCCCTGTTCGATCAGGATCGGCTTTTGATTGACGCCCTGATTGAGCCGACAAAGATTTACGTCAAAAGCCTACTGCCGTTGATCCGCGAAGGACTGGTCCACGGACTTGCCCACATCACGGGCGGCGGGCTGCTGGAAAACATCCCCCGCATCCTTCCCGATGGCGCGCATGCGCATGTCGATGCCGATCTTTGGCCTCAACCGCGCCTAATGGCTTTCCTTCAGGCGCAAGGCGGGATCGAGCCGGAAGAAATGGCGCGGACCTTCAACTGCGGCGTTGGCATGGTCCTGTCCGTCGCAGCTTCGGACGTCGACGCCATTACGAAACGACTAGAGGATGCAGGTGAAACCGTTGTGCGCGTTGGCGAAATCCAAGCGGGCGCAAAAGGCTGCACCGTCGCTGGATCGCAGGGCACCTGGGGTGCAAAAAGCGATTGGAGCGCGACGCATGATGGCTGACAAGGCCAAGATTGCGATCTTCATATCGGGCACCGGCACCAATATGGCCGCGCTGCTGTTTGCCAGCCGGTTGGACAATGCCGCATACGAGATCGTGCTGGTCGCATCGAATATGCCCGATGCAGGCGGGCTGGAGCTTGCCTCGCTTGAGGGTATTTCCACCTTCGTTCACTCGCACAAAGGTCACAGCCGCGAAGATCACGACGCCGCGATGGAGGCGGCAGTAAGGGACGCAGGCGCGCAATATATCGTGCTGGCCGGTTACATGCGGATCCTGTCCGATAGCTTTGTAGAGCGCTGGGCGGGCCGCATCCTGAACATCCATCCTTCACTCCTGCCCAAATACAAAGGGCTGGACACGTATGCCCGCGCCATCGAGGCGGGAGACAGTCACGCAGGTGCAAGCGTCCATGTCGTCACGCCAGAGCTGGATGCGGGCGAAGTTCTTGCACAGGCGCTGGTGGCTATCGCCGCCAATGACACTCCGGAAACGCTGGCGGCACGGGTCAAGATTGCAGAGCACCAGCTCTATCCGCGCGCGGTGAACGAATATGTCGGTCGCGGAAACGATCCCGAGCATCTGTATGCGCGCGTACGCGAACTGGCGCTGGCGCTGCCCGAAACTCACGCGAAAGACAGCCACGGATCACCCGGATTTCGGGTGGGTACGGAGAAATCGGGCAAGTTCTTCGCCCATTTCAGCACTCTGCATCATGGCTCCCCCCATGTCGCTGTGCTCGTTAAAACAAGCAGCATGGATGAGCTTCTCAACCTCGTCGAAGCGCAGCCCGAAACCTATTTCAAACCCGCATATTACGGGGCAAGCGGATGGATCGGTGTGATCCTGAACCGCCCTGATCTGGATTGGGCGCATGTCGAACAATGGCTTGCCCGCAGTTGGCAGAGCGTTGCGCCTGCCCGGCTGACAAAGCTGCGTGATGCAGCGGACATGTTTTAGGCAAGGCGATGGGCATACCGCCCCGCCCCCATCCCCTCGCCCGAAGCCAGCGGGTAGATCAGGCCAACCGCTTTTTCGCGCATGCTTGGGATAAAGGCTGGCTGCCGCCGCCGCTCCTAGATGCTGACGCATTATGGGAAAGCGCCGCCAAGCCATTGGCCGACAACGCCAAAGCCGCCGAAGAAGCCGGACGCCCCCCCGATGACGTGGTCGATTTTCGCGAGCGTCTTTCGCATTTGGTGAACGCTGTTGGGTCAGAGGCGAATCTTAATCCGCTGGGTCGCGTCATGGCTCATGGGCAGCTGGAACGCGTAATCCGCAACCGTCTGCGTATGGGCGCAGTGTGGCTTGACCGGCCCGGCATGCCTGAAACAAACATCGCCCCGCCCATCATCATTGTCGGTCATATGCGCAGCGGGACCACACGCATTCACAAGCTGCTCGCCGCCGATCCCGCGCATTCCTCCACACGATATTGCGACGCCTTCCACCCTGTTCCCGGCAAGATCGTAGATTTGCGCGAATGGAAGGCTTCGTTCGAAATCGGTTTCCTTTCAGCGCTCAATCCGTGGCTGCAATCCATCCATCCGATTGCATCGACCGAAGTGGAGGAAGAGCTGGGATGGCTCGCCGGTGCGCTTCAGCATTCGATCTATGAAAGCCAGTGGCACATTCCCTCATATTCAGCGTGGAGCGAACCGCGCGATGCGTCACCTGTCTATCGCGAATTTGCCCGCGTCCTGAAGACAGATGCAGCCCATCGCGGCCTTGCCGAAAAGCCGCGCGTGTTAAAAGTGCCGGTATTCAGTGAGAATTTGCCCGAACTTTTGGAGCAGTTTCCAGATGTCCGCCTGTTGGTGGCGGAGCGTGATCTGGAAGCCGTGCATCGCAGCGCTGTCTCCCTGGTCGCGAACCAGATGGCGGTGCAGTCCGATGCGTGCGATCTCCCCGAAATTGAAGGGCAATGGCACCGCAAGATCAAGCTGCGCGAAGACCGGCGCAAGGCGTTCCTGAAAGACTGGCACGGCCCCGTTTCGCATCTGCACTTCGATGAATTGAACACCGATTGGGAAGGCACCATTTCACGGGCCTATCGCGAACTGGATATGCCGCTGACCGACCGCGCGAAGCAAGCCATGCGCCGAGTGATGGCTCGCAGTAAGTCAGGGCAACATCGCTCTCATTCGGAACAGTTACGCGGTTTCCATTCCCCAGCAAATTGACGCGCAAAGAAAAAGGGCCGCCCAAACGGACGGCCCCTTCCAAAACTGCTGAAGCGTGCGCTTAGCCGACAATCTCGTCTTCGTTGAAGAAGAAGTCGATTTCGATCTTGGCGTTTTCTTCGCTGTCCGAACCGTGGACCGTGTTTTCGCCGATTGAGAGGGCGTGGGTCTTACGGATCGTACCTTCGTCGGCTTCCGCCGGGTTGGTGGCGCCCATGACTTCGCGGTTCTTTGCAACGGCGTCTTCACCTTCGAGAACCTGCACAACCACCGGCTCGCTCATCATGAATTCGACCAGCTCACCAAAGAACGGACGTTCTTTGTGCACGGCGTAAAAGCCTTCTGCCTGTTCCTTGGTCATGTGGATACGCTTCGAAGCGACAACGCGAAGGCCAGCTTCTTCCAGCATTGCAGTGACAGCACCGGTCAGGTTGCGACGGGTTGCGTCAGGCTTGATGATCGAGAAAGTGCGGGTAACCGCCATGATAAGTTTCCTTGAATTGAAACGCCAGGATCGGCGCAGGGAGAGGTATTGCGCGGCCCATTAGACCCCGCGCCCTCGCAATTCAAGTTTTGTCGCTTGTTGCGGGTGCTTCGCCCGATCAGCCGCCGAAATCCGTCCCCACAGCCAGCTGTGCGCTTGTGCCTTCGGGCGACGGCGATGCATTGATCGAGAAAGTCAGGCCATCGGGTGATGCACCGCCGATCATCTTTCCATCATTGACCGACAATTCCATCTGAATCTCGACGCCGGCTTTCTCTGCCTGCTGTTTGTAAAAGGCGGCGACCTCTTCCGGGCTGTCGGAACTGGTCATGGTCAACAGCGCGCCCTGCCCTTCACCTTGGCTGACGACAGTGTTCGTCACCACCTCCGCACCGGGATACAAAGTAAATCCCGCGGGCAAATCCACGGGCACAGTGCTGCCAGATCGCATGGTTGCGGTGCCGGCTTCCGTTTCGATCGTTGCGCTGGCTTCGCCGGTGCCTTCATCAATCGAATATTCGCCCGTCTCGCCATCCTCCCCTTCGAAAGTACCGGACGTTTCGGAGGAACATGCGCTGAGCATCAATCCCGTACCAAGCACCGCTGCCAATGAAATCCTACGCATACACTCACCTTCCCGAAAAAATGCGATCCATCAGGCGACCTTCACCCATTTGCCGCCATCCTGTTTGAAAAACGACCGCTCCAGACCTTCTCTATCAGAAAGAGCCTTCCAGGTCTGGCGAGCATGCTCGAGGGTATTATCGTCAAACAGCAGGAACGTGCGTTCAAAATCGGGCGCATCGCGAAATGTGCCATCCGCGAAGATAGCATGGCTCGCGCCATTCGGGGCATCCAGCCTATCCGAGAGCAGGATGGGCTGCCTGTCCGCGCCAGCCGCAGCGGCGTCGCCATTCGCCAGGAAGCTTTCCGGCCCTGCCTGCCACAATCCGCGCGACAATTGCTGGCGATGTTCGGCATTAGCGCTGACAATCAGCAGTCGTTCGCCTGAATCGAGCACGCGCTGTGCAATCAGCGCCGTCACCTTTTCAACCGGATCGCGGGAAAGCTGCCAGAAATCGATCTTTGCCATACGCAGTCTATCGCAAGAATTTGTGTGGCGCGCACAAGGTCATGCAGAATTCTTATTCCGCTTACACCTCTCAGAGCAATAGCAGACATTATCCCAGTCCCGTTCCCACTTCTTGCGCCATGTGAAGGGCAAGCCGCAGGTTTCGCAGATCTTGGACGGCAAGTCCGATTTCTTGCGCATCTTTGGGATGGTTGATCCCTCCGTTCAGCCTTCGAAATTGTCGGCAATCATCCGGTCGATCAGCCGCGCACCATAACCGGTTGCGCCCTTTTCATGCGTAGCACCCGGTTTGTCCGACCAGACCGTTCCGGCGATATCGCAATGCGCCCAAGCGGTGCCCTTGCGAATGAAGCGGTGCAGGAATTGCGCTGCCGTGATCGAACCGGCCGGACGCGGTCCGACATTCTTGATGTCTGCAATCGGGCTGTCGATCAGCTTGTCGTAAGCAGGCCCGATAGGCAGTCGCCACAGCTTGTCTCCGCTTGCCAGACCTGCGGAAAGCAGTTGCTCGGCCAGCTCATCGTCATTCGCGAACAGGCCGCCATGTTCATGGCCCAGAGCAATAATCATTGCACCGGTCAGTGTTGCGAAATCGACGATGCGCGCCGGATCGTATTCTTCCTGCGCCCAGTGCAACGCATCGCACAGGACCAAACGCCCTTCGGCATCGGTGTTGAGCACTTCAACGGTCTGACCGCTCATCGTGGTGACAACGTCACCGGGGCGCTGTGCGTTGCCATCCGGCATGTTTTCGACAAGGCCCATAACCGCGACGATATTGGCTTTCGCCTTACGTTTGACGAGAGCGAGCATACCGCCAGCCACAGCGCCTGCACCGCCCATGTCCCACTTCATGTCTTCCATACCGGGCGGCGGCTTTAGCGAGATACCGCCCGTATCGAAGGTAACGCCCTTTCCGACGAAGCAAGTCGGCTTTTCGCCTGCCTCTCCGCCATTCCAGCGGATAGCGAGGATGCGCGATTCCCGCACAGAGCCCTGCCCCACGCCAAGCAAGGCGCCCATGCCCAGCTCATCCATGGCGGGTTCGTCCAGCACGGTGATTTCAGCGCCTGTGCCCGCAAACGCTTCTTCGCACATGGAAACAAAGGTTTCCGGGTAAAGGATGTTTGCAGGCAGGGTGATCAGCTTTTTGGTGAAGTCCACCCCTTCGGCCAGCGCAGCCTCACGCTCCCAAGCCGCTTCGGTTCCATCCGGCGCGTTTACGACGTGCACGGTTTCCAGCGACGCGCGCTTATCCGCGGGAAGCTTCGTACGGTATTCGTCAAAGCGCCAGGAACGCAGGCGCAGACCCAAAAGCACACTCGCCGCCTCTTCAGCAGAAAGTGACGCGTGCCCCAGATCAAGCACCATTTCGGTTTCGCCCGAGATCACATATTTCGCCATCAATGCAGCACCTGCGCGCTCAACATTAAGCTGGCGCTTTTCAGCATCCGCTTCGCCTGCACCGGCAAGCGCAACGCGCTGAAGCGATCCTTCTGCCATTGTGAAGCCTTCGAAAACCTGCCCGGTCGAGCCCTTGAAGCGTGCCGCTTTCGCACCGTCGACAATTGCGGGATCAAGCCCTTCCAACGCATCGCCCTTGTTAACGACGCGGCCGATCAAACGGACGGAGGAAGGCGGTGTGCTGGCAAAATGAATCTGCATGAAAACTCTCAATCAAATTGGGTTCGCTCGGACAGGAAAAGAGCGAGACCTTAGGGTAATGCGTGAACCGGCAAAAAGAGCCGGACATTAACGTTACCGATACAGGTTGTGATGGCGATTGCGGTTAAGCGCGAGCGGTGCAATAGGCAAGCCATGTCTGGAGGCTTCACGCTTACATCACCGGCCCTTTCATGCGCCGGACGGGTTTCACGCCGCGCATTGTCCACCGCCATGGCGAGCGGTGTGTTGTGCTGTTCTCTGCCAGCGATTGCGCAGGATAGCGAGGAAGAAACACTGGACGCCTCCGTAGTTCAGGAAGCTGCGGTCAGCTCTGACGATGCCCCATTGGAACAGCAATTGCTGGGCGATGTCATCGATTTCGAGGCAGAACAGCTCACTTACGATAACGAAGCCGATACCGTCACCGCGCGCGGCAATGTGATCCTTCGCAGTGCGGACCGTTCGGTGCGCGCTGACGAAGTTGTCTGGGATCGCGGCGCGGGCCGTATCTATGCTGCAGGCAATATCCGCCTTGTCGATGACGCCGGAAACGAGCTTTACACCGAAGCGCTTGAGCTGTCGGACACGTTCGAGGCAGGCGCGATGGCGCGTCTTCTTATCGCCCTTCGCGCCGGCGGCAGGCTGGCTGCCCAATCTGCTGCGCGCGGTGAAGATGGCGTGGTCCTGCTTAATGACGCGGCCTACACCGCTTGCGCCGTCAACGACAAAGCAGGCTGCGCAAAAGACCCGAGCTGGCGAATCACAGCAGACCGCGTCCGCTTCGATCAGGAACGCAATCGCGTAAGTTTTTCCGGTGCCATGCTGGAACTGTTCGGCCAGCGCATCCTGCCTTTGCCCGGCCTTTCATTCAGGACCGATGGTGGAGCGGAAAACGGTTTCATCAATCCCGATTTGCGCGTCACCAACGTGAACGGGCTGGAGGTATCGGCGCAGCATTACTGGCGTATTGCCGACAATAAAGACCTTACCATCGGCGCATCGGTGTTTTCGCAGGTTGCCCCTCTCGCCAACGCGCAATGGCGGCATCTGACCAGCAATGGCGCCTATCAGATCACCGGCTATGCCACTGCATCCAGCCGCGTTTCCGATTTTACGGGCGTTCCGACAACCGAAAGCGATCCGCGCGGTTACCTGTTTGCCAATGGCCGGTTCCAGTTCACTCCGGAATGGAGCCTCACCGGCTCGGTCAGGCTCGCCAGCGACCGCACATTCCTGCGCCGATACGATATCAGTCGCGATGACCGTTTACGCTCGACCTTCAATCTGGAGCGGATCGACGACGATTCCTATTTGAGCCTTGCAGGTTGGGCGACCCAGACGCTGCGTATCAATGCACAGCAAGGGCAGATCCCTGTTGCGATACCGGCTTTCGATTATCGTTATCGCACCGATGATCCCGCGCTTGGCGGTAAGATCGAGTTTCAGGCCAATACACTCAGCCTGGTACGCACGGACGGACAGGATACCCAACGCGCATTTGCCGGGGCGAAGTGGGATTTGCGAAAGCTGACCGATCTGGGTCAGGTTGTCACCTTCACCGCCCTTGCCCGCGGAGATATCTACCACACCTCCAACACGCTATCGACTTTGACAGAGGTGTATCGCGGCAATGAAGGCTGGACTGGCCGCGCTGTCGCAATCGGTGCAATCGACGTCGAATGGCCATTTGTGGGTGAAGCATTTGGCGGCACGCAGGTGTTCACTCCCAGGGTACAGCTCGTCGCCAGCCCCAAGATCAGAAATCTCGCCGTACCCAACGAAGATGCGCGCGCGATTGATCTGGAGGATTCCAACCTCTTCGCTCTCAATCGCTTCCCTGGATATGATCGGGTCGAAGACGGCACACGTGTCACATGGGGCGTAGACTGGGAACTGACCAAGCCGGGCTGGCGGGTAAAAACCAATGTCGGGCAATCCTATCGTCTCCAGACAGAACAGCAGCTTTTCCCAGATGGCACAGGTTTGTCTGAGCGTGTTTCGGACTTTGTAGGCCGGACGGAGGTCCAATACCGCAACTTCCTGAAATTCACGCACCGCTTCCGGCTGGATAAAGACAATCTCGCAGTGCGCCGTAATGAGATTGACGCGACCGTCGGCTCGGAACGCAATTATGTAGAGTTGGGCTATCTTCGCCTCGACCGCGATATTCAGACGGTGGAGGATTTGCAGGACCGTGAGGAAATCCGCGCCGCTGCCCGCATAGCTTTCAACCGCAATTGGTCCGCTTTTGGTTCAGGCGTTTTCAACCTGACCAGCGCTGATGAAGACCCGGTCTTCTCTCCTGACGGCTTTGAACCGATCAGAACGCGGCTTGGCATTGCCTATGAAGATGATTGCATCGAATTCGGTTTCACATGGCGGCGCGACTTCATCACGGCGGGCGATGCTGCACGCGGTAACTCGTTCCAGTTGTTCTTCGCTCTGCGCAATCTCGGTTTTCGTTGAGCAGAAGCGGCTCCGCAATCATTGGCACACCTGTAAAAAGCCGCTATTGGCGGGCCAACCGAGACGCAAGCGGCTCAGCGGGCGTTCAGTTGCCAAGGGATAAACCCGATGCACAGACTCCGGAAAACAGCCAGAAAAGGCAACGGCGTCTGGTTGCGCGATAGGGGCCGCGCAGCTTTTGGAAGACACAATCAGGACTTGGACGTGAATTTGAACACTTTCCGAACATCACTCACCGCTTTAGGCGCAGCGGCGCTTTTTGGTCTGGCCAGCGCACCTGTTACAACCAGCGCTCAGACTGTCGCGCAGCCGACAGCGGACAACCCGCTGGGTCTGCCTGATACGATCAACATCATCGGCGATGCCAACCCGAATGTGCGGTCAGCCACTGCGGTGGTGAACGGCTTTGTCATTACACGCACCGATATCGATCAGCGGGTGGCTCTGGTGACGTCTGCCTCCGATGCGAAGGTTTCGGACGAAGAGCTCGCTCGCCTGCGGGTGCAGGTGCTGCGCAACCTGATTGACGAAACGCTGAAAATTCAGGCGGCCGAGTCGCAGGAGATGAAGGTAGAGCGCGCGCAGGTCATGCAGACCTACACCCAGCTTGCTGCTCAGAATTTCGGGCAGGAGCCTGAAAAGATGGATGAATATCTGCAGTCCATCGGATCTTCGCCCGCAGCCCTGCAACGCCAGATCGAAGGCGAGCTTGCCTGGGACAACTTGTTGCGCCGCCATGTGAATCCGTTCGTGAACATCTCTGCTGAAGAAGTGAACGAAGTTCTGCAACGGCTGGAGTCTTCGCGCGGTACCGAGGAATTTCGTCTTGGCGAAATCTATCTTTCGGCAACCCTCGAAAATCGCGAAGCCGTGCTGCAAAACGCCCAGCGCATCGTCCAGCAATTGCAGTCAGGCGGTAGCTTCGTCGCCTATGCCCGCCAGTTTTCCGAAGCATCAACCGCTGCGGTTGGCGGCGATCTAGGCTGGTTGCGTCTCGCCCAGCTTCCCCCCGCCCTCGCTAACGCGGCATCGGGAATGCAGCGCGGCCAGCTGGTTGGCCCGATTGAAATTCCGGGCGGTTTCTCGATCCTCTATATGATTGAGCGGCGCAAGGTTCTGACCGCTGATCCGCGTGACGCCATGCTGAACCTGAAGCAAATCTCCATTGCATTCCCCGCGGACGTCACGCAGGCTGCTGCAGAGGCAAAAATCCAGCAGTTCCAGACTTTTATTCAGGGAATGCGCGGATGTGCCGACGCGGAAAGCGCAAGGCAGGCTATCGGTGCGGAAGTTGTTTCGAACGAACAGATTAGTGCCCGTAATCTGCCAGAGGCGCTTCAGAACCTGATTCTGAATCTTCAGATCGGCCAGACAACGCCCGCATTCGGCTCCCCGCAGGAAGGCGTGCGGGTCCTGATGCTTTGCGGCCGCGACGACCCGCAAGTCGCCGGAAAGCCGGACTTTGGCGCGATTGAAAACCAGCTCGAAGAAGAACGCCGCTCGAAGCGCGCGCAGCGTTACCTGCGCGATCTGCGCAACGACGCGTATATCGAATACAATTGAGCGGGCCGTCCAACGTCCCATCTCCGCCGCCAATGGCACCCGATGCTGCATTGGCGGTGGCACTGGGTGACCCGGCAGGCATAGGGCCGGAAATAATCGTTGCTGCCTGGTCCGCGCTGAAATCTTCAAGCGATGCTCTGGCGCATCCGTTTTTTGTCGTTGGCGGTATCGACGTGCTGCGCGCTGCGGCAGAAAGGCGGGGCATTGATTGCCCGCTGATCCCTATTGCCGAAGCGCATGAGGCGGCCAGCGCCTGGGGTGCCGGATTGCCAGTCTTGGCAGGGTTAGACACCACTTATACCCCCGGTACACCCAGCCCAGACGGCGCTAGGGTAGCCCTCGCTTCGCTCGAATGGGCGACCGCGCTGGCGCTTCGCGGAGATGCAGCGGGGATTGTGACCGCTCCGGTCGCGAAGTCGGAACTGGTTGCAATTGGCTTTGAATTTCCCGGTCAGACCGAATTTCTCAGCCATGCCAGCGGCAACAGGCCCGAAGATGCCGTGATGATGCTGGCCGGCCCCACTTTGCGCACAGTCCCCATAACGGTCCACTGCGCCCTAAGCGAGGTTTCAAGCCGCCTCTCGCCCGAGCTGATCATCCGCAAGGCGGTGGTCACCCACATCGCGCTCACACGCGATTTCGGGCTGGAAAACCCGCGAATTGCCGTGGCAGGCCTTAACCCTCATGCCGGAGAAGACGGCCAGTTCGGTGATGAAGAAGCCCGCATCATAGCGCCCGCGATCTCTGCCCTGCGTGCCGAGGGGATCAACGTGTTCGGGCCAATCCCCGGTGATGCGTTGTTCATGCCGCGTGCGCGGGCCGGATATGATGTCGCCCTTTGCATGTATCACGATCAGGCACTTATCCCCCTGAAAGCATTGGAGGTTGATGACGGCGTGAATGTGACACTTGGCCTTCCCATCATCCGTACATCGCCCGACCACGGGACCGCTTTCGACATTGCCGGAAAACGTATCGCCGATGCAGGCGCGATGCGCGCGGCGCTGGTCATCGCCAGCCAGTGCGCTGGTGCACGCTCCGCCATCCCTGCCCATGGCTGATCTGCCCCCGATCCGCGAAGTCATCGCCCGTCACGGCCTTTCCGCGGCAAAGGCGCTGGGCCAGAACTTCTTGTTGGACGAACAATTGCTCGACAGGATAGCCGCGATCCCCGGCACGCTGGAAAATGGGCGCGTGCTCGAAATCGGCCCCGGGCCCGGCGGCCTGACCCGTGCCTTGCTGAGAGCCGGTGCAAAGGTCACCGCAATCGAAATGGATGAACGCTGCCTTCCCGCATTGGTTGAATTGGGGGATGCTTTTCCCGGACAGCTGACGGTTATTCAGGGCGACGCGATGAAGCTGAATCATGGTGAAATCATGGGAGGCGAACCGTTCCACATCGCCTCCAACCTTCCATATAACGTGGGAACGGCGCTGTTCACCAACTGGTTGGACGGAGAGGACTGGCCCCCGCAATGGCAGTCACTCACACTTATGTTCCAGCGCGAAGTAGCGGACCGGATCGTCGCAAAGCCAGGGACCAGCGCTTATGGCAGGCTGGCCGTGCTGGCCCAGTGGCGCTCAACTGCAAAACTCGCGATGAAAGTTCACCGCAGCGCCTTTACCCCGCCGCCAAAGGTCATGAGCGCGGTGGTGCATGTCACAGCGACACAGGCGCCAGCCGCCGTGAGCGCTGCAAAGCTTGCCCAGATCACCGCTGCGGCATTCGGACAGCGGCGCAAGATGCTGCGCCAAAGCTTGAAAGGCGTGCCTTATGCACTGGATGCGCTTGCTCAGGTCGGGATTGACGAAACACGCCGCGCAGAAACGCTTAGCGTCGGGGAATTCGTCGAAGTGGCAAAGGCGCTTTCGTAAAGGCTCAGGCCGCTTGTCCGCTGCGCTCGATCTCTGCCTGTTGCAGTTTTTCCTGCAAGGCGGGAGCACGTTTCGCCGCCCATTTCAGAATATTGCCGAACATCAGCATCTCGATCCCGGCAACGCCTTGCATTCGGATGCCATAGGTGCCGCTGACCAAGTCCCAGTCGGTCGGAGAAATCTGCATTTTGTCGAATGGCAGGAACAGGTCGCGACATCCGTATTTGAACGGCGGCACGATTGAGAGCCACAGGCCATCCTCGCGGATGCCGACCATTACGGGCGGATGCCTGTGTGATTTAAGATCGCCTGACAAATGCCCCCAGCGATAGCCCGGCTGACTGATCCGAACCGCGCCCGTCAGCTTGCACGACGCAGGTTTCTGAGATGGACGGGCTAGATAAAGCCCTTCGAATTCACGCCAACGCGAATTGCTTTCGAACATGATGTAAGCCGCCACGCCAAGGAAGAACACTAGCGAAACTGCGCCCACAAGGGACGTATAGACAGTCTCCACTATGTCACCGAGCATGGGGTTCGCCTCTCTCAAACCAGAGCGTGTGCGCTCCGGTCCAAGAGAGTAAGCGCAATTGATTGAGGAAGGGTTCTTCCCCTCAGCCCGCTTTCTTCACCTGCCGCCATTGATGCAGCAGCGGTTCGGTGTAGCCGCTGGGTTGTTCGACGCCTTTGAAAATCAGGTCACGCGCAGCCGAAAATGCAGGTGCATCCTCATTGCCGATCAGCGGCAGATAGTCCGGATCGCCAGCGTTTTGCGCATCTACCTTTGCCGCCATGCGGTTCAGGCTGTCCATCACCATATCCTCACTTACAACGCCGTGATGCAGCCAGTTGGCGATGTGCTGAGAGCTGATCCGCAGTGTCGCGCGGTCTTCCATCAGGCCGACATCGTTGATGTCCGGCACTTTTGAACAACCGACGCCAGCATCAACCCAGCGGACAACGTATCCGAGGAGGCCCTGACAATTGTTGTCCAGCTCCTCGCGCAGTTCGTCTTCCGGCCAGTTGGTGTTCTCCGCCAGCGGAATGGAAAGCAGCGCGTCGAGGGTTGCAGGCTCCGGCAGCGACTTCTGAATGTCGAAGACGTTTTCCTGATGGTAGTGCAGCGCATGAAGGGTCGCGGCTGTCGGCGACGGGACCCATGCAGTGTTCGCACCTGCGCGCAGATGGCCGATCTTTTCGACCATCATCTGTCCCATCAGATCAGGTGCGGCCCACATGCCCTTGCCGATCTGGGCAACGCCCGAAAGACCATGTTCCAGACCAATGGCAACGTTGCGTGCTTCATAGGCGGTTAGCCATTCAGAGCCCTTCATCGCGCCCTTGCGCATCATCGGGCCCGCCTGCATTGAGGTATGTATCTCATCGCCCGTGCGATCGAGGAAGCCGGTGTTGATGAAGACAATGCGGTCCTTCACGGCATGGATGCAGGCCGCAAGGTTGGCGCTGGTGCGGCGCTCTTCATCCATCACGCCAACCTTCACCGTGTGCCGCGGCAGACCGATCAGATCCTCAACCGCGTTGAACAGGTCATTGGTAAATGCGCACTCTTCCGGCCCATGCATTTTGGGCTTCACGATGTAGATAGAGCCGTGCTTTGAATTGCCGTATTTCGCGTGGCCTTCCACGTCGAGCGTGCTGATCGCGGAGGTAAACACCGCGTCCATGATGCCTTCGGGAATCTCTGACCCATCTTCGAGCAGGATCGCAGGGTTGGTCATCAAGTGCCCGACATTACGGACAAACATCATTGACCGGCCCGAAAGCGAATGCGTGCCGCCATCGCGATCGGTGTAGCTCTTGTCCCCGTTCAACCGGCGGGTGAGCGTGCGCCCGCCCTTCTCGAAGCTTTCCTCTAGATCACCGCGGATCACGCCCAGCCAATTGGTGTAAGCAAGCAGCTTGTCCTGCGCATCGACAGCCGCGACGGAGTCCTCGCAATCGGCGATTGTGCTAAGCGCGGCCTCGACATTGATATCGGCGATGCCTGCCTTGTCATCTGCGCCCACCGGCGTGGAGCGGTCAAAAACGACCTCGATGTGAAGGCCGTTATTCTTGAACAGCAGACCTTTTTCCGTCTTGCCGACATACTGGCTTTCATCGACGAGCTTGCCATCATTCTCGTCCGCCAGATCGGCCCAGCTCTGGTCCACCAGCGGCAGCGCCTGATCGAGGAATTCGCGGCCTCGTGCGATCACCGCATCGCCGCGCTTCTTGTCATAGCCACCCGGTTCTGCCGGAGCCGCATCGAGAGCATCAGTGCCATAAAACGCGTCGTACAAACTGCCCCAGCGCGCATTCGCGGCGTTGAGGAGGAAGCGCGCATTGAGGATGGGCACAACCAATTGCGGGCCAGCCATTGTGGCGATTTCGGGATCGACGTTTTGCGTGCCGACTGTGAAGTCGCCCGGTTCGGGAACCAGATATCCGATCTCCGAGAGGAATGCACGGTATTCTGCCGCATTGTGGGGCTTGCCTTTACGCTCCTTATGCCATGCGTCGATCTTAGCCTGAAGGTCTTCGCGTTTAGCCAGAAGTTCGCGGTTGCGCGGAGCGAAATCGGCCAGAAGTTTGGCAAAGCCGGCCCAGAACGCATCTGTATCGCGTCCAAGCGGGTTCAGCACTTCGCTTTCAAGGAAATCAGCCAGCCGAACGTCCACTGAAAGGCCAGCGCAGGATTTCATCGTTGTCATTCAAAAGTCCTCGTAACACTACAAATGCAGGGCCCGGGGAGGAGGACAGATGCGCATATGCCTAGCGCCGCTGAAGATTGCAACGCCCCTCCCCCATCATAACATCGCGATGGCTTGGAAGTGGGCGTCGGGGCCGCTAGGGCATGGGGGTAATGACTTCAAACATTCAGACACAAATTAATGCGCAGGCCATGCTGGATCAGGTCCGGCAATGGTGCGCGATCAACACCGGCACAGGCAATATCGAAGGGCTGAAACGTCAGGCCGATTTGCTGGCAGAGGCGTTTGGTGAGCTTCCTGGCGATGTCGAATTGGTGGATCCGGCGCCCGTTACCGCCATTGCCGCCGATGGCACTGAGTTTGAAAAGCCCAACGGCCAGCACCTGATCGTGCGCGTCCGGCCCACTGCCAATCGCCGCATTCTGTTGACCGGACACATGGACACCGTCTTTCCCAAAGACCATTCATTCCAGCATCTGACCTGGCTTGAAGAAGGCGAAGTGCTCAACGGCCCGGGCGTCGCGGATATGAAGGGCGGAATCGCCGTTATCCTCCACGCGCTCAAAGCGTTCGAAGCCAGCGGCCGCGCCCACGCGCTCGGCTATGACATTCTGATCAATTCGGATGAGGAAACCGGCTCCCTCGCCAGCGCTGATCTGATCGCGGAAATGGCACGAGGCAAACTGGCCGCGCTGACTTACGAACCCGCAGCACTTCCCGATGGAACTTTGGCTCATGCCCGCGGTGGGACCGGCAATTACTCGATCACCATTACCGGTCAGTCTGCCCATGCGGGCCGCAATCCCGAAGACGGCCGCAATGCGATTGTTGCTGCAGCGGACCTTATCCTTCGGCTAAAAGCCATGGAGCGAGAGGATATCACCATCAACCCGGCAAAGCTGGAAGGCGGCGCCGCGAATAATGTCGTGCCGGACCATGCAGTTTTGCGCTTCAACATTCGCCCAAAGTCGACCGAGGCGATGGAGGGTTTTGACAACGCCCTCAATCTTTTGCTCGAAGAAATTCAGGCCACGCACGAAGTTTCAACCCACCGCCACGGCGGCGTTACCCGCCCGCCAAAGCCGGTGGACGCACGGGCTCAGCGCCTGTTCGATCTGGTGAAAGAATGCGGTGAAAAGCTTGGCCAGAAGATAGGCTGGAAATCCACAGGTGGTGTTTGCGATGGCAACAACATCGCGGCATGCGGAGTTCCTGTTGTCGACACAATGGGCGTGCGCGGAGGGTCTATTCATTCCCCTCAGGAGTTTCTGATCGTGCCCAGCCTTGCCGAACGTGCCGCTTTGTCGGCGCTCGTACTACAGCGTCTCGCAGACGGGGCGCTTGCCGGAGATCTCGCATGACCATGCGCCTGCGCGCTGCGCGCCTTTCTGATCTGGAACATCTTTATGAGATGGCAAAGCTTACGGGCGGCGGTTTCACCAATCTGCCCGCCGATCGCAAAGCGCTTGGCGCCAAACTGGAACGGGCCACCGAAGCCTTTGCCAACAGAGCCGACGAATTGGCTGACGAGCAATTTGTGCTCGTACTGGAAGACAGCACTTCGGGCGCGGTACGCGGCACCTGCCAATTAATGAGCAAGGTCGGCCAGTTGTGGCCGTTCTACTCCTATCGCCTGAACACACTCACCCAATACAGCCAGGAACTCGATCGCACGGTTCGCACCGAAATGCTGAACCTTGTCACCGATCTGGAAGGCACCAGCGAGGTCGGCGGACTGTTCCTCCACCCCAACGAGAGAGCGGGCGGGCTTGGCCTGCTGCTCGCACGATCGCGTTACATGTTCATCGCAATGCACCGCGCGCGTTTCGCGGACAAGATCATCGCTGAATTGCGGGGCATCATTGATGAGCGCGGCGACAGCCCGTTCTGGGATAATGTTGCCGGACGTTTCTTCGGAATGACATTCAACGAAGCGGACTATTTCAACGCCATCAATGGCAACCAGTTCATCGCGGATCTGATGCCGAAATACCCCGTCTATGTCGCGATGCTGGACGAAAACGCGCGCAAAGTGATCGGCGTGCCGCACCTGTCAGGCCGCGCAGCCATGCGTATGCTGGAAAATGAGGGCTTCCGCTATGAAGGCTATGTCGACATTTTCGATGGCGGCCCCACAATGGTTGCCGTCACCGATCAGGTGAACAGCGTTAAGGAAAGCGTCTCCTCAACCCTTACCGGCGTTGAAGTTGAGGAAGGCGAAAGAGCCATCATCGCCACCGGAAAGCTGGCCACGTTCCGCGCATGCTATGGCGCGCGCGTCTTTGATGAAGAGGGCAACATTTCGATCAGCTCCGCAGCGGCGGACACTCTTGACGTCAGCCCCGGCGATACGGTGTGGAGCGTCGCACGATGAGCATAACCGAAATCAATTTCGACGGCATTGTTGGACCCAGCCACAACTATGCTGGCCTCAGCCTGGGCAATATCGCCAGCGCTAGTCACAAGGGTGATCCATCGTATCCGCGTGCTGCCGCGCTTCAGGGTGTCGCGAAAATGCGCGGCAATCTGGCGCGTCTGGGCGTACAGGGCTTCTTGCTGCCACTGCCTCGCCCGAATGGAGCGTTGCAGCAGACACTGGCATTGGACGATACCGCTCCTCCCCAGCTTCATGCAGCGCCATGGTCTGCTTCCAGCATGTGGACCGCAAATGCGGCAACTGTCAGCCCCGCGCCGGACACGCTAGATGGGAAATGTCATCTGACGCCGGCCAATCTGGTCACAATGCTTCACCGCGCGCAGGAATGGCCCGATACCATGCGTATGCTCGAAGTCGCCTTTGGTAATAAGGATCATTTCACAGTTCACGATATCGCGCCGATGACATTCGGCGACGAAGGCGCAGCGAACCACATGCGCTTTTGCGAAGGACACGGAAGCGCGGGCGTAGAAGTCTTCGTTTATGGAAAGCCGGGCGGCAAATTCCCCGCCCGCCAACACGAACAATCCAGCCGACTTGTTGCACGCCAGCATGGACTGGACTCCGCAAAATGTGTCTTCATCGAACAGAACCCCGCCGCAATTGAGGCGGGCGCGTTTCACAACGATGTGGTGTCGGTCGCGAACGAGCGGGTGTTGTTCACCCACGCCGAAGCTTTTGCCGATCAGAATGGCGCCTATGACGCTATCCGCGCAGCATTCCCCGCGCTGGAAGTGGTCGAGGTGCCAAGCGACGCCGTTTCGCTGGAAGAAGCGATCCGGACCTATCTGTTCAATGCACAGCTATTAACGCTGCCGGACGGAAGCATGGCTTTGATCGTGCCGGAAGAATGTCGGGAAAGTTCAAGCGTCTGGACCTATTGTGAGCGGCTGATGGCTTCAAACGGACCTATCCGCGAAGTTATCCCTGTTGATGTGCGACAATCTATGGCGAATGGCGGTGGTCCTGCTTGTCTTCGCCTGCGGGTGGCCTGTGATCCGGCCTTTGTCGATCCGCGCTTTCTGCTGGATGATGCGAAAGCCGACCTGATCGAAAAAGTGATTGGCGAGACATGGCCGGAACAGATTGATCCGGCTGATCTTGGGTCTCAAGCACTGGCCAAATCCGTGATCGACGCTCGTTATGCACTGCTCACCGCGCTGGACCTGTCAGAATTGGGTTAACGCGTTTGCGCACATGTGTCGGGGGCGCTTACAATCGGCTCAGCATTAACCACCGCGATCCGCGCGAAGCCGCAATTGGCACGCACGTTGCAGATCAAAGTGTTAAAGGAGACCCCATGCTGCGCAAGATTGCCCGCCTGTTTGTGATCAAGAACCGTTTCGAAGCGTTCGTGATCATTTACGCGCTGGCTCTAGGCGCAACGGCGCGCGGGTCTGCATATCTGCATCAGTACCCGGGCATAGGCGGCCAATTGCTGTTTCTGGCAACGACCGGCGCGGTCTTTCTGGCAGGGGCAGCCATTCTGGACGGCCTCAAAGCGAAAAAAGAACTCGCAGAACTGAGAGCGGCAGTCGAAAAAAGCGAAAGCTAAAGCGCGATCAGCATCAGCCGTCGGCCTTGTCAGTCATCCACGGCAGATCTTCGCGAAGCGGGTTTCCGTCGTCATCATAACGCGGCAGCAATGCGATATCATCTGCATTGTCGAGTTGCAGGATCACCTGCTTGTTGCGGTAGTCGCGGCGACCGCCTTTGAACCGAACCTCAAGGCGCGGCTGGCCTCTGACAACGATGCGCCGATTGAGAAAAGCGGCCTGAAGATCGGCAAGGGTCGGTTTGTCGATTTTCTGGTCCCGATCCTGTTCAACCACAATGCTGCCGTCAGAATTTCTGACAGGGGCACTGTTCGTTGGTTCGGGTCGTTTCGCGAGCAGATCGAACAGCGTATCGTCGCCCATCTCGACTATCACGACAAAGGGGTTGCGCCCGGCCAACCGTCCAGCAGGAAGCCCGCCTGTACCATTGCGCCCCGAAGTATTGATCCCTGCCGCCCCAAGCGCAGCCTGTTCTTCCAGATAGGACAATTCCTGATTGGAGTTGTGGAGTTCGATCTTGTCACCTGCCCGCTGGATAATGGCGACATCCATTATGATTGCCATATCGCTCTGATCACGCTTGTCACGCTTTCGCGCCTTTCTCTGGAGCTGGCGCGGCTGAAGGCAATCGACAGCACAAATCTCTCTTAATTTGGCGAGATATTCCTCCCGCGTCTCCGTCTCAGCTGCTGCGGGCGTTCCAAGAACAGCACAAACTGCAAAGGCAAAAGCAAAAGCCGAGAGTTTCATGAGGCGGGGGCTCCTTCTTCACTGTCTAAGCAACGCTATATTGCACAAGAAGAGGTATCTCCAAAAGAGAATGACTCTGCGCTTAACCAGTATTGCAAGAATTGAGAGAAGGGAAAGTGGGGGTTTCTGTTGCTAGCTACCCCCGGAGCCCCGGTATCCGCTTCTGTTGCCCGGTGGGTCCAACCGCGCTTTAGCTTTGTAAATTCAGACCGCTAGGCCCTAAAATTACGCAGCGATTGCGAGTGCTTCGTTATCGTTTGCACTTATAAAGATGAACAGTTTTACGGGTTACTCAGCCCGGGCAAAAACAACGCTTTTCAGCCCACGTCGATCCTAGTTCGGCCCCGTCAGAAACCCCTGTAGAACAGAGAGTTATGGTGGAGCCGCCGGGTACTGCCCCCGGGTCCGTTGTGCCTATTGCACGCCGCAATTTATCGCCATAGTCGGCAAGCCGACAGCGCCTATATAGCGATCAGCAGCTAAATTGGAAGTGACCGAAAAAAAGGGAGAGCAATGCCCTCCCTCTTCAACATCCGATTTGCGAAACGGATTACTTTTTCAGGCTGTCGCGGATTTCCGTAAGCAGCTCGATCTCGGTCGGGCCGGCCGGTTCCTCCGCCGCGACCTCTTCCTTCTTCTCCATCTGCTCCATCGCCTTCATGGTGTAGCGCACCAGCAGGAAGATAATGAAAGCCAGGATCAGGAAGTTGATAACTGCCGAAATGAACGATCCCCATGCGAGGACATTTGCGCCAGCTTCACGTGCCGCTTCAAGCGACATGCCAGCTTCAAAAGCGTCCTCGCCGGACAAGATGATATACTTGTCCGAAAAATCGACATCGCCGAAAATCGCGCCCACGACAGGCATGATAACCTCGTCAGTCAACGATTTCACGATGGTTGCAAATGCGCCGCCGATAATGACCGCGACAGCCAGTTGCATGACATTGCCCTTGGCAATGAATTCCTTGAATTCTGATAGCATGATGATCCCCGTAAGTTCCTTAACCCACGAATATATAGGCGGGCTGCCATATTGTTGCCAAGCAAGCTGTTGTATCCGTCCACCGGTTGAAAACCGGCCCTGGTGTGCTACATATGCAATACAGGTTTAACAGCGCGCGCATGGGATACAGCGCAGCGCTTTTTCCGGAGATAAGATGATGAAACCCACCAATATTGTGCGCGCCGCTTGTGTCGCGATTGCATCGCTCAGCCTTGCTGCCTGCGGGATCAATTCCGTGCCCACTGCCGAGGAAGAAGCGAAAGCGAAATGGGCTGATGTGCAAAGTGCCTATCAACGCAGGGCTGATCTGATCCCCAACCTTGTTTCAACTGCGGAGGCCGCTGCGATCAGCGAACGTGACATTCTCACCAACGTCACCGAAGCGCGCGCGAAAGCAATGGGCATCACCATCACCACGGATGACCTTTCCGACCCGAGCGAGTTCGCAAAATTTCAGGAAGGGCAGAACCAGTTGACCCAGGCCTTGGGCCAGTTCCGCACTGTTGTTGAGCAATATCCGCAACTTCAGAGCAATGAGCGTTTCGCCGATCTGATGGTGTCGCTTGAAGGAACCGAAAACCGGATCGACAATGCGCGCACAAAATACAACGAAGCCGTGCGTCAGTATAACACCACGATCCGCACCTTCCCCGACACGATCGGCGCCAACATCATTCATGGCGCGGAGCCGATGGAACCGTTTGCCGCACAGCCCGGCAGCGAAACGGCACCTGACGTTGAATTCAATGTGGGTAATGAGTGATCGGCAAAGCCTTCACCCTAACACGCGCTGATCTCATGAAACGCCTGCTTGCTGTTGCGGCGCTGTTTCTGGCTGCTCTGGCTGCACCTGCGGCCGCTCAGGATTATCCTGGGCGGCCAGACGGGCCGGTACTCGATCAGACTGACCTGCTGAGCGCGCCCGAAGAGGCTGGGCTTGATAGCAAGCTCAGGCAATACAATGCCGATACGGGCCGGGCAATTGTTGTCGCAATCGTATCAACTATCGGAAATGAACCGGTCGACGTTTACGCACGCGATCTGGCTGAACGCTGGGATATTGGCGGAGCGGAGACCGAGGAAGGTGTCCTGCTGCTTATCGCACCTAATGAACGCCAGATGTGGATTTCGACGGCGCGCGGCGTGCAGGACCGGCTGACAGATATCAGCGCTGGACGCATCTATCGCGACACGCTTCGCCCCGCCTTTCGTCAGGGCCAGTTCGCGAACGGCATTGATGCAGCCACCGATCAGATCATTGACCGGCTGAATCTGTCACCGGCAGATGCTCAGGCCATTGCCGAGGCTGAGGCTGCGGCGCAAAGAAGCACGGGCAGTTCTGGTCAGTATTCGAATGAATCCGGCTTTCCGCTTGGCTTCCTGATATGGGTCGGCTTTATCGCCTTCTTCTTTGTGATCCCGATGTTGAGAGGCAGCAGACGCCGCCGCAAGTATCGCGCCAAGGGTAATGGGCCGTGGGGCTCGCGCGGCCGCGATTTCGCTGACACGGCAGCAGACATCGTGCTTTGGGAAGTGGGCAGCGCAATCGTGCGCGGCGCGCTGTCTGATGGCGATGACTGGGGCGGCGGAGGCTTTGGCGGCGGCAGCTTCGGAGGAGGCGGCGGTTTCGGCGGCTTTGGCGGCGGCGGAGGCGGCTTTAACGGTGGCGGTGCCGGAGGGGGCTGGTAAATGAGCTATCTGAGCGAAGCCGAACATAAAATCGTATCCGATGCCGTTGGCGAAGCGGAGCAGAACACTTCGGGCGAAATCCTGACGGTTCTGGCCGACCGGAGCGATGGCTATACCGATGTGGCACTGTGGTGGGCGCTGGCCGTCAGTTTCACAGCGATGAGCTTTTTCGCGGCCTTCCCCCAACCCTTCCTCGATTTCTGGGATGACGCGATTGTCGGTCCCGTCCTTGGCGGATGGGGTTTTGAATGGAGTACGGGAGAGATCGTGACAGCGACGCTCGCACTGGGCATCGCGGTATTTGCGTTGATGTTGGCGATCCAGAGCTGGCAGCTGCTCAAATTTGCGATGATCCCCTCACCCATCAGACAGGCCCGCGTGCACGAACAGGCGGTTCGCCATTTCAAAGTCGGCGCAGAGCGGCGGACACATGGCCGCACCGGCATCCTCATCTATCTTTCAATGCGCGAACATCGCGCCGAGATCGTCGCAGACGAACCTATCGCCAGACGCGTCGACGCCGAGGTTTGGGGCGAAGCGATGGCGGATATGCTGGGTCAGATCAAACAGGGCCACATCGCAGAAGCCATGGCTGTTGGTATTCGCGATGTCGGTTTTGTTCTGGCGGAACACTTTCCGCGTGGTGATGAAGACGAAAACGAGCTTCCCGACAGGTTGATCGAAGTCTAAGCCCTTCTTTCATGAAGGACATCGAACTCATCAAAGACCGCGACGCCGACCTCCCGGAAGAGACGCGCTGGGAAGGCAAATTCATAACCGCCAAAACGCGTGGCCGATGGGAGTATGTCGGCCGCGCCAGAGGCATTCGCGCCGCTGCCATCCTTGCGATTGACGAGGATGATGATGGCACGCGTTATATCATCCTCGTCAGCCAGTATCGCGTTCCTCTCTCACGTTTCTGCCTGGAAATCCCCGCCGGACTGGTCGGCGACGATGACGGTGCGCAAGGCGAGCACGCCTCCGAAGCCGCCGCGCGCGAGCTTGAGGAAGAAACCGGATATCAGGCGAACTCGATTGAGGTGCTGGGTGAGTTTTATTCCTCTCCCGGCATGGTATCCGAAGCATTCACGCTGCTCAAAGCCACCGGACTGACCAAGGTGAGCGAAGGTGGCGGCATTTCTGACGAGAATATCAACGTCCATCGCGTGCCGCTTAACGACCTGTCCGATTTCGTGGCTGAATGGCGCGCAGCCGGACACGCGGTTGACGTGCGCATCGCGATGCTGCTGACACCGGAATATCTTAAGTAACCGATTTTTGGGAGAGAATTACAAGATGACTAAACGTTGCGAAGGCAAACTCGCGCTCGTCACCGGCGGTGCACAAGGCTTGGGCCGCGCGCATTGCATCCGTCTTGCACAGGAAGGCGCTCGCGTTCTTGCCACAGACCTGAACGGCGAAGGCGCGGCAGAAACCGCTGAAATCGTGAATGCCGAAATGGGTGCCGGCACTGCCTTCTCTATCGGGCATGACGTGACAAAGCCCGATCAGTGGGAAGCAGCCGTCGATGCCGCGCGTGAGCAGATGGGCGGCTTGAATGTGCTGGTAAACAACGCGGGCATCGGCGTTGCCGGAAATATCGAAACCTGCACGTTTGACGATTGGAACCGCTGTTTCGACATCAACGTCAATTCCATCTTTCACGGATGCCAGAAAGCCCTGCCCCTGATGCGTGAACATGCGCCGGGCTCGATCATCAACATCTCGAGCATTGCTGGCCTTATCGCCAGCGACACCATGCCCGCTTACAATGCCTCAAAAGCAAGTGTGTGGATGCTGTCAAAGTCGATTGCCCTGCACTGCGCAAAGATGAACATGCAGATCCGCTGCAATTCGGTGCACCCCACATTTGTCGACACGCCAATACTCGACGGGACGGCAAAGGCGCATCAGCTTGATAAACAGGTATTGCTGGACAAGCTCGCAAGGCAGATCCCGCTGAAATTCGTGGGCGAGCCGAATGATATCGCCAATGCAGTCGTCTATCTTGCCAGCGATGAAAGCCGCTTCATGACCGGTGCCGAGATAAAGCTGGACGGCGGTATCAGCGCGATGTGATCCGGTTAGGAGGCGTTTTCGCCTTCGCCAGATGCAAGAGAGGGGCCTGACACCCAATGGTGCGGCCCCTCCCGGTTTTCTTCGATCAGGCTGTGTGAGACCCCTTGAAAACCGGGTCCGCGGGTAAACTCACACAGTCAGTCTGCGATCAGTGCAATGATCAGGTAGACAATCAGCAGGCTGCCGAAGCCGAACAGCGTACCGGCGACAAAGATCAGGCGGACAACCATCGGATCAATGCCGAGGTAATTCGCAATACCGCCGCAAACACCGGCCAGTTTAGCGTCGGCCTTATCAAGGCGGAATTTGTTTTCAGGCGGACGGTTGCCTTTGGTCACATTGCTCATGCCAGAACTCCAATCATCAGTGGGCTGCCTGCGATAGCCGGGCTGGCCGGAATGATCGCGGTTGCAAACAATACGCCGGTTATAAACAGAGCGCTTGCTGCGGCAAGGAGCCTGTCGCTGGCATACACGGACTGTAGTGACAATCCAATGGATTATCAGATCATTATTGTTGAGATAGTACGTAATGTGATAGATACCTAACCTTTTACAGAAAGGGTGACTTGTGGACGAAGGATGCTAAAGT
>JAXHVK010000027.1:0-26017 GCA_034211135.1 Pseudomonadota bacterium
GCCAGAAACGCCTGAACCACGGCAGCGGGCCGTGCATACAGAGCGAACGCAGACACGGTTCCCTCTGGCGTGCGCAAGGCGAGCGCTCCGGCAACCATCTGCAAAACTGCCAGCGCAGCGGCAAGCCACAGGGCTGCGTGTCCGATTTCCGCTATCATGATTGTGTGCCCAGCCCCTTAGTCCAGTCCGACAGTCGTCTGAGCCGCCTTGTCCGCCGCATTGTGACCTTCCAGACCTTCCAGTTCCTTGGGCACGTAATTCTCGTCATGCTTGGCGAGGAGATTAGTAGCCAAGAAAGTGCCGTCGGCCTGAAGGCTGCCTTCCGCGACGACGCCGGACCCTTCGACAAACAGGTCTGGCAGGATACCACTGTAACGAACGGGAACCGTGCTGTCCTCATTGCCGGTCACGACGAAGCTGACTGTGATGCCGTCGGCCTGCGTCGTGATCGAGCCGGGCTGTACCATTCCGCCCAGCCGCACAGCCTGTCCGACTTGCGGCGGTTCTGCCGTCATCTGCTCGGGAAGGTAAAAATAGTTCGCCTGATTACGTAGCGCCCATACGGCAATCAGACCGGCAGCTATGATCGCAACCAGCGCAAGAACAACCAGCGACATGCGCTGATGCTTTGCCTTCATTGCAGGATTGACCGGATTGTTCATCGCCGTTTGAGCTCCTCACGCCGCTTTTCGGCGCGCTGCATCGTGCTCCAGCTCCAGATCAGCAACGCCGCAAGCGCTATCAGACCAACGGCATAGGCCGCGATGACGTAGTCCCACTGCGCTAGGTTTTCCCGCATCAGACCGGCTCCATACCCGCATCAGCCCCGAACACATCATCCGCCATCGCCTGACGCCGCAGACGAGCCTCGACCTGCTGCTCCGCGATCAGGGCGCGCATACGCATAAGCACGATTGCTCCGAACAGAAGAGAGAAGCCCAGCACTGCGGCCAGCAATGGCCACAGGAACGTGCCCTCAATAGCGCTCTTGCCCGCTGTGATGCTCGGGGGCTGGTGCAGCGAATTCCACCACACGACACTGCGATTGATGATCGGAATGTTGATCGCGCCGACCATCCCGAAGATGGCGGCCACCTTGGGCGATGCGCCTTCACGAGCAGTTGCCTGAGCCAGCGCGATATAGCCGATGTAAAGGAACATCAGGACCAGCATCGAAGTCAATCGTCCATCCCATACCCACCATGTACCCCATGTGGGCCGTCCCCAGATTGAACCGGTGACAAGGCAGATGATGGTAAAGACCAGACCCGGTACAGCAATCGCCCGCGCCGAAATAGCCGCCAGAGGATGCTTCCATATCAATAAGGCCGCCGATGACAGGGCGATCCCCGTCCAGCCGCCCATGCCCAACCATGCGGCGGGAACGTGGATGAAGAGGATACGCACCGTTTCACCCATCAGGCGATCAGGCGGCACCATGAACAGCCCCCACGCAACCGCTCCGCCAGCGAGCAAAAGCCCGCTGACGAACAATGCCGGCATCAGCCAGCGAGCAAGCGATAGGAACCGCTTCGGATTTGCGTAGATATGCACTCTCAAAATCCCTTGCACTGTTCTAGTGGCTCATCGCCTGCTCGCAACCCTTCTTAGGTCATAAGCGAGCCGCAAAATTCGCAAGAGTGCGCCCTGTTCAGGGCAACAATTTGGAGAGATCAGCCCCGCCCGATCAGCTTTTGCGCCATCCGGTCCGCCACCACATCAGGCGAAGTCTGCGATGCGTCGCTTTCCTGCCAGATTTCTTCGAGCCGGCCCGGTATCTGACGGATACGGTCGCGCACTTCCTCGACACAGCCGACACGCCCTTCGCGGCGAGCCAGATATTCGCTGGCCACAGAGATAATCCCGCCCGCGTTTATGACGTAATCCGGTGCGTAAAGAATGCCACGCTGCGCAAGAGGTGCACCGTGATGGGCTCGGGCAAGCTGGTTGTTGGCACCGCCCGCAACAATTGCGGTATCAAGCGATGCGATGCTGTCATCGTTCAGGATCGCACCCAGCGCATTGGGGCTTAGAACATCGCAGGGCGTCGTCATGATCTCGTCTGCCGCGATCGCTTTACCGCCAAGCTCATTCGCCAGCGCCTGTGCCGATGCCGCGTTGATGTCCGCAAGGGTCAGCTTCGCACCATCTTTTGCGAGCAGGCGCGCAACGCCGCCGCCGACACTGCCTACACCCTGCACAGCGACATGGACACCTTTGACGCTGTCTTTGCCCAGCTTGTGACGGACAGCGGCAACGATACCAAGGTAAATTCCATAAGCCGTGAAGGGCCCGGGATCGCCGCCCGCCGCATCATCGCCGGTTACAGGCAGGCCGGAGACATGCGCGGTACGTTTTGAAACGGCCACCATGTCCGCTTCGCTGATCCCAACGTCTTCAGCTGTTACATATTTGCCGCCCAACCCTTCGACAGCGTCGCCAAATGCGGCGAGCATTTCGGGGGTCTTGGTGCGGGATTCGTCGGCAAGGATCACGGCTTTCCCGCCGCCTAGCGGAAGGCCGGCCATCGCGTTCTTATAGCTCATCCCGCGCGACAGCCGCAGCGCATCGCGCAGGCCGTCTTTGGGGTTGGGGTAATGCCAGAAACGCGTGCCACCAGCGCCGGGACCGATATGGCTTGAATGGACCGCAATAATCGCTGTGAGACCCGAAGCGCGATCGCGAACGACCTGCACCAATTCGTGATCGTCAAAGTCAGGTTCGGTCCAAAAAGCCGTCATGCGTGTCGTTCCCATATCTGACGCGCAGAGCTGCCCGATCCTGCCATAAGCAGTGCCCTGAATTCGTCGGATCAGGGGAGATAATGGGGCGATCGAGGGGTCTCGAACCCCCGACCTCCGGTACCACAAACCGGCGCTCTAACCAACTGAGCTACGATCGCCACATGTCTCGCCCGACACGACCTTAAGGCCGGCATCAGATCAACGCGAAGCGCCGAACTGACGATTGAGAAGCCATTGGTCAAGGCTCCTCTGGGCGGGCGGCAGCCTCTTGCACAAAGCCGCTTTCAAGGGAAGCGAAAACTGCGCTGATTTCCACTTTGCGCAAGATTCTTTCTCAACTGCGACAAGGCTTGCCAGAGCAGTAGCCAAATCTAAGTATCCCGATCATGGATTTTGCCACTGATTCTTCGGCCGAACGGCTCGCCCGCCATACAGGTATCCAGCGCGTGCCAAGCGCAAAGGCCGAAGTGTTTCAGTGCAAAGGCTTTCTTGATGCCGAGCATTGCCGGGACCTTATTGACCTGATTGATCAGGACCGCAGGCCATCGACTATCGCGGATGACAATGGTGATGCCTATTTCCGGACGAGCGAGACTTGCGACCTGAATGCCGGTGATCCGCCGGTAGCAAAGGTGGAAATGATGCTTTCGCAGCTATCGGGAATCGACCCCGTGCACGGAGAGCCCTTGCAAGGGCAACGCTACGCGGTCGGTCAGGAATTTAAGGCACACACCGACTACTTCACACCCAACGGGCCAGACTGGGAGAAATTCTGCAGTGTTTCAGGCCAGCGTACCTGGACATTCATGGTCTATCTCAACGCGGTTGAGGCAGGTGGCGCCACGCGGTTCAAGGCGTTGGCCAAAACGTTTCAACCCGAAATCGGCAAACTGGTCTGCTGGAACAACCGCCGGCCAGACCTGCGGGAAAATCCCAACACCCTTCACCACGGGATGAAGGTTCGCAAAGGCGTGAAATACGTGATTACGAAGTGGTATCGCGAAAAACCGTGGGGGTAACAATCAGCTGCTTTGCGTGACGGTCAGATTAAGCCCGACGGCACCTGTCAGAATCATTGCGATGAAGAAAAACTGCAAAGCGCCCAGCTTTTCCTCAAATGCGAAAATGCCGATCAGGCTGGCCGCCACGATGCCCACTCCGGACCAGATCGCATAGACTATGCCAACCGGCAGCAGCTTCATGGCTGGGGCCAGCGCCCAGAAACATGCGCTGTAGCAAGCCATAGAAGTCAGGCCCCACTGCCAACGCTCAAACCCGTTCGATAGTTTGAGGAAGAATGTGCCCGCAATTTCCAGCGCGATGGCGATACCGAGATATATCCAGGGTGACATGCGCACTGGAGTAATACGATCTGCGCTTCAGGCAAAGAAAAAGGCGGCCCCGTCGGACCGCCTTCCCCTTGTGGCCGAAGCCACGAAGCTTTTTGCCAGCTTACTTCTTGAGGCTGAGCCCACCGAAGCGCTTGTTGAACGCGGCAACACGGCCACCTTCCTGAAGCTGCTGCTTGCCGCCGGTCCATGCCGGGTGGCTCGTCGGGTCGATATCAAGCGAAAGCGTGTCGCCTTCTTTGCCCCAAGTTGAGCGGGTTTGATATTCGGTGCCATCGGTCATCTTGACCGTGATCATGTGATAATCGGGATGCCCTTCGGCTTTCATAACTCTATTCCTTCATAGCCTCTGCCCGGTTCCGACCGGGCAAGCTGTTTGCTGGGAAGCGGCGCACATAGCGGGGCGGCGAAAAAATGCAAGCAGAGTCGCAATCAATCCTTCGGTGGATCGGCGATCATAGCGGTGAATTCACACTGGCAAGTCGCCTTGCCCTCAACACTCGCCTTGCCTGCGAATTTGTAGACACGGCTGCGTTTCTGGAGAAATTCAACTTCCAGATCGAGCAGACAGCCCGGCGTCACCGGCGCGCGGAACTTGGCGCTGTCGATCCCCATGAACAGGACCAGCTTGCCGGTCCCCGCCAATTCCAGCGTCTCCATGCCGAGAATCGCTGCAGCCTGAGCGAGCGCTTCGATCTGGAGCACACCCGGCATGATGGGAGCGCCAGGGAAATGCCCCTGAAAAAACTCCTCGTTCATGGTCACGGCTTTCACCGCGTGGATGCGCTCCCCCAGATCGATCCGCTTCACCCGGTCAACCAGAAGAAGCGGATAGCGATGCGGCAGGGCCTTTAGCACCTTGTGAATATCATAATCCACGATCGGCTCTTTAGGAGCTTCCTCACTCATGCCGTGCGCCTTTTACCTGACCGATCCGATTAACGGCCAGCAGGAGCCTGAGCGTTGCCCTGCTGCTGCTGCTGAGCAGCCTGAGCGCGGGCCTGCTGGATCAGGATGCGACGCTGAATATCCTGGAAAATCTGAACGCTGTTGGCATTCGGACGCCAGCCCTGCGGCGGAACGATACCGACCGTCGGGACTTTTGCGGAAAGCGATGTGCTGACCGCCGCAGTGATGTCAGCGCCCTCACCCGCATATTGCAGGCTTGCAGGGTCAACGACCATCACGATCTGCTGTGCAGTCGCAACTTCAGAAACAGCGGTCTGATACTGCGCCAGCACCTGCTCCACAGCATAGACCTGCGCGGCAGTGATCTGGTCTTCGATGGCGGCAATTTCACCGCGAAGGGTCTGGATCTGCTGGAAATTCGCACCAGCCTGAAGACCTGCGGTTTCGGCCTGATCGATATTGCCGTTATTGTTCGTATCATACGGCTTCAGCATTTCGTTCAGCTGCGCCTGCTTGGTCTGCGCGCTCTGCAGCTGGGCTGCATAGGTTGTGCTGACCTGTTGAAGTGCGGTCTGGAGCCCGTTCACGCCAAGAAGAGCGCGGCTGATGCTGGAGGTTGCGACTTTTCCGCTGACCTGAGCAGCAGACGGAGTGGCAGCGAGCGCACATACGGCGAGACCCGCAGCAGCGAGCGATTTTTTAAAGGTTTTCATCAGAACTGTGTTCCTACGTTGAACGTGAATGTCTTGTCGTCATCGCCCTCAACCTTACGGATGATCTGGGCGAAATCGATACGGAACGGGCCAAAGGGCGAGTTCCAGTTTACTCCGACGCCGACCGCGATACGGGGGCTCGGAGAGTTTCCAAAGAAAGTCTCGCGAATATTCGAGTTCGCGAGGATTTCCCGGCGGTTGGCATTACCCAGGGCATCGACTGCCTCTGTCGTGAACACGCGCCGCACTACGTTGTTTTCATCAACAATCGGATCGCCATTGGCATCCACCGTTGTCGAGAAAAGTGGCAAACCGGTTGTGGGATCAATCTGCTGGATACCGTTGGGGTTATCCTGAAGGATTGGCGTGGTCACATCCCACAATGCGCCGATATCAAGAAAGATCGACGGGCGCAGGCCAAGTTCACGCGCACCGGTGCCAAGCGGAATTTCAAGCTCCGCGCGGCCAAGATAGTAATTCCGCCCACCGATAGAATCATCACGAGTTTGGTTCTCAGCCGTAAGAAGGACTGGCTGACCATCATCATCCAGCAGCGCATTGTTAGTGGTCGGATCAAGCTGATAGAATTGGGTCAGAACACGCGGGCCAACGCCGCGAATGTCGAAGCCACGGAACTGCGGCTCGCCCAGGAAGAAACGGTCCGTAAGCAGGACATCATCCACGCCTGCTCCCGGTCGATCCTGCAAAGGAATGATCGAACCACCTTCTGCTGCAAGCGAGAAGATGAAGCCCGAATTTCCGATGCCCCAGAACTTCTGCGCGCGGCCACGGAAACGAAGGTAACGCACATCACCGCCAAGCCCGGCAAATTCGGTGCTGAGCGAGATCGTCTGACCACGGGTCGGGCGCAAACGCGAGTTCAGCGAATTGTAGTTCAGGCTAAGCCCCACGATCGAGCTGAGACGATCACCCAGTGCATCGCAAAGGAAACGTCCGGCCAGCAGCGGGTTACACTCCGTCGTGCCATCGCCATCAAGGTCGGAGAAGAACTGCGCTTCGGAAAGGCTGACCTCGTCATAGTTCAGCGTATAGCTTCCGACGAGCGACATATACTCGGTCAGCGGAACACCAAGGCGCACGGCAAAACCGGTAGTAGCCTGTTCAAACGTCGTATTCCGGTCCTGCCCCTGAAAGTTGAAGCTGTTGAAATCGCGACGATAGATGTCGACCCCGGCCGAAATATTGCGATCGAACACGTACGGTTCGGTAAAGCTGATCTGGGCCTGACTGGAGAACTGCGAATAGTTCACGCTAAGGCCAACCGTCTGACCACGACCGCGGAAGTTACGCTGGCGGATCGAACCGGCAAGAATGAACTGTTCGATTGACGAAAAACCGGCCGAAAACTGAAGCTCACCCGTCGGCTGTTCTTCGACATTTGCTTCCAGGACGATACGGTCAGGGGCCGATCCCGCGACCTGATTGACCTCGAAGTTTTCCTGGAAGTAGCCAAGCGAATTGATACGCGCGGTCGTACGCTGAACGCCCAGCGAGTTGAACGCGTCGCCTTCAGACAGACGGAATTCGCGACGGATAACCTTGTCCTGCGTCAGCGTATTACCGTTTACATCGACACGCTCGACATAGACGCGCGGGGCTTCGCGAAGGATGAACTTGATGTCCATCTCAAGGTCGTCTTTCTGGCGGCTGAAACGCGGTTGCACATCAGCAAACGCATAGCCGAAACGACCAGCCAGCTCCGAAAGCTGCTCCACCGTATCTTCAACCGATTTCGCATCGTACCAGTCGCCGCTCTGCATCGAGAGGCCGGAGCGGATCTGCTCGCTATCGAAATCGCGAAGCTGGCTTTCAACCTCGACCTCGCCAAATCTGTAGCGCTCACCCTCTTCAACCACATAGGTGATGATGAAGTCGCGCTGGTCCGGCGTGAGCTCGGCCACAGCAGAGACGACACGGAAATCCGCGTAACCTTCGGTCAGGTAGAACTGACGCAGCTTTTGCTGGTCAAAAGCAAGCCGGTCAGGATCGTAGCTGGTGTTTGAACTGAAGAAGCGCGTGAAGCGCGCCTGCTTCGTAACCATCTCGCCGCGCAGCTCGCTATCGGAAAATTCCTCGTTTCCGATAATGTTGATCTGGCGAACCTTTGACTTGGGGCCCTCGCTGATCTCGAAAACGATATCCACGCGGTTCTGCGGCAGCTGAACCATTTTCGGTTCAATCGTGGCCGCAAATCGGCCCTGCCGTTTGTAAAGCTCGATAATGCGGGCCACGTCAGCGCGTACTTTCGAGCGCGTGAAAATCTGGCGCGGCGCAAGCTTGATTTCCGGCAGGATCTTGTCCGCATCCAGACGGTCATTGCCTTCCAGAACGATGCGGTTGATCACGGGGTTTTCCGTGACATTGATGACGACGTTGCCGTCATTGAAACGAATGGTCGCACCGCCGGCAAACAGCTCGGTCGCGCCAAGATCCTTAATCGCCTGGTCAGCAGCGACGGAGGTGTATTCCTGCCCTACCCGCAAGCGGATGTAGCTCAAGATGGTCGTGGGTTCGAGACGCTCGGACCCGACAACGCTGATCGAGCGGATGATATTGGCAGATGGCGCGGGCGTGGCGGCAGGCGTTGGGCTAGGCGCGGGCTGCGCTGTTCCGGTAGCGGCCGCATCTCCTGCACTCTCATCCTGCGCGTGCGCGATCTGCGGCATACCTGCGAGAATTGTCCCGCATGAGAGCGCGATTGCGAGCCGTCCGGCTGAAGTGACAGGCTGCTGGCCTGTGCGCTTACGTCGATCCATGTTCGTAAAAGTTCCCGTCAAACCCGTCATAGAAACGCCTGCTGCATCACAAAGTCTATCCCCGTGATCCGGCGCATGCAGACCAGCGCAAACGCCAATCCGCCATTTCTCCAACACCGCCTCTGCCCCATGAGAGAGGTGCAATCAAGCGATCAAAGCCCTTCCCCGCGGCTTGTCCCTGCCCTTTCCCCCGCTAACTGCCGAATAGTCGCCCGATTAGCGGCAAACCGGCAACATCGTTAAACGTCACCACCACCATAAAGGTCAGCAACAGCACAATTCCTGTGCGGTATGCCCATTCGGTTGCTTGCGGCCCGACCGGTTTCCGGCGGACCGCTTCGACGGCGTAAAATGCGAGGTGTCCACCGTCGAGAGCGGGGATTGGCAAGAAGTTGATGAATGCCAAATTAAGCGAGATCAACGCGGCGAGTTCGATAAAGGCAATCGGCCCCAAACTCAGACGTTCCCCCGCCACTTTGCCAATTTTGATCGGTCCGCCCAATTCCTTGATCGAGCGCTGGCCAGTTACGATCTGCTGAATGCCGGTGACCATCATTTTGACCAGTTTCCAGCACTGCTGCGTCGCCATCGGTACCGTTTCGATCAGCGGCACCTTCTGCCACTCATACTCAACATCCTTGGGATAAACGCCGATCATCCCGCGATCGCCTTTGTTCCCGAAGCCATCATCGCTTTCCACGCGAGCAATTTGGACAGGGAAGCTCAGCCTTTCATCGCCGCGAAGGACTTCGATATCGACTTTCTTGTCGGGATAAATCGCAACACTCTCAACGATGTCGTTGAAGTTTGCTGTTTCGGCACCGTCAATCGACACGATCCGGTCGCCGACTTCAATTCCGGCAGCTTGCGCGACGGAGCCTTCTTCAAACTTTCCGACAGTGCGGGACGCCTCGGGATCGACGACCGTCGGCTGCCCCAGGATCGCGAAGAAAGCCGCAAGAATCGCAACTGCTACCACGAGGTTCGTCACCGGCCCCGCTGCCACAATCAAAGCGCGCTTCCACAGCGATGCCTTTTGAAATGAGCCGTCTTCGACCGGAGCCTCTGAATTCGGGACGCTGGCCGGATTCATGTCGCCCTTGAACTGGACATATCCACCCAATGGCAACGCAGAAAGTTTCCAGCGCGTGCCGCGCTTATCCGTCCAGCCGACAATCTCTTTGCCAAAGCCGATCGAGAACGCCTCTGCATGAACGCCAAACCAGCGACCGACAAGATAATGGCCTAGCTCATGCACCGTGACCAACGGCCCCAAAAGCAGCGGGAAGCCGAGGATGTACATCCAGAAAGGAGGTGATTCAAACAAAGGCGGGGCTTTCCAAAAGTTTCTCTGCGTCGGCGCGTGCCTGTGCATCCAATGCTAGCACATCTTCGAGCGAGCGGGGAACCGGAGCATCCATGCGGGCAAGAGTGTCTTCCACTAATGCCGTTATCTGGCTGAACCCAATCTGACCGTCCAGAAACGCGGCCACCGCCACTTCATTCGCAGCATTGAGGATCGCGGGGGCCCCTCCCCCTGCTGAAATCGCTTCGCGGGCGATACGCGTCGCCGGAAAACGATCTTCATCAGGCGCGAAGAAGGTCAATTCGCCAATGGCCGCCAGATCGAGCGGTTCCAGCGGAGTTTCCATGCGCCGCGGCCATGCCAGACACGATGCAATCGGCACCCGCATATCCGATGGCCCCAACTGCGCCAGTGTCGAACGATCACGGTATTCTACCATGGAGTGGATGACGCTTTGCGGATGAACAACAATGCGCAGCTTATCGAGGCCCACTGGGAAAAGATGGTGGGCTTCGATGAACTCAAGCCCCTTGTTCATCATCGTTGCACTGTCGACGCTGATCTTGGCCCCCATCGACCAGTTGGGATGCGCCACCGCTTCAGCAGGCGTTGCCGCTGCAATACGCTGTGTGTCCCATGTTCGCAGCGGGCCGCCACTGGCGGTAAGGGTAATGCGCGCCACATCGCCGATGTCGCTACCGGCGAGGCATTGGAAAATCGCATTATGCTCTGAATCAGTAGGCAGCAGCGTCGCGCCATGCTGCGCAACTGCCGCGGTCATCACCTCGCCCGCTGAAACCAGCGCCTCTTTATTGGCGAGCGCGATTGTGCCGCCGCGTTTGACCGCGTCCATCACCGGAGCAAGGCCAGCTGTACCCACGATTGCGGCAACAGTCATATCGACTGGTCGTGCAGCCGCTTCGCATAGCGCCTCTGAGCCGCCAGCCGCCTCAATCCCGCTATCGCCTAGCGCCGCACGCAAATCGGCAAGGCAGGTTTCGTCACCCACAACCGCCAGCTTCGCCCCGAATTCGATTGCGAGCCTAGCCAGTTCTTCGGCGCTGCAATTAGCGGTGAGAACCTCGACCCGCCATTCATCCGGATTGCGGCGGACTAGGTCGAGCGTCGATGCGCCGATAGAGCCCGTTGCCCCAAGCAGAGTAAGCGTGCGCGCCATCAGAACGTCAGCCCGACAAGACCGGGAAGCACGTTCACGCAGAACAAGACGAAGAACACCGCCAGAAACCCATCCACTCTATCAAAGATACCGCCATGGCCGGGGATCAGATTGCTGGAATCCTTCACCCCCGCGCGCCGTTTCATCCAGCTTTCGAAGAAATCGCCGCTTTGCGCGATGGTCGCGATGAGCACACCGAGCAGAATGGCCAGCAGCACATCCGATACACTTATCTGCGTAGGTCCCGGCAGTCCGATACCTGATACGGTGATAGCAATGGCAACAAGGCTCGCCGCCAGCGCGCCTCCGCCAAGCCCAGCCCATGTTTTCGACGGAGACAGCTTCGGAGCGATCTTTGGTCCGCCTATAGCACGCCCCGAAAAATACGCGCCGACATCGACCGCGATTACCGGCAACAGATAGACCAAGGCGACGCCAACAGCGTCAAAATTCGCACGCACTTGAATCAGTGCAAGAGCCGCGCCGCACACATAAATGGCGCCGAAAAACAGCCACAGGATTTCTCCCAAGGGGGACGCATCGCTGCGCTGCACCAGCCTGTTCCACTCCCACAGAACCAGACAGGAGACGAGGATTACGAACCCGTTCCAGAATAAGCCACCAAGCCACAACATCGCCGCAGCGAGAGCCGCCATCGCAATGGCAGACACCAGACGCGTGGGCAGATCGGAAACCTTGCCCTGTTGGACATCGCCCGCACTTGCACCCGGCTCACCGCCCGCCATAGCGACGCTCCCGCTCGGCAAAATTCACGAGAGCTTCTTCGAGATGCTCCGGCTTGAAATCCGGCCAAAGAGTCTCGACGAAGAGCATTTCCGCATAGGCCGCCTGCCACAACAGGAAGTTCGACAGACGGACTTCTCCGCTTGTCCGGATCAGCAGATCCAGCGGCGGCAAATCCGCTGTGTCCAGATGTGCTTCTATACTGTCGGTCGTGATGTCACCCGCAGCAGCGGCCTTCGCCGCAGCACGTGCAATTTCGTGCTGCCCGCCATAGTTCAGGGCTACAGCCAGCGTCTGATGACCGCCCGACGTCCTTTCCAGCGCATCTTCGAGCATGCCGACGATATCTGGGGCAAGCGATTGCCAGTCGCCGATAATTTTCAGCTTAACGCCGTTTTCGATGAATTCGGGAAGATCCGATTTAATGAACCGACGCATCAGGTTCATCAGGTCATCAACCTCTTCATCCGGACGCTTCCAGTTTTCGGATGAGAAGGCGTACAGGGTCAGGCACTCAATCCCCAGCGGTTCGATACCGCGAACCAACCGGCGCACAGCTTCAACCCCGCGCTGGTGACCCACTGCACGCGGCAGACCGCGCCGCTTCGCCCAGCGACCATTGCCGTCCATGATAATGGCGACATGCCTTGCGGCACCTTCGGCGCGGCTCTGGTTCAATCCCCCTCCTGACACTGTCAATTCCCGGATAATCTGCCAGGCATAGCTTATTGCGTCAGGATTTCCTGCTCTTTCTTCGCTGCTGCCTCATCCGTGTCCTTCACGTATTTGTCGGTCAGCTTCTGCACTTCATCCTCAAGCCGCTTGCGCTCATCCTCCGAGATTTCCTTTTTCTTCTCGTCGGTTTTCAGGCTTTCCATCGCATCACGGCGCACATTGCGGATCGCGACCTTCGCCTTTTCTGCATACTGCCCGGCAAGTTTTGCCAGATCCTTACGACGCTCTTCCGTCAGATCGGGCATCGGCAGGCGCAGCGTCTGGCCATCAATCATCGGGTTTAGGCCAAGATTGGCATGGGCAATGCCCTTTTCCACCGGCAGCATGTTGGCCTTGTCCCAGACCTGCACGCTCAGCATACGCGGCTCCGGCGCAGAAACAGTTGCCACCTGATTGAGCGGCATCATGGCACCATACACCTCAACCTGAACAGGATCGAGCAGGCTCACATTCGCACGGCCCGTGCGCAGACCTGAAAGATCGCTTTTGAGAGCTTCGACAGCGCCATTCATGCGGCGCTCGATGTCTGCCTTGTCGTATTGCGGCATGGTATTCAGTCCTTCTGTACTATCGTCTGCACGCCTTCGCCCGACAGGACGCGTGCGACGTTACCTTTTTCGCGGATCGAAAAGACCACTATCGGAATGTCGTTCTCGCGGCAAAGGGCAACGGCGGTTGCGTCCATAACCTTCAGATTCTGGGAAAGGACGTGGTCGTAAGTGATTGTTTCAAAGCGTTGCGCGTCGGCATTATGCTTGGGATCGCTGTCATAGACGCCATCGACGCTGGTGCCTTTCAGCAAGGCATCGCAATTCATTTCAGCAGCGCGCAATGCAGCCCCTGTGTCCGTGGTGAAGAAGGGGTTGCCCGTGCCCGCGGCAAAGATAACGATCCGGCCCTTCTCAAGGTGACGTTCTGCACGGCGGCGAATGTATGCTTCGCAAACTGAGTCCATCGGGATGGCGGACTGCACACGGGTCTGGACACCCAACTGCTCCAGCGCATTCTGCATAGCGAGAGCGTTCATCACAGTGGCGAGCATCCCCATGTAATCGCCAGTCGTGCGGTCCAGCCCCTTGGCTGCTGCAGAGATACCGCGGAAGATATTGCCACCGCCAATAACAAGACAGACTTCCAGCCCGCTATCTTTCGCAGCCTTCACCTCTTCAGCGAGCCGCGCGACATAAGCAGGGTCGATCCCGTATTCCTGCTCGCCCATCAAAACCTCGCCTGAAAGTTTCAGGAGGACACGCTTGATCGGGGGAAGTGACATGGTGGGAAGTTTCCGTTTTGTGAGACAGCGAAAATTGCCATAACCATGCTATCCGAAGCGCGCAAAGGGAAACACGCTCATCAGGAAGGTGCGTATGGGGAAAAGAACGGTTGTTTTCACTCTGCTGGGACTTAGCGTGATTGCGATTGGCATAGCCTGGACATTTCAGCGGCACATTGGAGAGGCGATCTTTGCAAACGTCGCCGCGCAGCGCATAGTTTCCAACAATCTTGCCTTTGATGACGGCCTTCATCTGCTCCTGTGCGGAACCGGCTCTCCGCTTCCCAACCCAGATCGAGCAGGACCATGCAACCTAATCGTCGCGGGGGACCAGGCCTACGTTATCGATATTGGCGAAGGCGGCGCCCGCAATCTGAACTTAATGGGGTATTCGATACCTTCATTGGACGGCCTTTTGCTGACCCATTTCCATTCCGATCATGTCGACGGCATTGGACCGCTCTCACTGCTCTATTGGACCCAAGGGACAAAGACCGCACCTCTCCCTGTTCACGGGCCGCAAGGTTTGGAGAGACTGGTCAGAGGGTTCAACGACGCCTACGCCCTCGACCGGACCTACCGGGTTGCGCACCACGGCAACGATATCGTTCCTGAGACTGGCGGCGGGTTGACCCCTTTCCCGTTCGATATCAATAACGAGCCAGTAACCGTAATTGATAGAGACGGGCTGTTAGTCACGGCGTTTAGGGTGGATCATGATCCGGTAAGCCCGGCAGTCGGTTACCGGTTTGAATACAAAGACCGATCGATCGTTATCAGCGGAGATGCAGCCAAATCTGCATCACTGGAAAGGGCTGCAAAAGACGTCGACATACTCGTGCACGACGCACTCCAGCCCAAATTAGTCACCCACTTAACTGACGGGCTGGAAGCTGCCGGAAACCGGAATATCGCCACGATTACGCGTGATATTTTGGATTATCACGCCTCCCCGGAAGATGCAGCCAAAAGCGCACAACTAGCAGGCGCAAAGCATCTGGTTCTCTCTCATCTGGTTCCCCCTATTCCCAGTTCGTTTTTCTATCCCGCATTTCTGGGTGATGCAGCTGACCATTTTGATGGGGAGATCACGGTGGGCGAAGACGGGATGATTTTCTCCCTTCCCCCCAACAGCGAAACCATGTCGATTTCGAAAGGGCTATAGCTGATACAGATAAGGCCGCCGCAGCCCTAAGCTGCGACGGCCTTGTCTAATTTGCTTGCTTTGGAAGCTTAGCCGCCAACGGCAGCAGCCACCTCCGCTGCGAAGTCGCTTTCCTCGACTTCAATGCCTTCGCCCAGCTGGAAGCGAACGTAGTCGGTCAGGGTGACGGTGCCGCCATTGTCCTTACCGAACTTCGCTACCGTGTCTTCGACGCTGGTCTTGTTGTCCATGACGAACATCTGCGACAGAAGCGCGTTTTCCTTCGCAAACTTCTTGATTGCGCCTTCGACCATCTTTTCCTGCACGTTTTCCGGCTTGCCGCTTTCGGCTGCCTTTTCCTGTGCGATGGCGCGCTCACGCTCGATCACTTCAGCGTCGAGACCGTCAGCGTTCAGCGCCTGCGGGAACATCGAAGCGATGTGCATGGCCAGTTGCTTGCCAAACGGCTCAAGAACGTCTGCGCCAAGGTCGCTTTCAAGGGCAACCAGAACGCCGATCTTGCCGAGGCCTTCAGCCGCTGCGTTGTGGACGTAAGAAACAACCGCGCCCGAGCTGACCGAAACGGTCTTCATACGGCGAATCTGCTGGTTTTCGCCAATGGTTGCAACGTTGTCGGTCAGCTTGTCGGCGACAGTGCCGCCATCCGGATAGCCGGCAGCCTTGAGAGCTTCGACATCATCGGCACCGAGCGACAGAGCCACTTCCGTGGTCTTGCGCACGAAATCCTGGAACTTGTCGTTCTTCGCCACGAAGTCGGTTTCAGAATTGACTTCAACCGAAACGCCCTTGGTACCGCTGACAGCAACGCCAACCAGGCCTTCTGCAGCCGTGCGGCTGGACTTCTTCTGTGCGGTTGCAAGACCTTTGGCGCGCAGAGCATCGACAGCAGCTTCGATGTCGCCGCCTGCTTCGGTCAGCGCCTTCTTGGCGTCCATCATGCCTGCGCCGGTCTTTTCGCGCAGCTTCTTCACATCGGCGACGGAGAAATCGGCCATGAGAATTTCCTTTTAATAGGGTTGTGGGCACCGGGCCCAGATAGGGTTGCCCGGCGCGCTAGTCTGGTTTTGTGACGCAGCGATTGCGCGCCACAGGAAAACAGTCGGTTTCGCTTAGGCAGCTGCTTCTTCGGCAGGCGGCTCAGCCATTGCACCGATGTCCGCACCCGAATCCGCTGCGGCACCACCGCGACCGGCAGTGGCTGCTTCCGCGATTGCCTGACAGTACAAACGCACTGCACGGCTTGCATCGTCATTGCCCGGTACCGGGAAAGCGATGCCCGTCGGATCGACATTGGTATCGAGGACTGCGATCACGGGGATGCCCAGAACGGCAGCTTCCTTGATAGCCAGATCTTCTTTGTTGGCATCGATTACGAACATGACGTCGGGAACGCCGCCCATGTCACGGATACCGCCAAGCGACAGTTCCAGCTTCTCACGCTCACGAGTCAGCTGCAGAACTTCTTTCTTGGTAAAACCGCTGGTGTCGCCCGACAGCTGCTCTTCAAGGGTCTTGAGACGGCGGATCGACTGGCTGATCGTCTTCCAGTTCGTGAGCATGCCGCCCAGCCAACGGTGGTTGACGAAGTGCTGGCCCGACTGGCGAGCAGCTTCGGCGATCGGCTCTTGTGCCTGACGCTTCGTACCGACGAACAAAACCTTGCCGCCTGCGCGGACGGTCTGTTCGACAAAGTCGAGAGCACGCGCAAAGAGCGGGACGGTCTGCGACAGGTCGATGATGTGGACACCGTTACGCGCGCCGAAGATGTACGGCTTCATACGCGGGTTCCAGCGGTGGGTCTGGTGGCCGAAGTGTGCGCCGGCCTCAATCAATTGCTGCATGGTGACGGTAGTAGCCGCCATAATTCAATTCCTTTCCGGTTATCCCTCTGGAAAGCTGGAACCGTAAGGCGGAGATCCCGCCCAGGCACCGGTATGTCGTGCTCTCCATGTGAATTTCGCGAGCCGCAGAATCAATTCTGCAACCCACGAATGCGCGCCATTAGCGCCACTTCACCAGTTAATCCAGCCCAAAAACGAAATTGCATCCATTGCGGATTTTATGTTGACAGGGAAGAACAAGTGAGGAACAAAGCCATTGGAACAAAAAAAGAACGAAACTCGAGACACCGCAAGGAAGCGCGGTTTAGGGAACTTTACCTAGTTTTTCTCGTTAATTGCACCGACTGACAAGGATACGAAAGATGCTCGCACTCACAATCTACGCTCTCTTCGCGGTAGTTGGTATCGCGAGCGTCGTGACCCTTATCGATTGCTGGGTCCGTGCGCGATTTGTGATTGGAAGCATCCACCGCGAGAAAGCTCTTGTCGAAGCTGGCTACACCGCCCTTCCCGAACTTGATCTGGAAGAAATGCGCACGCGCAAGGTGGAGCCTATGTCGTTTGGAGCAGTGGCCGCCTTTAGCCGTCCGTCGCGGCAGCATTCACCCCTTTACCGTCGGCCTCGGACAATTTCCGACGCCGCTTAATCCGGCCATATTTGAACAAGCCGTAAGGCATCAGCGCCAGATAACCGATACTGATTGCTGATAACGTCCACCACGGCTCCAGCATCAAAGCCGCAAAGCCGATGGCGACGAATGCAATCAGGCCCAGTCGGATACCCTTGTGCGGTCTGACCGAAGTCCAGCTAAGCGTCGCCATGTTCGAAATCATGAGAACCGCAATCGCTCCGACCCAAAGTGTCAGGATAAGCGGGTCACGGAACGTGTCGATCTGTGTCTCCTGCCACAAATAGAACGGAAGAAATGCGATACCTGCGCCTACTGGTGCCGGCACACCAGTAAGGAAACCGGCCGACTTGTGTGGCTGGTCCTCCGTATCAATGCGCGCATTGAAGCGCGCCAGTCGCAAGGCACAACAGATCGCAAAAGCGAGCGCAGCAAACCATCCGAAGCGGTCCAGATCCTGCAAAGACCAGATGTAAAGAATGATAGCGGGCGCCATCCCAAAGGATATCGAATCGGCAAGGCTGTCCAGCTCGGCTCCAAATCGCGACTGTGCGTTCAGCAGCCTCGCTATGCGTCCATCCATACCATCGAGCACGCCCGCAAGGCAAACGGCCAGCACCGCGTACGCCCATTGCCCCTCAACCGCGAAACGCACACCCGTCAGCCCCGAACACAGCGCGGCAGCCGTAATAGCGTTTGGCAACATCGCCCTGAGTGTAAGACCAGCTCCGTCGCGGGAGGCTTTGTCCGAGACATCTTCGGGGCCACCAGGACCCACTCGGACTCCGAGCGGTCCTTTCGGCTTCGAAGGTTCGGGCACGCTCAACCTGCCCTCACTGAGAGACACCCTCAAGCAGGGCTTGGGTGCCGACTTCGGCCAGGATGGTTTCACCTGCGATTACACGCTGCCCCAGCAGAACTTTTGGATCAGTTCCCGCCGGCAGATAAACATCCACCCGGCTGCCGAACCGGATTAGGCCCACACGCTGCCCGACAGCGACCGTGTCTCCCGGCTTCACAAAAGGCAAAATGCGCCGGGCAACCAGACCCGCAATCTGCGTAAATCCGATTGCGAGACCGTCGGCACGTTCCACAAGGATGTGCTGCCGTTCATTCTCCTCGCTCGCCTTATCAAGATCAGCGTTCATAAACTTACCGGGCATGTACACCAACCTGCGAATCGTTCCTGCAATCGGCGAACGATTGATGTGAACGTCGAACACACTCATGAAAATCGAGACGCGGGTGACCGGACCAGACGGCAATCCTTTAGTTCCGGAACCGTCTTCCACCTGAAGTTCAAGTGGAGGTTCAACCTGAGAAATCAGTGAGACGAGCCCATCAGCGGGTGCGACGATAGCATTGTCAGCCTGCGGGACCACTCGCTCTGGGTCGCGGAAAAATGCGAACACCCATGCGGAGATGCCCAGCATAAACGCAAAGGCGAGCATCCAGCCGAAAAATAGCGGCACAAGGCTGATGCCGAGCGCGATTACACCGAATTTCCGGCCTTCAGAATGGATTGCGGGCCAGCTCCAGCTAGCATCGCCGCGACCCTGATTATCGAGAATTTCACCTGCCATGCCGCATCACTTAGGCAGGCACGACACTCCCTGCAAGAAAGGCGGCAATAAATGCTCGGGCACAACCCGCGCGTATCACGCCTCGGCACGCCGCAAAAAGGGTCGGAACCGTTCACATTTTAGTGACACGTTTACCTTAATTCCGCCCTCGCAATGGACGCAAAACTTCCCTCTTACGCAACCGATTCCGCGACGAGCAGCGGCCATGGTATCATTACCAGATGGTTGAGCGAGACCCCGATCTTCGTGATTGGCGTCGCGCTTTTCTCGACCTGCATTGGCTTGCTCCTGTCAAAAGGCATCGCACCAAGCATCGACGGAGTGATTGTAAATACACGGCTTTTTGTGCTCTTTGTTATCGTGATCGTCGCTTTCGATGCAGGGCGTGAACTGTACCGGCATCGCCCTGATGAACCGGTTGCACATCTGAAAGCCCGGTATTTTTCACCTACCGCCCGCGTTCGAATGGCGGCTGGCGCGCCAATGCTGGCGGTGGCGATCTTGCTTCTGCCCTATTTCTCAAAAATGAAGTCTGCGATCCCGCTATTCAACGATTACACGTGGGATGATGCTTTCATCGAATGGGATCGAGCGATCTTTTTCGGGTATGATGCGTGGGAGGTTCTGCAGCCCGTTCTCGGTTTTCCGATCGTAACGGCATTTTTGGCGCTGCTTTATCAGCTCTGGTTTCTGCTGCTCTACCCCGGCGTCCTGTTCTTTGCTTTCGGCAATATCGATCACACGATCCGGCGCCAGTTCTTCCTCACTTACGTTCTTAGCTGGACACTGATTGGCGGACTAATGGCGACATTGCTTGCCTCGGTAGGCCCATGTTTTGTGGGCCCGCTTCTGGGTGATCCCCGGTTTGACGCCCAGATGGCGTATCTAAACGCCGCTAATGAACAGATCCCGATCATGGTGCTGCCCGTTCAGGAGATGCTGCTTGATTGGTATGCGAAGGCAGAAAACGGCCTCGGGAGCGGGATTACCGCTATGCCCAGCATGCACTGTGCAATCGCGTTCCTCTATTGGATAGCGATGCGCCGCATCTCCCATCGGCTGGGAGTGTTTTTTGGCGTGTTTTTCTTCATTACATGGATCAGCAGCGTCCATCTGGCCTACCACTATGCGGTCGACGGTCTGGTTTCGCTTATTGCGGTGGCAGTGATTTGGGCTGCATCCCAGCGCATTATCAAGGCGTGGGACGCATATCGCGGTCAGCCGACTTTCCGCACGAACACCGTACCTGCCGAATAACCGGCACCAAAGCTGCATATCAGACCATCGTCGCCGGCAACCAGATCATCGCTGTTCAAGTGGAAGGCGATGATCGATCCGGCACTTGATGTGTTGCCATAGGTATCAAGTACGGTCGGGCTTTCATCCTCGTTCGCTTCATGACCCAGCACACGGTGGGCGATCAGTCGGTTCATTCCCGCATTGGCCTGATGCAGCCACATACGGCGTAACGCGGCCGCATCAACGTCAAGCCGATCTGCTTCATCAAGGATCATCTGCGCCACCATTGGCACGACTTCCTTAAACACCTTGCGCCCCTCCTGAACAAAGAGCTTGTCGGCGTTTTCGCTGGTTTCAGGATGCGCCCGGTTCAGAAAACCGAAATTATTGCGGATGTTGTTCGAAAACACGGTTTTGAGCTTGGTGCCCAGAATACGCCAATGCGCATCCGGTGCGATAGCTTCATCCTCGACCAGAACCGCTGTTGCCACGTCTCCGAATATGAAGTGGCTGTCACGATCGCGCCAGTTCAGATGTCCCGAGGTAATCTCGGGACTCACCACAAGCACGCTTTTCGCATTGCCCGCCCGGACATAGTCGGCTGCCGTCTGAATGCCGAAGGTCGCCGAAGAGCATGCGACATTCATATCGAAGCCAAAACCTTCGATACCCAGCGCCTGCTGAATTTCGATGGCCATCGCAGGGTAGGCGCGCTGCATATTGGAAGCTGCACAAAGCACCGCGTCCACATCTTCTGGCTTGCGCCCTGCCCGCTCAAGCGCCTGCTTGGCTGAAATCACACCGATCTCTGCCATGATCGAGATTTCGTCATTGGAACGCTCATCAAGGCGCGGACACATCGTGTCAGGATCGAGAATCGGCTCCTTGCTCATCACATGCCGCGCTTTGATACCGCTCGCCTTTTCGATGAATTCCACTGACGAATGCGAAAGAGGCTCTACCTCGCCAGCATCGATTTCAGCGGCATGAGCAGCATTGTGACGATCCACAAACTCATTGAAGCTGGCGACCAGTTCTTCATTCGTGATTGATTCGTCCGGGGTGAACAGGCCGGTTGCGGAGATGACCGGGTTGCCCGTCAGCTCATTCGATTGCGCATCTTGCGTTACGGTTTCTTGCATAGCGCGCACAGATACGAGCGCGTTGAATGCGCCGCAAGTGGGCAGGAACGGCTTGTTCTTATCGAAAGCGGGAAAATGGTGGACAGGGCTGGATTCGAACCAGCGTACGCTTGCGCGGGCAGATTTACAGTCTGCTGCCTTTAACCACTCGGCCACCTGTCCACACAGATGCTCTAAAACAAGCAGTCATGATGCTGTAAAAGCTTCATGACCGGTCGAAACCTATAGTCAGTTCCGATTGCCGAGACGCGCCCTTTGGCGAAGCCGCGCTTGCCTGTCAATGGGGGCAGTGGCAGGGGAGCCCCTCAATCGCAAATAAAGAGTAGATGAATGGCCAAAGGCGAAAAAAAACGAGCTCTCAGAGGGCGCGCAGGGCGAATGAAGGGCGGACGCGGGTCTGGCAAAGGTACAGCGGGCTTTGTTCGCCTATGGGGACGGCATCCGGTCGAAGCTGCACTCAAGAATCCGCTGCGCTCTCACAGAAAGCTGTGGGCAACACGCGAAGCTATAGAAACGCTGGACGGTGAACTTCCAGCGGATTTCCCCGTAGAATATGCGGATGTTCAGGATCTGGCCCGGCTCGTTGCTCGAGACGCTCCGCATCAGGGGCTGGTTCTGGAATGTGAACCTCTAGATGGGCCATTCCTCGACGAAGTCGCAGATGGCGATGCGAATCGTCCGATTGTCTTGCTGGATCAGGTCACCGATCCCCATAATGTTGGCGCGATCATCCGTTCCGCCGCGGCCTTCGGTGCCGCAGCCATAGTAACGCAGGATCGCCACGCTCCGCCCGAAAGCGGCGTTCTTGCAAAGTCTGCTTCAGGCGCCCTCGAAACGGTGCCTTGGGTACGCGTTGTGAATCTGGCGCGTGCGCTCGATGAATTGGCAGAAGCGGGATATTGGCGCATCGGCCTCGCAGGAGAGGCAAAGAATACTCTGGCACAAGCTCTTTCCAAAGGTCCGACCGCTCTGGTCCTTGGTGCGGAAGGGGAAGGCATGCGTCACAATATCGCCCAACATTGTGATACACTTGCGCGCCTGCCGATAACATCGGCCATTGAAAGCCTGAACGTATCGAATGCGGCGGCCATCTCGCTTTATGCAACGGCGACGCGTGACCTGTAACAGGCTGTTAATTTCAGCCATCCAAGGGGGTTTCATGACTGAACAAAACCAACCGATCCGCCATTTTAGAACCGCCGCGACCATGGTTCTGGCCAGCCTCTCCCTGCTGTTGACCGGGTGTTTCATTACGCCGGGAAAGTTTTTGTCAGCAGTTGAACTGGGCGAAGATCAGGACTTTACCTTCACATATGAAGGAGAGATTTTCTTCGCCGCGCTTGGCGATCTGGGCACTGAAGGGGACGAGCAGTTCTCGCCGGAAGACTGCTTCGTAGACGGCACCAGCGAAGTGCGAGAATGCACGCGCAACGAAATTTCGGGGCAGCGGGCTGAATGGGAAGCTGGCGCAGAGGCACGCGCTGCTGAACGAAAACGTCAGGCAGAGCAGTTCTCAGCAATAATGGGCGGCATCGACCCGAGTAATCCTGAGGCTATCGAGGAGTTCCGTCGCCGTCTGCTACGTCAGAAAGGCTGGAATCGTGTCGAAGACAAAGGCGAAGGCGTGTTCGACGTCAGCTACAGGATCGAAGGCAAGCTGACGCATGACTTCATGTTTCCAGTGATCGAAGGTGTCCCGTCGACAAATCCGTTCGTGCAAGTATTGCTGCGCGACGATGGGGTTGTTCGCATCACCGGATCCGGCTTTTCGGCCCAGAATGAGGGCAATCCCCTTGGCGCGATGATGGGTGGCATGGGAGCGTTGGCTGGCCTTGCCGCGATGGCTCCCGAGCAAAGCAACGATGGCAGCGAAATGCCGAAGTTCCCGCTGATGGAGGGCACCTTCTCGATCGCAGCGGCAGATAGCATGGCTATCCTTGCGAACAACACGGACGAAGGCCCAGTATCGGGCGCTGGCCAGCAAACCCTAAGCTGGAACGTAGACGCAAGCAGTCAGGCTGCGCCGACGGCGCTGATCAAAACACAGCCCTGAACACGACAAGGTCAGGATAACGAACAAACAAAACCCCGCTGAGATCTCTCTCAGCGGGGTTTTTCGGTATGAGGCGCTATGCCTGACGTGTCGTATTAGTTGACCGCGTCTTTCAGGCCTTTGCCAGCCTTGAACTTGGGCTGGTTGGATGCCTTGATCGTCATCGGCTCGCCGGTACGCGGATTGCGACCGGTTGAAGCTTTGCGTTTCGCCACGGAAAACGTGCCGAACCCGACCAGTCGCACTTCGTCGCCGCCGGAAAGAGCCTTGGTAATCGCGTCAAAAACACCTTCGACTGCCTGCGACGCGTCATTCTTCGACAGGCCGCTCTGCTCGGCAACTGCACTGATCAGATCGTTTTTGTTCATTCTATAGAACCCCTAATTTTCTTTACCGTTCGATTTCTATGAATCGCCCCCTCCGATCCCTTGAATTGAGACCTTTTTGAGGAAGCTGTCAAAGACAAAAGGGCGCAAAAACGCGGTTTCGCGCCCTTTCATCAGGATTTGCGACAGAATGAAGCGCTCATGATGAACGCCTGCACGCTTGCCTTTTGGTAAGACGAATCAGCCGTTTGGGTTGCGACCCCCGACTCGCTGTTCGCTTGAAGGCCTGCTAGCAAATCAATGCGCTGTTGGCATGTCTGAATCTTGCCCTTTTCCGCCACTTGGCTGGCTGGCGAGATCATCTGCCTCGCTCCATTCAATGGGAGCCGGCATCGAAGTAAGCGCACGTTCCAGAACTTCGTCAACATGACTGACCGGAATAATATCCAACCCTTCTTTCACGTTGTCGGGGATCTCCGCCAGATCCTTCACATTCTCTTCAGGGATCAAAACAGTCTTGATACCGCCACGCAGCGCTGCAAGCAGCTTTTCCTTCAGACCGCCGATTGCGAGAACCCGGCCACGAAGCGTGACCTCTCCCGTCATTGCGACGTCTGGTCGTACGGTCACACCCGACAACGTCGAAACGATAGAGGTGACCATACCAATACCAGCGCTCGGGCCGTCTTTGGGCACAGCCCCTTCGGGAAGGTGAATATGGACATTGCGGCGTTGGAAAAGGCTCGGCTTGATGCCGTAGGCTGGTGCCCGTGACTTAACGAAGCTGAACGCGGCCGCGACGCTTTCCGTCATGACTTCGCCCAACTTGCCTGTCGTCTTGATCTCACCCTTGCCCGGAGTGGTGACGCTCTCAATGGTTAGCAACTCACCACCGACCTGCGTCCACGCAAGGCCGGTCACAGCACCAATCTGAGCTTCGTCCTCGCTCATCCCGTGCTTGAACTTGCGAACCCCTGCAAACTCACCGAGATTTTCGGGAGTGATCGTGATCGAAGTCGCTTCCTTTTCGAGGATTTTGCGAAGGCTCTTGCGCGCCAGACGTGCAATCTCGCGCTCCAGCGTGCGAACGCCCGCTTCTCTTGTGTAGAACCGGATCAGGTCCCGCAGGCCTTCTTCCGTCAGCTCGAATTCGCCATCTTTCAGACCGTGCTGCTCCACCTGTTTACGGATCAGGTGCCGCTGCGCGATTTCGACTTTCTCGTCCTCGGTATAACCTTCGAGCCGGATGATCTCCATCCGGTCAAGCAGAGGCTGCGGCAGATCGAGACTGTTCGCCGTGGTGACGAACATGATGTCACTCAAATCGAGGTCCAGTTCGAGATAGTGGTCCTGGAACTTGTTGTTTTGTTCCGGATCGAGAACCTCTAGCAAGGCCGACGCAGGGTCACCGCGAAAATCCTGACCGAGCTTGTCGATCTCATCAAGCAGGAAGAGCGGGTTGCTGCTGCCTGCCTTCTTGAGATTGTTCACAATCTTGCCGGGCATAGACCCGATGTAAGTGCGTCGGTGGCCACGGATTTCGGCTTCATCGCGCACACCGCCCAATGACTGGCGCACAAATTCGCGGCCCGTGGCTTTCGCAATCGATTTGCCAAGCGAAGTCTTACCTACACCAGGAGGGCCGACTAGGCACAGGATCGGCCCCTTAAGCTTATTGGTTCGCGCCTGGACGGCAAGGTATTCGATGATGCGATCCTTCACCTTTTCCAAACCGTAATGGTCGGTATCAAGGATGGCCTGCGCCTTGGCGATGTCTTTCTTGACGCGACTTTTCTTGCCCCACGGCAAGCCCAGCAACACATCAAGATAGTTACGCACCACCGTAGCTTCAGCGCTCATCGGCTGCATGCCTTTGAGCTTTTTCAGCTCGGCATTCGCCTTTTCCTTTGCGTCTTTTGAAAGCTTGGTCTTGCCGATCTTTTCGGTGAGCTCAGCGATTTCATCCGCATCATCACCATCGCCGCCGCCTAGTTCGCTCTGGATCGCTTTCAACTGCTCGTTCAGATAATATTCGCGCTGGGTCTTTTCCATCTGGCGCTTTACGCGGCCGCGGATCTTGCGCTCGACCTGAAGAACTGACAGCTCGCCCTCCATGAAGGCCATCACGAGTTCCAGCCTTTTGAGAGGGCTGATCTCTGTCAGCAGCGACTGCTTGTCGGCCACTTTGGCGCTGAGCGCGGCTGCGATTGTGTCACCTAACTGGCCTGCATCATCCACATCGGTAAGGTCGATGCTGTTTTCTTCGCCAAGCTTCTTGTTCAGTTTTGCATATTCGCCGAACTGTTCAATCA
>JAXHVK010000028.1:0-11993 GCA_034211135.1 Pseudomonadota bacterium
ACGCAGGACCTGATCGAGCGCGCCCGCAAGCCGCTGCTGGAGCGGCATGAAAACGCGCTGAAAGGTCTGGGTGGCTGGATGAGCCTGACCCGCGCTGCACAAAGTAAGCCTGAGCGGATAGACCGTTATCTCGGCTATCCTGAAGCGCTGAATGCCGTCACGGTTGAGGATGTCCGCGCGCGTGCCGAACAGTATATCCAGCCCGATGAAGCGGCGACTTTCATTGTCGTCCCCAGCGAGGCGGCCAAGGCAAAAGCTGCTTCGGAAGAAGCGAGCGAAGCCGAATAGGCGCCCTCCTCATCGCGCACACGAAAAGACCCGGCAGGTTCGCGCCTGCCGGGTCTTTTGTTTTTGCTTCCCCGCGAACGGGGCGATCACAGCGTTAGAGCTGGAAGCCCAGTGAAACGCCGATCACGCGCGGATCGTTGACGAATGCGGTGTTGTTGTTGAAGTCGATCACGCCCTGCACATTGGCTTCGTTCGTGATGTTGCGGGCAAATACCGCAACTTCATACTGACCGCCGTCACCACGATAACCTACGCGCAGGCCGCCTTCGATACGGCTGCCGGAATTGAATTCCAGGCTTTCGTAAAGCAGGAAGTTGGTGTCGCCCAGGAACGTCCAGTCGGTGAAGATGAAGAATTCATCGTCATCGCCAACCGGCAGGGTGTAGCTGGCCGTGAAATCACCGCTCCATTCCGGTGCGTTCGGGAACGGATTGCCATCCACCAGAGCGCGGGTCGAACCGGCAATGACAGTAGTCGGGTCAGTCACCGTGCACTGCGCACAGATGCCCACAGCAAGGTTCTGATCGTTGATCTGCGTGTCGTTGTAGGAAACGCCCAGCGTCATTACGAACTCAGGCGTCAACTGGAATGCGCTATCGAGTTCGAAGCCGAACGCCTCACCCTCATTCGCGTTGATCAGCTGGACAAGGTTGCCGCCACCACCGACTGCGGTGAACTGCGGGTCTTCGACATTGTAGTAGAAAACAGCGCCGTTCAGACGGATCGTACGGTCTGCAAGCTCGCTCTTGAAGCCGACTTCGTAGCTGGTGATGTTTTCCGACTGCGCCACGCTGGGCGGGCTGAAGAAGGCAACGTCGCGGCCCTGAATGGTGGGCGCGCGAAACGCGTTTGCGACACGGCCATAAACGCTGGTGTCGTCTGCAATGTCAGCGAACAGGCTGATGTCCCAGTCGATATTGTCATCCTGCACGGAAACAGGCTGAAGCGGCGCACCCGACACGACGAAGAAGTCCTTTTCATCGTCAGTGTAACGCAGGCCACCGGTTACACGCAGCATTTCCGTCAGCTGGTAGGAAAGCTGGCCGAACACGGCCCATGTGTCGTTCTGGTGGTTCACAGTGACCGGCGGCGGGAAAGTGAACCCTTCCGTCGTCACGTCGAAATCGCTTTCGAAGAAGAACGCACCAACCTGCCATGTCAGCGGACCATCGCCGTTTGATGCAAGGCGGGTTTCGTTCGTTACCTGCTGGAGATCAATCGAGTCGCGGGTATCAGCCGGGAACGGGATAAAGCCCGGACCCTGGAACGGCAGGAACGCCGCGCCAAAGCCGCCATCAATATCACCGCGTGAGGAGCCTTCGCTTTCCCAATAGCTGGTGATCGAGGTCAGCGTCACCGCGTCCCACTCGTAATCCAGCTTCAGCGTGGCACCGAATTGCTGGTATTCAGACTGGTTTCCGCCACCTGCGTCAAAGAAGACGGTATCGCGGTCGAAATTGTCGTTCAGATTGTTATTGCCCGGCCCAAGCACGTTTGCACGGAACAGTGTCGATGTGCCGCTGAGATCGCGGAAATTGACGGTTGCGAGCGCGCTGAACCGCTGTTCTTCGTCCGGCGTCAGCAGCAGCTGTGCGCGGGTGGCGAAATCGGTGAATCCGCCAAATGCGTCTTCTTCATTGGTGAAACCGTTATCAATCCAGTCGCTGCGGCGCTGGAATTGCGCCGATACGCGGAAGGCCAGCTTGTCTTCAACGATACCACCGCCAAGAGCAGCATTGGCTGTGATCGTGCTGAGCGAGCCGAAGCTGAAGCCCAGTTGCACATCATCGTCAAAGCTTGGCTTGATCGTGTCGACCTTGACGATGCCGGCCGGCGTATTGCGGCCAAACAGCGTGCCCTGCGGCCCGCGCAGAACTTCGATCCGCTCGACATCAAAGAGCGGGAAGCTTTTCAGCGTTACGTTTTCAAGAACGACATCGTCGAGGATCACCGACACCGGCTGCGATGCTGCAAGGTCAAAGTCGGTATTGCCCAGACCGCGGATATAGAAACGCGGCGCGGCGCGACCGTTGGAACTTTCGATGTTCAGGCCCGGAACCGATCCGGCAAGAGCGGTAGTGTCCTGACCCGAAGAGAAAATCGCGCCGATGCGACCCTGATCCAGAATCTCTGCCGATACGGCAACATCCTGCAGGTTTTCTTCACGGCGGTTGGCGGTGACGATGATACGATCAAGCTGGCCTTCTTCGGCAGCTTCGGTGTCTGTGTCCTGCGCGGCGGCAGGAGCGGCGAATGCGAAAGCAGCCGCAGCGAAAGCAGTGCTGCTGGCCCAGAAAGCGCGTGCAGCGGTAAATTTATGTGACATGGGGATGACCCTTCGATGAAATAGCGACGACAAAGATGGGAGGATTCGCCTGACAGGAAATTGCGATTCTGACGAGAGCCTAGCGTCGGAACTCGTCGCAAAAGTGACGAATTTGCTACTTTCACGCCGGCTATGTTGCACTGCGGTGACACGTTCCTTTGCGTCACTTTGCGGTTTTGGCCGGAAAACTGTGTCAAAGCGTCTCGCCCTGCGCGGATTGCGACGTTATAGGCGCGCCTAGTTATTCCATTCCGGCCTGCCTCACAGGTCAAAGCAGCAGGAACGCATCCATGAAAGTCCGCATTCTCGTCCGCTTGAAGCCCGGCGTTCTTGATCCGCAGGGTCGCGCTGTGCACCACTCATTGGAAGGCATGGGCTTTGATGGCGTGGAGGATGTGCGCATTGGCCGTCTGATCGAGATGGACGTCGCTGAAGGGACGAGCGAGGAAACGCTGCGTTCCATGTGTGAAAAACTGCTCGCCAATACGGTGATCGAAGATTTCGAGATCAAGGCTTCGGAAGCGGAGAACGCCTGATGGCTCTCAAGGCAGCGGTCATCACCTTTCCTGGATCGAACTGCGACCGTGATATGGCCGTCGCGATTGAGGCTGTTACCGGCACCGCGCCGCAGCGCATCTGGCACGGCGATGCAGAGCTTCCCGAAAACCTCGATTTCATCGCCCTGCCCGGCGGATTTTCCTATGGCGACTATCTGCGTTCAGGCGCGATGGCCGCACAAAGCCCGATCATGCGCGCGGTTGTTGCGGCTGCCGATAAAGGCGTCGCGGTTCTGGGTGTGTGCAACGGCTTTCAGGTCCTGACCGAAAGCGGCCTGTTGCCCGGCGTTCTGATGCGCAATGCAGGGCAACGTTTTGTATGCCGCACCGTAGGCCTGACAGTTGAGAACACCAGCTCTCCGTTTACATCGGGATTTGCCAAAGGGGAGCATATCCGCATCCCCGTCGCGCACCATGACGGCAATTACTTCGCAGACGATGCCACTCTCGATGCGCTGGAGGGCGACGGCCGCGTGGCGTTTCGTTATGCGGAAAACTGCAACGGCTCCCAGCGGGATATTGCTGGCGTCGTCAGCGCGAATGGCCGCGTGCTTGGCATGATGCCCCATCCGGAGCGTGCGATGACCAGTGCAGCGCATCCCAGCCTTGGCGGCGATGACGGGCGCAAACTGTTTGAAAACCTCGTCGAAAGCCTCGTCAGCGCCTGAACAGCCTTACGTTTACGCGATTTTGCGTTGCTGCTCTTTCTTGAACAGGCGGCGCGCTTCCGCGTCTGACATCGGGCGGCCAAAATAGAAGCCTTGTATCTTGTCGCAGCCCAGATTGCGGATCAGTTCGGCTTCTTCTGCGTTTTCAACGCCTTCCGCGGTGGTCGTCATCTTCATGCTTTTGGCCATGGCGACAACAGCGTTGATGATCGCCAGACTTTCATTAGCGCCCTGCGCCGCACCCTGGACGAAGCTTCGATCGACCTTGATAGTCGAGAAACGCAGCGTGCGCAGATAACCGAGTGAGGAGTAGCCGGTGCCAAAGTCGTCCAGCGCCACGCTGCAACCCAGCGCCAACACCTGCTCAAGCGCGTTGCGCGCAATGCTGGCGTCGCGCACGAAGATGCTTTCGGTAACTTCGATCTCCAGACGGTCTGGACGCAAACCAGTCTGAGCAAGAACACTCACGACTTCCTGATGGAAATCAGGCTCCAGCAATTGTTCCGGCGAGACGTTGACGTTTACCTTGATGTGATCCGGCCAGGAACGCGCTTCCATACAGGCCTGACGCATCACCCATTTGCCGATCGGGACGATCAGGCGGGTGTCTTCTGCAAGCGGGATGAATTTACCGGGGCTGACGAAACCGTGTTCTTCGCTGTTCCAGCGCACCAGAGCTTCGAAGCTGACGATGCCTTCACTGCGCGCGTCAACAACTGGCTGATAATGAAGCACCATCTCGTCACGACCCAGAGCCTTGCGCAGGGAATCTTCAAGTCGCCGGCGCTCTTCGGCGGACGCATGCAGGTCCGGTTCGAACCGGCAGTGCTCGCCGCCGCCGACATCCTTTGCACGGTAAAGCGCAAGGTCGGCATTGCGCATCAGCTTTTCGACTGTGTCCCCATCACGCGGGCCATAGGCCGAGCCGACACTCGCGCTCACATACAGGGTGTGCTGATCGACCTGATAAGGCTCCGACAGCTTGGCAATCACCTCTCGCGATAGCTGGCGGACAAAGTTGTTGTCGCTCGCATCACGGATCACGATAGCGAATTCGTCCCCGCCCAGACGGCCACAGATCGCGTTATCATTCATCAGCGATTGCAAGCGCGCCGAAACCTGAGCCAGCAGCTTGTCGCCGGTCATATGGCCCAGTGAATCGTTCACCGCCTTGAAGCGATCAAGGTCGATCATCAAAAGCGCACAACGCGAACGCCATTGTTCAGCAAAGCTCAACGCGTCGCCCAGCGCTTCGGTCAGCTGCAACCGGTTGGGCAGCGAGGTAAGCGTATCATACCGCGCGAGATAGGCGATTTGTTCATCCGAAGCGCGCTGCTCCGTCACATCCGATCCGACCCCGCGAAAGCCGGAGAAACGCCCGCGATCATCGTGCAACGGAGTGCCCGAAAGTTCCCACCAGCGCTCTTCACCCTTGATCGAAACCTGGACCAGCAGGTTGGAAAAATTCTGTCGGCTTTTCAGTTGATCGGCCAGTTCATGAAGGCTGGGAGCAAAATCGCCCTGGCCCCATTCACCTGCTGTGATGAAGTCCAATAGCGGTTTGCCTTCTACCTCGGCCTGGCTCTTGCCAAGGGCAAAGGCAAAGCGCGGGCTGACTGAACGCAGTTTGCGATTGGTGTCCACTTCCCAAAGCCAGTCGGCCTCGTTTTCCTCAAACTCGCGCAGCAGGAGGGAGACGACTTCTTCTTTTTCGACAATCGCATTTTCGGAAAGCCGCGCGAGCAGATACGTCTGCCCAGCCTGCATCGCACCTATGATGGTGCATACCATGAACACAAACGTTCCGGTGACGGCAAACCACATGGAATTCAGCGCCAGATGGACCATGATCAGAACGCAGGCTGTCGCCGTGAACATCACCGTGCCCAGTGGAGCGGTCGTCTGGAAATAGATTGAGCTGGCCAGCAGGATCATTACGACCATCACAATCGCCATGAGGTCCGAAGTCGTGCCCAGCGGGCCAAATGCGATGACCGCCCCACCCCACAAAACACCAGAGCCGACGGATACCAGTGTCTGACGCCAGAATTCATTCTGCGTAATCTTGCGCCGGTCCACATCTGCCAGTTGTCTGGAAAGCTTGGCGCTGCGGACATGCAGAATGGCTTGAGCAATTGTCCAAAGGACCAGCCAGATGGCTGGCACCACATCCATATAAATTCGGGCCACGAACACAGCCAGAATGGCATGAGCATAGGCGCGCAGAAAAATGGTGCGGGACAACGTCGCATACTGGATGCCACGCAGTTTCGCCCAGTCGCTTTGCCCCTGACGCGTGAGTCCAAGGACGTGCGAAAACGTCAGAACAGATGGATTCTCAGGAGATGTTGCGACTTTTTTTCTCACAATCGGCGCGGTAACAAGCAAAGGTTAGAGCAGAGTAAATCATCCACGTAGAATTACGGCTTCATTCCCGAATTACCGTTCTCTAACAGTTACTTGTACCATGATACAAAAGTTGCAACCTGCTCACCGCAGCCCTTTATCCTGGGCCGACTTTTCCCAGTTGCAACCGTCAAAAGGGAGCACCTTCGGACCGATCCCGGACGAATCATCCAGACACGCAAAATGCACGCTCCAGCAATCGGGATGCGAGCCCGGTTGATAGAAGCTTTTCACTCCGCATTTCGAACAGAACAGATGCTCTGCCTCACCACTGCCGAAACGATAGGAAGTCAGTGCATCAGCCCCCTGCTTCAGCACAAAGCGATCATGCGGGATGAACAGGTGGAGATAGCCGCTGGCCGAGCAGATCGAACAATTGCAATCGAGCATTTCCGGTTCTGCGTCGCTTAACGCTTCGAACCGGACGGCACCGCAATGGCAGCCGCCGGTCACGCGGACATGCTCGCCTACACTCACTCCACCGTAACCGACTTGGCGAGATTTCTGGGCTGATCGACGTCAGTGCCCTTCACCACTGCCACGTGATAGGCGAGCAGTTGCACGGGAATGGCGTAAACCAGAGGCGCAATCAGCGGATGTACCACCGGCATCTCAATCGTCGCAAGGCAGCCCTCGCCCGCTTCCTCCAGCCCTTTCGCATCAGAGATCAGCACCACCTGACCGCCACGCGCGCGGACCTCTTCCATGTTGGAGACAGTCTTTTCAAACAGGGGGCCGGACGGGGCGATGACTACGACAGGCACGTCATCGTCAATCAGCGCGATCGGGCCATGCTTCATCTCTCCCGACGCGTATCCTTCGGCATGGATGTAGCTGATTTCCTTCAGTTTCAATGCCCCCTCGAGTGCAAGGGGATAATCCTGCCCGCGCCCCAGATACAGCACGTCACGCGCAGGAGCGATCAATGGCGCCATAGCGGCAATGTCGTCATCATGCGCCAGGGCCGCGTTCAGCGCAGCGGGTGCTTCCAGCAGGTGTTTGACGACCTCTGTTTCCTCCTCGCGCGTCATCTTGCCCTTCTTCACCGCCATGTGGGCAGCAAGCGCGGCCAGAACCGCCAGCTGGCAGGTAAACGCTTTGGTAGAGGCAACGCCGATTTCGGGCCCAGCATGCGTGGGCAACAGCAAATCTGCCTCACGCGCCATTGAACTGGTAGGCACATTGACGACAACGCCAATCGTCTGCCCCTCTTTCTTGCAGTGGCGCAGCGCGGCCAGCGTGTCTGCTGTCTCCCCGCTTTGCGAAATGAACAGGGCAAGGCCGCCTTCCTCCAGCACGGGTTCACGATACCGGAACTCTGACGCCACATCGATATCGACTGGTACGCGGGCGAATTGTTCGAACCAGTATTTCGCGACCATGCCCGCATAGAAAGAAGTGCCGCACGCAACGATGGTAAGCCGCTTCACGCTGGAGAGGTCGAAATCGAAATGCGGCAGTGCCACCGCGACATTCTGGCGGTGGATGTAAGAGCCAAGCGTCTGCGCGACCACGGTCGGCTGCTCGAAAATCTCTTTCTGCATGAAGTGGCGATAATTGCCCTTCTCCACCGCAGCAGCCGACGCGCCCGATGGCTGCACGGGGCGGAAAGTCTCGCGGCCCTCTTCATCGAAAATCTGCACCCGGTCACGGCGTACGATCACCCAGTCGCCTTCTTCCAGATAGGTGATGCGTTGCGTCAGCGGGGCGAGAGCCAGTGCGTCGGAGCCAAGGAACATCTCCCCATCGCCGTGCCCCACGACAAGCGGTGAACCAAGGCGCGCACCGATCAGCAAGTCAGGGTGCGACCGGAATGTGATCGCCAATGCAAACGCGCCGCGCAGACGCGGCAGAACCGAACGGACCGCGTCCTCGGGACTGTCACCCGCTTCGATCCGGTGAGAGATCAGATGCGCGACAACTTCCGTATCGGTTTCGCTTTCAAAAGTGCGGCCCGCAGCGGCCATTTCGGCGCGCAGTTCCTTGAAGTTTTCGATAATGCCATTGTGCACAATCGCGACTTCGCTGGTCGCGTGGGGGTGCGCATTCGCCGAGGTTGGCGCACCGTGGGTTGCCCAGCGTGTGTGGGCGATTCCGATGGATCCGGGCGCGGGGCTGTCGCGCAGCACTTCGACCAGATTGCCCAGCTTCCCTTCCGCGCGGCGGCGCACCATTTCGCCATCGTGCAAAGTGCAGACGCCTGCGCTGTCATAACCACGATATTCCATGCGTTTCAGACCATCGACCAGACGGTCTGCCACGCCGGTTTCGCTTACAATGCCAATAATGCCGCACATATTGCTGGTTCAGTCCCCTGTTGGTGTTTGCCGCGTCGCCTTACCCTCTCGATGTGAACATAGGCTTGAGATTGCAAGCCTGTGTGTGGGGTCAAAACCGATCTGGCGCTTTTTCTTGCTTAAGGAGCGGATTTCTGCCCGTCCCGCCAAAGGTATAAGCCCGCTGCGATAATCAGGCCCGCGCCGATAATCGTCCAGATATCCGGTGTGTTATCAAAGAACAGCCAGCCAAGCAGCGATGCGACCACGATCTGGACATAAATGGCCGGAGCAACCTTTGCCGCGCCTGCTTTCGATGTGCCGATATAGGCGAGCCAGTGAGCCGTGCTGGCTGTCACCGCGACAAGGGCGCAGCGCGCGACAACATCCCAATCCGGCCAACCGAAATCGAGTTGTTCAAAACCGGAGAAATTCGCCGCGATGGCACCCAGAACAAGAATGGGCGCAGCGCATCCGGCGACGAACACCTGCGCTGCCAGCGAACTGCTTTGCCCCGCGCTCGCCCGGTTTGAAACCATCAGCAGCGAAAAGAAAACCGCCGAAACCAAGGGCAGGACCGCGCCCCATCCCAGCAATGCAAGGTTGGGCCGCAGGATGATCGCAACGCCTGCCAGAGCGATCAGCGAGACGGCGTAAACCTTTGCAGGTACTTTCTCTCCCAGTAACAAACCGGCGAATATCTGGGTCAGGATCGGAGCGAGAAAGGCAATCGCCATCGCTTCAGCCAGTGGCATGATGTAGATCGCTGAAAAGAACGCCAGCGATGCGAAGGCCAGACAGATACCGCGTGCGAGTTGAAGCCACGGATTGGTGGGAACGAAGGCAGTGGCACCCTCGGTGCGCCACAGGATAACGGACAAACCGAGCGCCCCGATCGAAAACCGCAAGGCGGCAACGGCCACTGCGGGCCAGTCATCCGCCATCGATTTGATCACGGCATCGCCGATAGACAGCAGCACGAAACCGGCGACTGCATACAGAAATCCCGAATTGCTGCTGCCTGTGCCTGAGTTCCCGCTCGCGTTTGAGGTTGGATGCCGTGTCGCCATCCCAGCCCATTGGGCCACGCGAGCAAGAGAGGCAAGCGCCCTCAATGGCCTGCTAACCATCTCCTGCCGATCATGGTTTACGTTTGCTTAAACCCCTGCCGGTAACACGGCTTCAAACGCGTCAAACCATCAGGTCTTGGCGTCTTCGGGGGCTAACCAACGCAATGACCAAGCTGATTATCCAGATTCCGTGTCTCAACGAAGCCAAAGTGCTGCCAGAGACGCTTGCCGCGCTGCCTCGCAGTTTGCCCGGAATCGACGTGATCGAATATCTCATCATTGATGACGGCAGCAGCGACGACACATCGGGTGTCGCAAAGCGCTGGGGCGTGCATCACGTTGTGCGTCACCGCCGCAATCGCGGGCTTGCCGAAGCATTTCGCAGCGGTATCGACAAATGCCTGAAAGAAGGCGCGGACATCATCGTCAACACCGATGCTGACGGACAATATGCAGGGGAGGACATCGCCAAGATTGTCGCGCCTGTCGTCGCCGGTGAAGCCGATGTGTGCATGGGCGACCGGTCAGTTGCCGACAACGCGCACTTCTCTCCGTTTAAACGGATGCTGCAGCGGCTTGGCAGTTATGTGGTACGGACCTTGTCCAGCACCGACATCACCGATGCCGTCAGCGGATTTCGCGCAATCAGCCGCGATGCCGCGCAGCGGATCAATATCACGACCGAATTCAGCTACACCACAGATATGCTAATCCAGGCAGGTCGAAAGCGGCTTGCCATTGTGTCTGTGCCTATCCGCACCAACGCCGCAACGCGCCCGTCGCGCCTGTTCAAGTCGATCCCGCGCTTCATCATGTCGACGGGCGTGACGATTGTGCGTGCCTATACCACCTTCAACGCGCTGCGCGTGTTCCTTGCCATAGGTGCCACGCTCAGCATTCTGGGTGTCCTGCCGATTGCGCGCTTCCTGTGGTTTGTTCTGCAAGGCGACGGTTCGGGCCATATCCAGTCGCTGGTCCTTGGCGCTGCGCTGCTGATCGTGGGTGTTCTCGTCGCCACGCTGGGCGTGCTGGCGGATCTGATCGCCACCAATCGCAAACTGCTTGAAGCGAACATGCTGAAACTGCGCCGGATTGAGGAGAAGCTGGAAGAAAGCCACTCGTCCCACACCGTGCAAAGCACAGATACTGACGCAGACCTTTACCGGAAATCGGCATGACAACCCTTACCGCTTCAATCGAAGCGGAACGCAAACCCGCCAGCATCAGCGCCGCGCGCGTTGTTCTGGCGGCTTTGGCGTTTGTCGTCCTGATGCAATTGCATCTCGCCTTTACGAAAGCGATCAATTGGGACGAATATTGGCACTACTCGCTGATCACAGCCAGCCTGCGGGGGGAAGAAGTCCCCTTTCTGCAAACGCCATATATTCCGCTGTTCAGCTGGGTAACGCAGCTGCCGATGGCGCCGATCGAGCAAATCACACTGATCCGAGCCTTCATTCTTGCCTTTGAAGTTGTCGCGGCCATCGCGGTCTATTTCGCGGCCCGTCGGTTCACCGACCACCTGACCGCTTTGCTTTGCGCGCTTGCCTATGTGACGGCGGGCTACGCCTTTCTGCATGGCTTTGCATTGCGGGCAGACGTGATCGCCGCCGCTTTCCTGACCTCAGCCCTTGCCGTTGGTTTGCGGGCCAAGGTCAATCTGGTGAATGCCGCGCTGATCGGCCTGCTGCTGATCCTCGCAGTGCTATCGACAATCAAGTCGGTTCTGTGGGCACCCGCCTTTATCGCCGTGCTTGTGCTGAGAGCTGATGAGCTTCCCGCCAGCCGATCAATCGTGATCACCGCCCTTTGCGGCGTGCTGGCTCTGGTCGCAGGGTTCTTCCTGTTCGGAGGAGAGGCCGCGGAAAATGCGATGGGTACAATCTCGCGCTCAAGCGAGCGGATGTTTTCAGCCGGATTGTTCCCGCTTGGCGGGTATTTCCTAAAGCAACTGATTTTCGCGCCCTTTTTCACCGCGCTTATGGGTGTGCTGGTGTACTGGCTGGTACGGGGGCAAGCGGAACGAAAGGTCAAGATCGCGCTGGCCCTGCTTGCCGCGCCGCTGTTGACGGTGGTCTTCTATCGCAATTCCTTCCCCTATTACTTCGCTTTCATCATGCCGCCCGTTGCAATCGCCATCGCGCCCGCCATCGAAATCGCCGTGCGCCGGTATGGCGCGGCAATGATGACAGCGGTTCTGGTTCTGGGTGCGATCACGCTGAACGTGGTCGAAAAGCGCGACCGTCTGGACACCCAGCGACAGCTTCAGACACAGCTTCGCACAGTCTTCCCCAAGCCGGTGATCTACATCGACGAAAGCGGAATGTTGGGCGATTATCCACGCGCGGCGCTGCGGTTTACCTCGGGCTGGTCGCTGCAACGATATTGGGATGATGGAGAAC
>JAXHVK010000028.1:12003-25116 GCA_034211135.1 Pseudomonadota bacterium
TGATTGCCAATTCATCAGCGTTGCAGAATGTCTTTATCGACGAACCCGTCGGTAATCGCCTCTTGCCGGAGGATATGAAGAACCTGCGCGGCAACTTCATAAGTCACGGCGGGATTATCTACGTGGCAGGCAAGACAATCGCACCGGGCCAAAGCAAGCTGCAGGAACAGGTCATGATACCCGGCGAATACCGTGTCGAAGGCAACGGCCTCACGCTGGACGGCGAGGCTTTGCAGGATGGTGACGTCATCGCGCTGGAGCGTGGCCGGTATGATTTTGGCAACACAGGCGAAACCGCCGCCTCGATACGATGGGCCGCCGCGGGCGAAAAATCGGAAAGCCGGATCGGCTTGCAGGATTTGTTCACGGATTACTGATCCGGCGGATCATTCCTTGGCGGGTTCACCACGCTCACCAAAAGCGACGATCTGATCAACGATGTAGTCGGCCAGATTTCCAAAGGAAGCGATATATTCCGCCTTCGCTTCATCAAATTTGACGAAGGCTTCTTCTGAAAGCCACTTTTCGACGGTTGCGAGAAGCTGTGCCTCCCCCGGTTGCCGCAATGCCTCGACAAGGCCGGCTGCGGCAAGAGAGCGGGTCGTGCCCGGATGGTCTGGCCCGTCATAAATACCCGGACAGCCAAGCAGCGCTGCCTCATGCGCCATCGTCGCGCTTTCCCCGACATACAGGCGGCATTTCGCCAGCAAGTGATGAAGGTCGGACTTCGCCCCTTGATAAAGGAATCTCTGAAAACGCTGCGCCACAGGCCGCTCGGAAGACAGGTGCACCTTGCCCAACGTCGACAAACGGTCGAGCAATGCGCCAAGCTCGTCATCGCTCCAGCCGGATTTGCCAATGTCGTGATTGGCGCCCCATTTTACCGTCCGCACAAAGAAATTCGGTTGCGTGTCATCCCAACCTGCTGAGCGCGCGCGGCTTTCATCCACTTCGAAATTCTCGGGGTGGAAATAGGACAGTTCCTTGATTCCGGGAAAGCGGGTCGTACGGCCATCGGCAATGGCGGCAGAGTAGGTTTCGGGCACGAACAGGTGAGTGATGAATGGCCAGGTCAGACGCGTCTGAAGCTTGGCTGTATCCGCCATATAAAACGCCAGCGATGTGCGCCGGGTCAGCCATCCCGCATGCGCAATCGAGATGCCGCCCAGACCGATCATGACGTCAGGCCGCCAACTGACAGCTTCGTACAGCATGGCAAAATCGCGCCTTACAAGCTCGCTCGCCAGCCCAAGCGTGCCCGATCCCGCACCGGAAATTGGCGAATGCTCAAGCCCGAACTCATCCAGAAGATCGCACGCCACGTCTTTCTTGCGTGACGCGATTTTGATCTCGGCACCCTTGGCCTGCAACCGTTTGATCGGGTGATAGAAGAACAGGACATCGGCCGGATGAACGATATCGAACAGAACACGCATCACAATTCTTTCGCTGAAACGGCGTCCTTCTCTGGCGACACCCAGAAAAAGACAACAAGACCGGCCACGGCAAGGCCGAGTATCCGGTTAAGAGACAATGCCAGAAAGGCGGCTTCGGGCGCGGCATCAATCGCCAGCGCAAGGCCCGCTCCTACGGTTTCGACCACGCCGATACCTGACGGCACTATTCCGACAATCTGGCCCACCAGTGATGCGCCGGAATAGACCGCCGCTTCACGCAATCTCCCTTCGACCGAGAGCATCTGGAGGATTACGAGCAACCGCAAAACCGTTATTGCGATAAGAGCACAGCGCGAAACCAGCATTCCGATCGCGCTAACCGCATCGAATTTATACGCCGTCCATGCCGTAAGAACGACGGCACCAGCGAGACATAGTGATGCGAGCACAATCATTGCGCTACCGGGCAAGGCCGCAAAGCCGACGAGTGCGATTGTGAGCAAGACCCAGATGGCCGCGCTCACGCCCAGGACGGTTGCGCTTTCGGCCTTGCTCGCCCCTGATGCGCTGAAGCTCGCACCGCGCACCAGCAAACCACCGGGCAAAGGCAGAATATTGGCGAGCGTGGCGACACAGCTTACCTTTAGCGCGCGCCCATACCCATATGGCAAACGCAGCGAACGCGCGGCAAACCATTGCTCACCCGCATTCGCCAACACTCCCAGCGCTGTAAGCGCGATTGCCGCCAGAACGAGGCGCGGCGCAATGGCCGAAGCATCCAGATCAATCTGAGCGACCGACCACGCCAGACCGGCGAAGAATAACGCCCCGCCAACGATCAGCAGCGGGACACGGTGCTTAGCCGCGCCTTGTCGAATAGACAGCAATCTTGAGAACACCGACATCGCCACCGCTCTAGCCGCTTGTAGGCAGCGATCCAAATAGCCTTGCGAGCGTTTGGGGGGAAAAGTGATCCGGCACGTTATTGGGTTTGATGCGCAACATCCGCCGTGGGAAATCGTCGGTTTGATATGCCTTTGATCACACATTGACGCTAGATCACTGGCTATGTCTGGCTCTGCCCCATCTCTTGCGCAAAGGTTCAACGCCGGCCTCGCGGTTGCCGATAGCGTTTTGTCGCGCAATGCGGTGTGGTTTGGTGCAGTATTTGCCCTGGTCGCTTTCCAGATTTTCCTGATCCTGTCGCATCAGCCATGGGCGGACGAATATCAGGCTCTGCTGATCGCCACGCAGGCGCAATCACAGGCTGAGCTGCTGGAATGGCTGCGGTATGAAGGGCATCCGCCCGCATGGTACTGGCTGTTGCAGGCACTTGGTACGGGGCTTGCGCAAAGCTGGGTGCTTCCCGCTGCCGCTTTGATTTGCGCGGCGATTGTTCAGGGTGTGATCCTGTTCGCCAGCCCTTTCACCCGGCTTGAACGGCTTCTTCTGTCGAGCAGCCAGTATGTCCTGTTCGAATTCCTCACCATCGCGCGTGGTACCAGCCTTGGCGTCGCGCTGATGACCTTGTGCGTGATGAGCTGGCGCACGCGCTGGGTATGGCTTCTCATCGCGATGTTGCCGCTCGTCGATTTCCTGTTCGGAGTGATCTCTGGCGTGTTCGTATTGCTGCAGTGGCGTGCAGGTCGCCTGTGGTGGGCGGGAGTGGTTTTGTGGCTGGCAGGCGGGATGTTTGCCGCATGGACTGTCATCCCCGCGCCCGACATGATCAGCGCCAGTCAGGCGATGCAAATGGCACGCGGGCCGATGGTCTGGTTCACACAGATCGGCAGTCTTCCCTTGCCGTTTCAGGGCGGTATCGCGCCGCAATGGAACACGCCTGTCGCACCGATTGCCGGTGTCGCATGGATCGCAATGGGCTGGCTGTGCTGGGCATTGACGCGCGGCCACGTCTGGCACCGCCTGATGATTTTCGGCTTTTTCGGATTCACGCTGCTTTTCAGCATTGTGATCTATCCGATCGGTTTGCGGCACCTGATGCTGGGCGCGTTTCTTTTGATTGTCCTCGTCTGGCTTCAGCGCGTGAACGGGGACGGTCGCAGCGGGGTGTTTGCTGGCTGGCTTGTCCTGCTGGCCCTGTGCGGCATCGCCTCCGGCATTATCTCGACAACGCGCGGATTTGACAGCGGAGATGCCGTCATCACTGAAATCAAGCGACGTGGCCTGTCGGAAAAGCACTGGATCGCATTACCGGAATGGCGGATGCCGGCCATTGCCGGGCGCAGCGCGATTGCCTTTGCAAGACCCGGACAGCGATGTTCGCAAAGCTTTGTGCGGTGGAACTTCGAAACGCAGGCGCTGTTTTCCCGCAAGGAATTCGAACGGTTGATGCGTGAAGAAATCGCCATGCATGGCCGCGCTTACCTGCTGTCCGACAGGGCATTTACAGGCTTCGATCGGGCAATTCTCGAACAGATTGCCGTCATACCGGCCGGATATAACGGGATAGAATACTTCCTTTACACCGTCGGCAAGGATGCACCTGAAAAATCGGTCAAATTGCCGAAATGCTCTGATGCCGCGTCCCTTGCGGGCTAAGAGCCGGTGAAGGCACCTTCCTTCAGTCCGGCTTAGGAAAAAAATAAGGTTTCCGAATTATTCACCACACTTCGAGAGACACTTTTCGCGATAATGCGGTGAGTGGGATTTGAGTAATTTTGGCCTCGGGGGCTTGGAATGAGTGCATTCGGCAAAAAGGGCAACGCTGGAGGATTGAAACCGGGTGGACGGCCCGCTTTCGGCGTCGCCCGACCGATGAAGGGTGGCGGCCGTTCGGCTGACCAGCCAAAAGGCGGTGATCAGTTCCCGCCCTTGCCCGAGGATGGTGAGAATCCGCCGCCCAGCACTCCGGCACCCGCTCCCGCTGCCGCCAAAGGCGGCCCGGCGAAAGGCTCCACCGCCGATGCGATGGACCGTCTGGCCGAACGCGCCGCTGCGGTGCAGGCAGCACAGAACGAGCCTGCCGGTTTCGAGGCCAGCGTCCACAAGATCAAGGAACAGGTGCTGCCGCGCCTGCTCGAACGTGTTGACCCCGAAGCCGCCGCTACTCTTTCCAAAGAAGAGCTGAGCGAGGAATTCCGCCCGATCATCATGGAAGTGCTGGCCGAGCTGAAGGTCACACTGAACCGCCGTGAGCAGTTCGCCCTTGAAAAGGTTCTGATTGATGAACTGCTGGGCTTTGGTCCGCTGGAAGAGCTGCTGAACGATCCGGACGTGTCCGATATCATGGTCAACGGCCCTGATCAGACCTATATTGAAAAGAAGGGTAAGCTGGTCATCGCGCCGATCCGGTTCCGCGACGAACAGCACCTGTTCTCCATCGCACAGCGCATTGTGAACCAGGTTGGCCGCCGTGTTGATCAGACAACGCCGCTTGCCGACGCCCGTCTCAAAGACGGTTCACGTGTGAACGTTATTGTGCCGCCGCTGTCACTGCGCGGTACGGCGATCTCCATTCGTAAGTTCTCCGAAAAACCGATCACACTCGATATGCTGAAAGAATTCGGCTCGATGTCGGACAAGATGTGTACCGCGCTGAAAATCGCGGGCGCGTGCCGGATGAACATCGTTATCTCGGGCGGTACGGGTTCGGGTAAAACGACCATGCTCAACGCCCTGTCGAAGATGATCGACCCGGGTGAGCGCGTGCTGACGATTGAGGACGCCGCCGAACTTCGTCTGCAACAGCCGCACTGGCTGCCGCTGGAAACACGTCCGCCGAACCTTGAAGGGCAAGGCGCGATTACCATCGGTGACCTTGTGAAGAACGCCCTGCGTATGCGTCCTGACCGGATCATCCTGGGTGAGATTCGTGGCGCGGAGTGTTTTGACCTCCTCGCCGCCATGAACACGGGCCACGATGGTTCCATGTGTACGCTGCACGCCAACTCTCCGCGTGAATGCCTTGGCCGTATGGAAAACATGATCCTGATGGGCGACATCAAGATCCCGAAACAGGCCATTTCAACGCAGATCGCCGAATCCGTCGATCTGATCGTTCAGGTGAAACGTCTGCGTGACGGTTCGCGTCGCACAACCAACATCACCGAGGTGATCGGGATGGAAGGCGATGTGATCGTGACGCAAGAGCTGTTCAAGTTCGAGTACTTGGACGAGAGCGAAGACGGCAAGATCCTCGGCGAATTTCGTTCAAGCGGCCTGCGCCCGTATACGCTGGAAAAAGCCCGCCAGTTCGGGTTTGACCAGGCTTATCTCGAGGCGTGCCTGTGACGGATACCGCGAAGCGTCTTCAGGCGCTTCGCAAGCAGGACCGGCCGCATCACGAAGACCAGCGGCTCAACACGATCAAATCTGCGAAAGCGGAAATCGAAGAGCAGCTTCTTCCGTACGAGCGTAATGAAACGCTCAGACGCGCACAGGGACGCAAGGTCGACGCATTGCTCGCCGATTACGAAGAGCTGGAAGACGAAGAAAAAGACATCCTGTCCCGCCGCGCCGCACGAAAAGGCGGCAAACAGGCCGCGGACCTCTTGTTCGGCGTTTACGCGGCATTCGGCCTCGCGATCATCACCGCCTGCATCTATTTCCAGATGAGCATGTAAGCGAACAATTCAAAGTCCGCCCAGCACCACAGGCAGGCTCATCGCCAGCAATCCGCCGCCGATCATTGCGCAGCTGAGGAACAGCGCGGTCCACGGCACCCAGCCGACTTTTTCAAGCCGTTCGACCGAGCGATTGCGCCCCCGCCGCCATTCCATCAACGCGCAAAGGCCCGCAAACAGCCAGAACAGCCCGCCGACTATCGCCAGCTGAACGGCATCGCTGGAAAGCGCGAATTGAGTGGCAAGGTCGTGCATCGCCCAGCGATTTAGTGCCCCTGCCCGCTTGCGCAATGGGCAACACTGGGCCAAGCGGCTTTGCAATGGATGGATCAATCGCCCGCCCCCGCCCGTTTCTGGCCCTAGGCCTGCGATTGCTGACTGCCGCTACCCTTGCAACGATGGCAATGCTGGTAAAGCTCGCCGGAGAACGCGGTGCATCGCTGCCCGAACTGGTTTTCTGGCGGCAGGCCATCACGCTTGTAACCGTTTCGGCCATTCTGGCGGTGAGCGGGCAATTGGCGAGCATCCGGACGCAGCGTTTCGGTGCCCATGCGCGGCGGGCCATCTATGGCATTACGGGTATGTTCTTCGTCTACGGAGCAGTCATTCTGCTACCGCTGGCAGAGGCAACCACAATCAGTTTCACCGCGCCGTTTTTCGCGGTCCTGCTCAGCGTGATCCTGTTCAGGGAACGCGTCGGCAAATATCGCTGGGGCGCGGTTATCCTAGGTTTTGCTGGCGTGTTGATCCTGACGCAGCCGGGCCAGAGCACTATCCCTGTATTCGGGGCCGTCGTTGGCCTGATCGCGGCCTTTCTGGTCGCGCTCATCAGCTTCCAGATACAAGACCTCAACAAGACCGAAACGCCATGGAGCATCGTGTTCTGGTTTGTTGCGCTGACAACGCCTCTCGCCGCGCTTGCCCTGCCCTTTGTCTATGTGCCCCACGATGCGGAGACGTGGGGAATTATCGTGGCGATGGCCCTGTGCGGTGCGCTTGCTCAGATATTGCTCACCACCTCGCTCCGTTTCGGGTCAGCGGCGGTTATTCTGCTGATGGATTACACGTCGCTTTTGTGGGCGACCGCTTACGGATTTTATGTCTTTGATCGTGCGCCTTCGGGCAGTTTGTGGCTTGCCGCGCCGCTGATCATTGCAGCAGGCGCTCTGATCGCATGGCGCGAACGTGTGATCGCCCGCCAGAAAAAGCGGGAGTTGGCCGAACAGGAACAAAAAACACCCTGAACCTTTGAATTAGCAAGAAACACGCAAATTCGAGGATTTTGAAATGAACACCACCGCTCTCAAAAGCATCACCGCGGCGCTCGCTTTGGCTGGTCTTACGCTGACGACCGCCGCCTGCAACACGGTGAAAGGCGTCGGCGAAGACGTGGAAAGCGTTGGCCGCGCAGGTGAGCGCGCCATCGACTGATAACGGCAATGTGCTATTCACAAAGGGCTCGCCATAGCGGCGGGCCCTTTATCGTTTCGGAGTCCCGCTGATGAAATCGAAGCACACCCAATTTACAGCCGCAAAGGCCGCTATCCTCACCGCGCTCCTGCTTGGCGCGACTGCCTGCAACACGGTGAAAGGGCTTGGCGAAGACATCAAGTCCGTTGGCGAAGCGGGCGAAGAAGCGATCAACTAAGCGCGCCGGTAAACCAGCATCAGATTGTTGGCGGGCATTGCGTACCGCGCGGTGCGACTGAAACCGTTCGCGGTTGCAAGGCTGTCCAAATCTTCGGCATCACGAATACCCCAAGCGGGATTGCGCAGCCTGAGCGATTGATCAAATTCAAGATTGGAGGGTGCTGGCTCCACCCCCTGCTCAAAATATGGGCCGTACACGATAAGCGGCATATCCTTGCCGCTCAGAATATGGGCAGCCCCCGCGAACAGTCCCGCTGTCGCCTCCCACGGGCTGATATGGACCATGTTGATGCACACAATTGCATCAGCCCGCCCGACCGGCCAGCGCGCTGGTTTCTGAGCATCCAGCACAGCGGGCGCCCGCAGGTTTGCCCCTTCATAGTCAGCAGCATAAGCGCGAATGGAGGCTATGGCATCGGGATCGGGATCGCTCGGCTGCCAGGATAGGCTGCGCATATTTTGAGCAAAGTAAACCGCGTGCTCACCCGATCCGCTCGCCACCTCCAACACCACGCCCCATTCAGGCAATTCGTGGCGAAGGATGCCCAGAATTGCCTCTCTGTTGCGCAGCGTTGCCGGAGCGTGCTTTTTCAAATCAGGAAACCTGCCGTTCCTGACCGACCCAATAGGGATCACGCAGCTGGCGTCGCAATATCTTGCCCGATGCATTGCGCGGCATTTCGGGAATGACATCAATGCTCTTCGGGCATTTGAAAGGCGCAATCCGTTCGCGTGTGTAGGCGATGATATCGCCTTCATCGATATCGAAGCCTTCCTTTGCAACGATGCAGGCCTTCACCTCTTCGCCCCAGCGTTCGCTCGGAATGCCGATCACGGCAACTTCGGCAATTGCGGGATGCCCGTAAATCGCGCTTTCCACTTCGGCGGGGTAGACGTTTTCTCCGCCGGAAATGATCATGTCCTTTATGCGATCCTGAATGTAGACATAGCCGTCTTCATCCATGATGCCCGCATCGCCGGTATGCAGCCAGCCATCCGCGTCAATCGTCTTCGCCGTCGCTTCGGGAAGCTTCCAGTATCCGGCGGTGTTGGAAGGCGAATGGATGCAGATTTCGCCGATCTCGCCAAAGGGGAGCTGTGTATTGTCCTCCCCGCGCACTTCGATCGCGACACCCGGCACGGCCTTTCCGGCAGAACGCATACGCTTGTTGCCGTTCACATCGTGGTCTTCGGGTGGCAGCAGAGAAACTGTGCCGGTCGTCTCCGTCATGCCATAAACTTGCATGAAGCCGGTGCCGGGCATGGTACGCACGGCCTCTTTCAACAGCTCCAGCGGCATCGGTGCAGCCCCGTACATAAGGTAACGCAAGCCCGAAAAATCCGTCTCAGGCGCGCGCGGATGCTGGATCACCATCTGGATCGCAGCAGGCACCAGAAATGCGAGCGTCGCCCCGCCTTCAATCGCATCGAGCACGCCATGCGGTGTAAATTCGGGAAGGATGTGGATGCGCACGCCATTGCTGACTGCAATCGGACCCGATCCCGTGCCACCGATATGCGCCACGGGCATTGCGCCCAGCACGCAGTCAGTCGGCTCAAAATTCTGCCACGGCAGGTTCGCTTCCAGACTGGGTTTGCGCAGGCTGAACAGGTTGAGATTGGAAAGCTGCGCGCCCTTCGGATTGCCGGTTGTGCCCGATGTGTAGAGCTGCAGCACAGGCTCGAAATCAGCGGGCGGTTGGTATTCGGCAGGTTCAAGCTGGCGGGCCTGCGCGATGGCGGCCTCAGCCTCGATCACGATGGGCGAAGGATCGAGTGATCCCGCCACCTGCTGCGCCGTGTCGAGGAATTCTTCGGACGCGACGACCAGCTTTGCCTCTGTATCGGTGAGGATATAGCCGACTTCGGGCGGAGCCAGCCGCCATCCGACAGGCGCCATCACCGCGCCCATGCGCGCAGCCGCGTAAAGCAGCAGGAAATAGCGATCAGAATTCTTGCCCAGCCATGCGATCCGGTCACCCTTGCCGATGCCATTTTGCTGCAGCAGAGCAATCAAACGGCGGGTCAGGTCGTCCATCTGCGCATAGGTGGTGACGCGGTCCCCTTCGACCAGAGCTGCCCCGTCTGGCCGCTCCTGTGCCCAGAAGGTCAGGAATTCGTCAAAGGTCGTATATTGCTGATGCGCGTGTTGGATCGCTGTCTGCGCCGTCATCGTTTGCCCTCTCCACTTGGCGTATCTCTCAGCCATAGGAGTAAGCAGCAGCGCAGGGGCCGTCCAGCCGAATTTACGTTAGGTGAAGCGGCCTCTGGCCCGCGCCCTTGGCTCGCGGATCAACAGCCATGCGATTAGTCCCACCGGCCCTGCAAGGAATGTCGCCAAAAGGATCGGTGCCTGCAAATAGCGGGAGAAGAATTTCGCATCGGCATCGCGCGCGATCCAGATGCCGATAAACAGGTCAAAGGCAAGATAGTGCGACCAGCCGATCACAACGCCAATATCGCTGGCAAAGATGGTGCGCACGCCTTCGATCGTGGTGAAGTCAGCTCCGCCATTGCCCGCCGGAATGAAGCCGCTCAACGCGCCGAACAGCAGGACGCAATAGAGCGCACATAGCCCGCCTACGACCAGATACAGGATCGCTGAAAGCATGACGGGCCAACGCGGCAGAGCGATCAGGCCGACCCAGGCGATCAGTGCGACTATGTTTGCGCTGGAAAATACCGCTCCCCAATCCATTACATCGCCTCCTCTGCGTGATCCGATTTTGCCCGCCATTCCCGCGCAGCGCGGCGCATGGCTTCGTTATCATGGGTAAAGCGGCCCGCGGCCTTTCGCATGGCAAGGCCAAGCGCAGCTTCGGCAACCAGCTCTGCATCGACAGAACGGTACATTTCCCACTTCCCGCTCAACAGAGGATCGGTAATCGGGCTGACTGCAAGAGCCAGCTTTTCAAGAAAGCGGAAATCCCCTTCGCGCTGCCCGCGCAGCAGGCCGGGGCGAAGGATGTCGAGCCGCTTGAAACCGACCTTGCTGACCAGTGCCTCCGTCTCGCCCTTCACTCTCAGATACAGGTTCTTGGCCGCTGGATCAGCGCCCGCCGCACTGATCAGGACCATGTTCACAATGCCCGCCTTCTTCGCGGCCTCTGCCGTGCTGACGATCAATTCCTGATCAACCGCGCGAAAGGCGGCTTCGTCGCGCCCTGCCTTTTTCCACGTCGTGCCCAGAGCGCAGATCAATGCGCGCGGTTTGACAGCGGAGAGGACTTCGCCCCACTTTGCCGGCTCTGCCACGAACAGCTCCATGCGCGCGCCTTCGGGCATGGTGATTTCGCGCCTGGCGATCCCGACCATACGCGCCGCGTCTCCTGCGCTAGTCACTTCGATCAGGGTCCGGCCAATCAGTCCGGTTGCCCCGACCAGACCGATACGCTGCGGAGCGTAGGGCGCAGGGGGCTGGGCCTTGGCACGCGGTTCACGCCGGATTCCGCCTGCATCTGCGTGCCAGCGATCAGACATTGGTCAATCCGTCAGGGCGGGTGCCGTAAATCTGTGCGCAGCAATCAATCGCGAATCTGTCGCTCATCCCCGCAATGAAATCTGCGATCATGCGCGCACGATGGGGCTGGCTTTGAGGCAATTTGCCCTGCCAGTCATCCGGCATCAGCGTTGCATCCTGAGAATACGCCGCGAACAGCCGCGCCACGACATCGCGCGCACGGTGAGCCGCCTCTACCTGTTCGGGATGGTAATAGAGTTTTTCGTACATGAACTTTTTAAGCGCCCGTTCGTGTTCTGCCATTGCGGGCGAGAAACCGGCCAGTTGGCGGCCCGCTGAGCGGACTTCTTCCACTGACTCAATTCCCGCCACATTCGCGCCTGTGTGGTCGAGCACATCATTCACCATCAGCCCGATCTGTTCACGCACAAGCTCGCGCAATTGCCGCTCTCTTGGCGCATTGGGAAAGCGTTTTTCGACCGCCCGCCACTGATCCGCGAGGAAATCCAGCTCCAGCAAGTCATCAAGGCCCAGAAAACCGGCGCGCAGGCCGTCATCAATGTCGTGATTGTCATAGGCGATATCGTCCGACACCGCCGCAATCTGCCCTTCGAGTGAAGACCATTCATCAAGGCCAAGGGGAAACGCATCATTCACTTCGGTCAACGCCCAGCCCGGTGCCGTGACCGGCCCGTTATGCTTGGCCAGCCCTTCCAGCAGATCCCATGTCAGGTTCAGCCCGTCATGATCGGGATAGGGGCTTTCCAGCCGCATTACCGTTCGCAGCGCCTGCGCATTGTGGCAGAACCCGCCGAACAGCTGCATCGCTTCGCTCAGCGCGTCTTCACCGGCATGGCCGAATGGCGGGTGGCCCAGATCATGCGCCAGACAGATTGCCTCGGTAAGGTCTTCATCAAGACCAAGAGAGCGCGCCATGACCCGTCCGATCTGCGCGACTTCGAGGCTGTGAGTCAGTCGCGTGCGGTAGTGATCACCCTCTGGCGCGATGAAAACCTGAGTCTTGGATTTCAGTCGCCGAAAACTCATCGAATGGATGATGCGGTCGCGGTCGCGCTGGAAATCGCTGCGCGGTCCGCGGGTTTCGGAATTGGCGCCCGGCGCTGAGGCTGCTCTGGCGCTGCTGAATTCGCGTCCGCCGTGATTAGTCGGGTCTGCTGCGTAGGGTGCACGTTTCATCGTGTCGCCGGATTAGGTCAGGCCCCGCGCGCACTCAACGGGAACAGAATGGCAACCTGCCCCGCTGGAAGGCGATAGGCGTGGATTGATGGATGAAGACGCTGAATGAAGAATTGAAAAGGGACCATCCGCCGGGTGCTTTGGGGGGGTGGCAGATGGCCCCTAAGGGCCATCGGAGTGCGACCCGAGGACCCAAAACCTGCCTGTTACAATTCAATGACAAGTTTCGGCGGGCAGATAGTGTCAGCTCGCATCGGTTGCACTACTTGTATCTTTTTGCAGCGACAGTCCGTGCGCATTCAGGGACCAGTTGAAAATTAGCTCACCAACTCCTGTTCCAGAACGAAGTCTGCGGCCGCTTCGCAATGGATTCGGGTGGAATCGAAGACCGGCAAAACGTTCGCATCCACGTCAACAATCAGGTCCAGTTCAGTGCAGGCGAGGATGATCGCATCGGCACCTTCCTGTGCCTTGTTCGTGATTATCGTCTTCAGCGTGCGTTCGGCACTGCGGGTCACTTTACCGACCATCAGTTCGTCATAGATAATGCCATCAAGCGTTTCGACATTGCCCATATCCGGCGGCAACAGGTCAATGCCCTGCCCGACCAGACGTTTGCGGTAAAAGCTTTCCGTCATGACATTACGCGTGCCGATCAGCGCGGCGCTTTTGTGGCCTGCCGCAATCAGACGGCGCCCGACCTGATCGGCGATATGCAGAATGGGCAGGGGCAGAGGCACTGATCATCTGCGCCAACTCCATGCACAAACTGTACGACGATGTGGCCGCTTCGGTCGATGTGCCCATTCTGCATATCGCCGATCAG
>JAXHVK010000029.1:0-25038 GCA_034211135.1 Pseudomonadota bacterium
GAGGATGACCACTCAGGTCTTGTAGATGTCACAACCATCCAACAGGTCACTGTTTCGAACTTTCCCTCTTGAACCATACCCGCGCTCAACGAACCTGGCGCGTTTGTTTCCTTTTTGTTCTTTTCCGCTTTCCTACACTCGCCGAGAGCCGCTAGACCGGAGCATCATCCTGGGGAGGCCACGAAGAAGCCGGGAAGTCGAAATGTCGAATTGCGAAACAGACGCTGTGTCGGAGAACACGACACTTGAGCGAACTTCAAACACCCGAGGTCGCCTAATTCGCCTGCCTGAGGTTATGGATCGCGTCGGGATGAAACGCTCTGCGATCTACCAACGGATGCGAGAAGGGAGTTTCCCTCGCTCGCGATCATTGGGATCAAGATGCGCTGTTTGGGTCGAGGCGGAGATCGACGATTGGATCCAGCAGATAATGTGGCGGTAAATGCTATCCCCGCGTTCATAAGGAACGCCTTTCCCTTTCTCAATGGTAGCGGAGGAGGAACATATGGCGCATGGCTAAACACTTGTTTCTTATCGTTAATTTCTGTGCAGGTCTGAAAAATACCCCCACCGATACCCCCAAAGCCGAACTTTGCGCCAGATCGTGGCAATGGCGCGATTGAACGAACCAACCCGTGTTGATCGACCTATTCGTTGCGCTGTGAATGGCAGAACCTGGGCCGAAAGCCGTCCGTCCGCTTGTGAGCTGACGGCGCGAAAAACCTGACATTCGAGAATTGACGAACGTGCCGGTGAGGCAACCGTTACGTTTCGACCTTGCTAGATGAAACCTCGTACAAAAGCGACTGAGTTGAACACCCAATCAAATTTTTGGTTGAACAATCAATCAAGTCGGGTATGAAAGCTTTATGAACAGCGCAACACGCGACAAGATCATCCGCACGGCCATGGATCTGTTCTGGGTCAAAGGATACAATTCGACCTCCATCTCGGACATTCTGAGCAGGACGCAGGTCCACTCGGGAAGCCTCTACCACTTCTTCCCCGGCAAGCAGGACGTCCTCATCGCGGTGCTCGAAACCTATCGCGACGAGATCGATGTCGGCCTGCTCGATCACGCGTGGGAAGGGGTCGAGGATCCGGTCCAGAAGATTTTCGCCCTGCTCAATGGATACCGCACGCACCTGCTGACCACGGACTACCAGTACGGCTGTCCAATTGGCAGTCTGGCTCTGGAACTACACGAGCCTGATCCGCGCGTGCGTGAACTCATCGATCGCAATTTCCGCAACTGGGTGGATGCCGTCGAAGGGTGCCTTGTCGATGCGGCGGACCGCTTCCCGCGCGACCTCGATCGAAGGGCGCTTGCCGAATTTATCCTGACGATCATGGAAGGTGCGATCATGCAGGCGCGAACGGCGCAGGACATCGGTCTGTTCGATCGCAACGTCGAGGTCCTGCGCGAACATCTCAACCTGCTGATGAAGCAGCGTGAGATGCAGGACAGCTAATTCACGACGATCAAAGTGGGGAACCGAATGATTGAAGCAAATATCTGGGCCGTGCTCGCAGCGGCGGTCTCGGCCTTCCTTCTGGGTGGCCTATGGTACGGCCTGATCTTCGCAAAGGCCTGGCAAACGCAAGCGGGAATCACTGACGAGCAGCTCGCATCGCAAAACCAGGCAAAGATATTCAGCCTCGCATTTCTGCTCGCGCTCGTTGCAGCCTTCATTTTTGGTGAGTTCCTAGGCCCCAGCCCAGATTTCAGCTTCTCGCTTGGCGCTGGCGTTTCCGCTGGGCTGGCTTGGGTCGCGGCCACGCTTGGCATCATCCACCTGTTTGAACAGCGCCCACTTGGCCATTGGCTCATCAATGGCGGCTACGCGACGCTTCAGTTCGCGCTGTTCGGTCTCATCTTCGGTCTCATGGGGTAACGCATATGAAAACCGCAAAACTCGCTTTGGCTTTGGCACTCGCTTGCGGCGCGACGAGCTCTCTTGCACAAGAAACCGAGCCGTCAGACGATCTCGAAGCGCTGCGTTTTCTTGCAGGCAGCTGCTGGACGGCGACTTTCCCCGACGGCGGGGCGACCGATACGCATTGCTGGGACAAGATGCTTGGGGATGCATTCATCCGCGATGTGCATGTCGTGGAAGGACGCGCGCAGCCCTACTCCGGAGAGTCGATTTACGGCGTCGATCCGGCAAGCGGGCATCTCGGTTACACCTACTACAACTCGCTCGGCGGTATCAGCGAGGGCCGCGTGCTCGTTTTCGGTGATCGCATCGAGTTTCCCGGCGAGACCCACACGACAGCCGAGGGACAGACGATCGTCATGCGCAGCATAATGCGCCGGACCGGCGATGACAGCTATTCCATGACGACCGAGCAGGAAACGCCCGAGGGCTGGCGCCCCCTCTGGTCCATGCAGTTCGAGCGCGAAGGAGCCGCATCATGAAACTTTGCATGAGCCTCGCGGCGTTCGGAGTGGCTCTTGCCCTTGGCGGATGCGCAAAGATGCAAGGGGTGAAAGGTCATGCGCTGGCTCCTGCCGAAGCGGTTCATGTCGCTACCCTTCCCTCCTCAGCGATCGCGTCCAATGGACATGGCCAAAGCTGTCGGACGCCGTGCTCCCTCCCCTTGTTAAGAAGCTCGGGCGGAGAAATCACGATCGAGCTCGATGGGTTCAGGACCGAACGTGTGCGGATCGGTAGCAGCGTGTCGGATAGATACGTCTCAGAGCGCGCGCGCACCTACGCCGTCGAGGCGATCGATCCTGATCCGGCGAGCATCGGTCTAACGCTACTGGGTCATGCGCTTGGCGGGCGCGGCGGGGTCCGCACACTCGACACGAACGATATCCGTATCGAGCTGGCCGAGTTGCAGGACGGCGAGGACGACTTGCTTGCCGAGACACGCCCTCTGACGGGCGAACGAATACCGATCGACCTTGAGGGTTGAGCATCCTTGTGAAGGCGCAACATCGTAACGAATGACCGGAGAGGAAATGCGCAATGGCTTCCCCTGAAGAACAACTCGCGTCGATGATGAAAAACTTGCCCGAGAAAACGGGCAAAACCTTGGAGCAATGGCTCGCCCTGCTCGCCAAAACCGACCTCGCCAAGCATGGCCAGATGGTGACATTTCTCAAGTCCGAGCACGATGTCGGTCACGGATATGCCAACCTGATCGCTAGCAAGGCGCTCGAAACCGAGCAGCCAAGTGATCCGGTCGCCGAGCAATATTCGGGTGCGAAGGCGGCGCTCAAACCGATCTACGATGACATCGTTGCCTATGCCCGGTCCCTGGGTGAAGATGTCGAGATCGCGCCGAAAAAGGCTAGCGTCAGCCTGCGTCGCAAGAAGCAGTTTGCACTGGTCACTCCCGCGACGAAGACCCGCATAGATCTTGGTGTGGCTTTAAAGGGCGAACCGGCGGAGGGCCGTCTGGAAACTTACAATGCCATGTGCAGCCATAGGGTCCGTCTTGAAACCACGTCGGACTTTGACGGCGAGGTGAAAGCGTGGGTTAGCGAGGCCTACGAACGGGCGGGCTGAATGTGGGCCGGATGCAGAGGGTCCGAGTTTAGCATTTCCTTTTTAAAAGAGCCGAGGGTCAGGTTACGACTCAGTATGGGACCTGATGTGCGATTGAGAGATGCTTCGCCTCGGCCGAGCTCGTAGCGTAAGCCAGAGAAAGCTGCGAACCAATGCTCCCGAGCGTATCCTTACGCGTCAGGACTGGTTCGCTACCGCCGTCCTAGATCGTGGGCTTGCGATCATCTTAGCCAAATTCTGGGGCGAACGGCGAATGTGAGACGCTGCTGAACACGCAGCCGAAATTACAATCGAGGTGAAGAGCGCGGATGTCGTCAGGCCACTTTGTCCAAACGGCGCCAGTGAACTCGGACACTCACACTCCATTCGCACACCAAGTTTTGGTTCGATACCAGCGCGCTTGACAGCGAAATGTAGCTGACAACAAAGTATGCCCGTTTACATTTGACGGGAAAAACAATAATACCGCAAATGGGATAGGTGCCTCTCCACGAGCCCACCCACCGACTAGAGAGGTGGCCTCTCGGCCACCTCTCATTTTGGCAGTGGTCCGTAGAGTGCGCTTGCCCAAAGAAATGATGGGGAGAGAGGGGAACTTATGGCTAAAAAGATCTTTTGGTTTACCGGGGTTGCGCTTGTTGCGATCTCGAATCAAGCGCGCGCGCAAGACGATCAGACCGGCATAGAAAATGCAGCCAACAACGATAACGTAATTATCGTAACTGCGACACGACGAGCGTCGGACGTGCAAGATATTCCGATCGCTGTGACCGCAGTGACGCCGGCACAACTTGACCAACAGGGCATCACCAATATCCAAACACTCGGCGCAGTTGCCCCGAGTTTCAACATTCAATCCTCGCAAACTGAATCACAGGGCACATCCATCCGCATTCGTGGTGTGGGGACGACGGGCAACAATATTGGCCTCGAAAGTGCGGTGGGCGTATTCATTGATGGTGTCTATCAGTCTCGGCCTGGCGTTGCGCTCGGTGAACTTGTCGACGTGGAGCAGGTCGAAGTCTTGCGCGGTCCGCAAGGAACGCTCTTCGGGAGGAATACGACGGCAGGCGCACTCGTGGTGAGAAACAAGGCTCCGGAAATTGGCGCCTTCGGAGGGTTTGTGAACGCCAGTTACGGCAACTTTGATCTCTTCAATGTGCAGGGAGCGATCAATGCCCCGTTGGGCGAAACGGTTGCTGCACGCATTACGGGTTCTTATCGTGAGCGCGACGGCTTTCTGGATTCCGCGGTACCCAACGTGCCTGATCAGAATAACCGGGACCGTTACTTAGTCCGTGGCCAACTCCTGTTTGAACCCACTACCGATATTAGCTTCAGGCTGATTGGTGATTACCAAAAAACCGACGAGCGGTGTTGCGATGCAGTTGTTTTGACTCCCTCGGCTGTGCCCGTCGCGCCGGAGTTGACTGCAGCGCTTTTCCCGGGAGGTGTTCCAACTCCTCCAGGTACCAATCTTCGAGAATTCCCTTTTGAGATTGATCGCGTGTCGAATTCCCAAGGGTTTCTCAACTCTGTGGAACAATGGGGTGTCTCTGGAGAGCTGAACTGGGATTTCGGCGCTGCTGACTTGGCGGTGATAGGCTCTTATCGCGACTTTCGTGGCGAAACCACGCAGGATGATTTCCAAGGGCTAATTGCCTACTCTGTCGGTGGTGGTCCTGCTGCCCCCGCCGGCACGACGCCAACATTCGACGACATCGAAACTTGGACTGCCGAGGCTCGACTGCAAGGTTCAGCATTCGGAGGCATCGTCGACTGGCTAGTGGGAGCCTTCTACTCCGATGAACAAATCGTTGAAGTGTTTCGCGCTGATTTTGGCCCGGACTATACGACAGCGTATGGCGAGACAATTTTTGGCAGCGCTCCGCTTCTCGCTGCGACCACCGCAGCCGGAAACTTCTTTTTAGGTGGAGGCAACAATCCTCTTGATTTTGTTCCCAGCAGTTCTGACGGTGCATTCGCGGAAAACCGCTTCGACCAGGACGGGACTTCGTTCTCGGTGTTCACGCACAACATCATCAACCTTACCGATCAGTTCAACATCACGCTCGGTGCGCGCTACGTCGATGATGAGAAGAACGGAAGCTTCAATCAGATCGATGCTTTCAATCCGGCGTGTGCTGGCAGCAACGCATATTCCATTCAGTATGCGTCGGATCCGGCTGGAACAATCGCCGCGCTTTCATCCATCCCCGGACTGCCTCCGGAACTGATCGCAGGATTGAGCAGCCCTGTCGTCGCGATAAGCGGCACAACGATCAACTGCTTCTTCATTGGGACGCCTGTTGCGACTACGGCTCCAGGCGAGCTGCCCACACTCGTTGATGTGTTGCCGAGAGAGTTCGATCAAACTTTCGAAGACGACGAGTTTATCTATACGATCCAAGCCGCATGGGAACCGAATCCCGATCTATTGATCTACGCTGGGTTTACCCACGGTTACAAGGCTGGCGGTTTCAACCTCGACCCCCAAGCAAATGCGGTAAGGACAGGTAGCGACCCGCAATTTGCTTCAGAAGAAATCGATGCCTACGAATTGGGGATCAAGTCGACTTTATTGAATGGCAGAGTACGCGCAAACCTTGCATTGTTCTATTCTGATCTCGCGGATTTTCAGGTTCTCGAGTTTACCGGCACGCAGTTTGAGACATTCAACGTCGACGATGTTACCTCAAAAGGGTTTGAATTGGAGCTATTCGCGGATTGGAGCGACTACATCAGCAATTCTTTCGCACTTACCTATACCGATGCCGGCTATGGCGATGAATGCGATCGCGGTGGAACGATCAGACAAGCTGTTACGCTATGTGGTGCAGCCTTGACGAATGCCCCGGAGTGGGTTGGCATCTTCGGCATGACGTATGATGGACCTATCAACAGTTCGGACTGGTCCATGTTGGCCAACGTCAATCTTCGCTACGAAAGTGACCGCCGAACACGGACCAATCCGTTTAACGGTGGATTGTTGGACATTTTTGGCAATCAGGCGGTTCCATTCGTGCCTGCACCGTTTGATGTCCAGGATGAGCACTTCAAGGTCAACGCTCGCCTGGGCTTCACCACACCGGACGAGAGGCTTACTTTCGAAGTATGGGGTGTGAACCTGACCGACGAGATTACCCGTTCGATCACTTTCAACACACCGCTTATCGGTTCCGGACCGAGTGGCACTGCCTCCGCGAGCGCTTTCATCGAGGAGCCGCGAACCTATGGCGTAACCGTAAGAGCAAGGTTCGGCGCACAATAACGGGTAATGCAAGCAATATCGGGGGACGCCGGTGTACTGCGCTGGCGTCCCTCTGTTTGTTGATGACGCAGCTTTTGAGCCCCAGCGCATAAAACAAAGGATGAGAATTAGCGCCCGCCAACCTTCCCAAAGCTCCATCTGAGTGGCAAAATCATTCCAAGACGGAGCTCGGAAAAAAGGTTTACATTGCAAGAGCGAAAATAAGCGAAGCCGAATGCGTAAGTTGATTTGCGCGATGAGTTAGCGCCGAAGAACTCAGCAAGCTCGGCAAAGAGAAGCAAAACATTTCAGCCGAAACCGAACCGGCTCAGCCATAATATGACGGTGTCAGCGGCTAGGTGCTTTTTTTTCGGAACTGGTCTAAAAATAACGCTCGCACGTCAGGATCGTTTCGTTCAAGCGAGGCTTCAGATGCTCCAGAATGCCAGTGCCGCCCGAAGCGCAGCCACGAACGCGCGCGGCTGATCCAGCATGAGATGATGGCGGGCATCGGGCACCGCGATAATCGGTATATTCGCCCCTCCCAGTTCCCGGATATAGCGGGCGGAGTCGCGATCGAAGAGCTGACTTTTCTCGCCGTACACAATCGCTTTGCGCCCGGGCGCATCGACCAGCCTCTGGCCTATTGTCAGCCATTCGTCGGGTTTGTTGCTGCGCCGGAACACTTCGGGAGAAAACTTCCATGTCCACTCCTCGCCATCGCGGCGGAGAGAGTGATAGGCCATGTAGTCCAACAGGAACGGCTCACCAACTGGCTGCGGCGGCGACAGGATATACCTCTCGCGTGCCGCTTCGTAGCTGGGATAGCGCCGGACCGGTTTGTCAGGATTACCCGACCCGGGGCTCGATCTGCCCATGGTCCAGTATTTCTCCAGCTTTTCGGGCCGCATCACCATGAGGTCGCAGACAATAACGCCGGCGAAGGCATCCGGCGATTGGGAACCGGCGGTCAGTGCTGCACCCGAGCCGAAGCTGTGGGCGATAATCGTCGGTTTGCTTCCATCCGCAAACAAATCGAGCGCCTCGCTGATCTCGACAAATTCCTTTCCCCGCGCAGCTATATCGGCCACGCCGCGCATCTCGCTATCCCCCATACCGGCCAAGTCGAACGCCACCACGTCGTAATCTTCGGCGAGGTACGGTGCGATGAAGGCAAAGCAGCGGGCATGGGCGAGAAAACCGTGGGTCATGAGCAATTTGGGCCGGTCACGCCTGCCCCAGCGAAGATAATGCACCCGCGCGCCACCAACCTCTACGAAGCCTTCCTCACGGGGCACGCTCAGCGCCCAGGCGAACCATTCGGGAATATCCGCCCCATCGCCGGCCCATACGGGATCGATATCTGTTGACCCGTTGTGGATTGGATTCATTTCATTCATTTCGGCGCAGTCTCCATACCGGATAGTGTATTCATGATAAAACCACGATAATCGTGCCGTGCGACATCGTGGCATAGATCGGCGTAACCAGATACGCTGGGGAAATTGATGAGTTGTCGGGGTTTGCCGGGAATATTGGCGCCCATGTACCACGATTCAACCTTGGGGAAGAGCGTCATCCACCCTACTTGGGCGACCATATCGGTCCAGCTTCGCTCGGCCCGCGCATCGGCTTCGAAAAGGCCGATCCTGTTATCGCGCAGCCAGATCAGGAAATCGCAGATCCAGTCACCCTGGATTTCGGCGCTCGTCGGACCGTTGGCAAAGCCTGAAGGGCTGAGCGGACCATATGCGAACAGTATGTTCGGAAAATGGGCGACGGCCATGCCCAGATAGGCTTTGATCTCGCTCTCCCATGCTTCCCCCAGTGTCAGCCCGCCGCGCCCGGCGATGTTCATGTCGATGAGCCCGCCGCGACCGGCATCGAAACCGGTCGCGAAGACGATCAAATCGCATTCAACCACGCCTTGTTCGGTTTCGATACCAGACGCCATAACGCGAGTGATCGGGCTTTCGTTCAAATCGACCAGCTTCACATTGTCTTGTGCGAAGATCTCGTAGTAATTCTGTTCGAGCGATGGTCGTTTGGTCCCGAATGGATGCGGCGGCTCACTGGGGGCAAGTCTCTCGGCAAGGATTGGATCGCAGATCCGCGCGCGCACCTTGGCCCGCCAGAAATTATAGGCGTGGCGATTGGCATCCTCGTTCGTCAGTATGTCAGCGAAATTATGATACCAGAAGCGCAACCCTCCTCGCTGCCACAAATCCTCGAAATGCGCAGTCCGCTCTTCCGCGGTCACAGCCAGGGCCGAGACGTCCAGCGATTGGCATTCGAAACCGCCACTGGTCGTTAGCCTCTTCTGGAAGACAGCGGGATATTCGGATTTTTCGCGAAGCTGAGGATCAGCGTCCAGTTTTTCCTGCCGCATGGGAAGGGCGAGAATCGGGGTTCGCTGAAAAAGCGTCAGCTGCTCCGCGCAGCTTGCCGCCTCCTGCGCCACCTGTACGCCGCTGGCACCCGTGCCGATCAGGGCGATCCGGCGGCCGGAAAGTTCGATGCCTTCCTGCGGCCAGCGGGCGGTGTGGCACCAGTCGCCTTCGAAATCGCTAAGACCCGGGATATCGGGAATGTAGGGTTTCGAGGCGAACCCCAAGGCAGGCAAGAGGAAACGCGCGCTTACTTTTCCGCCATCGTCGAGCTTCAATCGCCAGCAGGCGGTGTCTTCATCGAACTGCGCGCTTTCGACCCGTGTTTTCATTTGCATTGCGGGCCAGAGGTCGAGCGTATCGCAGACGTGGAGGAAATAGGCGCGCAGTTCTTCCCAGCCTGGAAATCGTTCGCTCCACGTCCAGCTTTTCCATATTTCGGCTATGGAAAATTCGTAAAGTGGAACCTGGGAATCGACCCGCGCTCCCGGGTAGCGGTTCGAGTACCAGATTCCCCCCGGCTGCTCCGCTGCGTCTACCAGCAGAACATCGAACCCCGCCTGACGCAGCTTGTAAAGCAGGTATATTCCGCTGAACCCGGCACCGGCAATAACGACATCATAGTCAGGTGGGGGCGAATGGCTCACGAGGCTGCGGCACCCTCTTTCGCGATGTCTTTAGCCGTAGCGTAATCCGCCTTGCCGTTTGACGCGCGCAAGGCAGTTTGCGTGGGGCAAATCGCCTTGGGCGTCTTATAGCCTGCCAGTTGCTGGCGCACGTGATCCTTGATCGCTTGCGCGTCGAAGTCCGCATCCTGGGTCAAATGCACCACAGCGGTCACCGCTTCGCCCCATTTTTCGTCAGGCACCCCGACGACAAGCGCGTCGGCAATGGCGGGATGGGTTTTGAGCACTTCCTCCACCTCTTCGGGATAAACCTTTTCACCAGCGGTGTTGATGCAGACGCTGCCGCGGCCCAGCAAGGTCAGGCTTCCATCCGATTCCACCCGGCACCAGTCGCCCGGGATGGAGTAACGCACGCCATCGATCGTCCTGAAAGTCTTGGCCGACTTTTCCGGGTCCTTGTAGTATCCTGTGGGAATTGAGCCCTTGCGGGCAATAAAGCCGGGCACGCCGCTCCCCGCCTCGACCTTCCGGTCGTTCTCGTCGAATACGTCGCAAAATTCCCCGATGCCGAATTTCGCGGTGTTGGTGCCGCCCTGTGCGGTCGTCACGGACATGCCGAAGCCCAATCCTTCCGAAGCGCCGAAACTGTCCATGAGGATGACCTGGGGGATATGTTTGCACAGGCCCGCCTTTACCTGTTTGCTCCACATGACGCCGGACGAGATGATCGAAATCAGGCTGCTCGTGTCCCAGCGCTTCGGGTGTGCGTCCAGCGCCTGCAGCATGGGTTTGGCAAAAGCGTCACCGACAATGGCGATGCTCTGCACCTTGTGCTGGTCCACCGCATCCCACAATTCTTCCGCGTCGAAGGATGGATCGGACAGCGTGACGATGGCCCCGCCCGACATGAGCGTGCCGATAGCAGTAATGAACCCCGTTCCATGCATCAGCGGGCACGCCGGCAAAGTGATGCGCGCAAGCTCGCCCTGCTTCACCAGGGCCACCATTTCCTCCATGGTCTGGGGAACCGGACCCAGCAGCTTTTGCGCGTCGAGCTGAGCCTTGCGCATATCATCGTGTCGCCACATCACGCCCTTGGGCATGCCGGTGGTACCGCCTGTATATATGAACAGCAGGTCATCGGGAGAACGCTCGATATCGAGAGGCGCGCCGTTACCTTCTACAAGTTTTTCGTAAGGAAGCGCGAAGGAAGCGATCTGCGAAGCATCGCCGATTTCTACAAATGTATGAACCTTGGTCAACCGTTCCTTCAGTTCAAGAATGCAGTCGCGGAACTCGGAACTGTAAACGATTACCTCGCTATCGGAATCGTCGAAGATGTAGAAAACCTCTTTGGGACGGTAACGATAATTGATGTTCACGTGCGTGAGGCGGCCCTTGAAGCACGCGGCCATCAATTCCCCGTATTCGGGACGGTTGCGCATGTAGAAGGCTATCTTCGCCCCGTCGCCTGCACCTTGCGCGCGCAGATTGCGCGCCAAATTGTTCGAACGCTTCGACATTTCGGGCCAGGTAATGATCCGGTCGCCGTGAATCAGCGCCGGAGCATCTTCCGGGACCGCAGGTTCGATTGCATCAAGGATGTCGCCAAGGTTCCAGTCGATCACGTATTAATTCCTCTCTCCTTGGTAGCCACGATTTTGTCGGTAGCGTGCGCCCAATTCATTGTCTCATGCGACCTGCGTCCACCCCTGCAAGGCCGCTGCTTCGGCCCGGACCGCTTCGGGACCTCCCAGAACCTGGCGGTCGAAACCGATTCGCTTGAACCAGAAATGCAGGCCTAGGAGATCGGTAAAACCCATCCCCCCATGCACCTCGGTTGAGGTTCGGGCGACAAAACGGTGGACTTCGCCCGTATGTGATTTGGCATGGCATGCCACCAGCGAAGCCTCGTCGGGCGTCGCATCGAACGCATGGGCAGCATACCAGACCAGCGAACGGCATGGTTCATGGCGGGCAGCCATTTCCGCGCACATATGCTTGACCGCCTGGAAGCTGCCGATCACTCGTCCGAACTGTTCGCGCTGCTTGGCATAGTCGACCGCTTTTTCGATCATAGCCTGGCCCGCACCGAGGCTATCGGCGGCCAGGAGCACCCGGCCGGCGTCCCGCAGCCGCCCAGCTGTGGCCCCACCATCGTCCGCGAGAGCCTCGCCCGCTACGCCAAAAAAGCGCAGCTCCCCTACGCTCCGGGTGCGGTCGATCGTTTTGAGAGCAACCTTCTCCAGACCCGCAGCATCGCCAACTACAAAGTGCATGCGACCGGCGGTATCGGCGACCAGAAACGCGTCGGCTTCCAGGAAGTCGAGCGCGAACAAAGTCGTTCCGTCGAGCTTTGCGCCGTCGAAGTCCACGCCTGCCCGGTCCCGGATCTCGACCGTTTCGGCGATCGCGACGGCGATTTGCGCTTCGCCCTTCGCTATCCTCGGCAGCCAGTGCGCCTTCAACTCCTCGCTACCGTCCTGTGCCAGCGCAAGGGGTGCCAGTACATGGGCACCGATAAAAGGCACCGGCGCGACGGCATAGCCAAGCTGCTCGGCCACAACGGCGGCATCGAGCATTGTCATCCCGAGCCCGCCATGTTGTTCGGGAACCATCATTCCCCAAATGCCGAGTTCGCCCAGCGCCGAACGCACCTTGTCGCTGAAGGAGGCCGTGCCCTCCGCGCATTCGCGCACATGATCGAGCGGACAAGTATCAGCAAGAGTGCGACTGATCGCGTCGCAGAGCATCTGCTGGTCCTGCGAAAGTCCGAAATCCATCAGGCGCCTCCCTTTTTCTGCCCGTTCGCAACGGCCGTCGCCTGTTCGGCCGCGGCAGGCCTAGCGAGCTTGGGCTCGCGCGGCATTTCCAGCCCGCGTTCGGCGATGATGTTCTTCTGGATCTGGGCTGTGCCGCCACCGATTATCAGACCAAGCTGGAACATGTAGTTCCACTGCCAGGCGCCGTCTTCGCGCTCGCGCTCGCTGCCGTGATAGAGTATGCCCATCTCGCCCATTGCGTCGATCGCGAGCGCGGAAATCTGATGGGCGAGTTCACAGCTCTGCAGCTTCACGACAAGTTTCGCCATCCCGCCGGGATCGCCCCTAAGGCTGCTCGACAGGATGCGCATGCCGTTGAATTTCATCGCCGCGACTTCGGCTTGCAATGCAACCAGCCGGTTACGCAGAACGGCGTTGTCCATTGGGCAACCCTGGCCAATGCGCTCTTCTTGCATCAGCCTGACCAGCGCCTGGAGCCGGTTTTCCAGTGCATCGGGGTCGCCCAGCATGCCACGTTCATGGCCCAGTGTGGCATTGGCCACGTACCACCCCTGCCCGCGCTGCCCGACGATCTGATCCATGGGAACCCGCACGTCGGTAAAGAACGTTTCATTGAACTCGGCATGACCGGTCATGGTCTTGAGCGGTCGTACCTCGATCCCGGGTGTGTCCATCGAGAAGATCAGGTAGGAGATGCCGCCGTGCTTGGGCGCGTCCGGTTCGGTCCGAACAAGGCAAAAGATCATGTCCGCCTGCTTGGCCGTGCTGGTCCAGATCTTCTGTCCGTTGATTACAAAATCGCCATTTTCGACGTGGGCGCTGGTCTTGAGCGCGGCGAGGTCCGATCCCGCTCCAGGTTCCGAATATCCCTGACACCAGACTATCTCGCCATTAAGGGTCGGCTCGATCCATTGCCGTTTCTGGGCTTCGGTTCCGAGTTCCAGCAGCGTGGGAACGAGCATGGAAATGCCCTGGTTCGCAAGGCCTCCTGGGATGCCGGCGCGCGAAAATTCCTCGGCGATGATCCGCGATTCAAGAATGTCCGGCTCGGCGCCGTATCCGCCGTATTCTTCGGGGATCGTGCGCGCGGTGTATCCATTCTGGATCAGCAGCTTTTGCCATTCGACTGCTTCGGGGGAAGGCCGTGCGGCGCGGCCCTGGCCATCGGGTGCGCGGTCACCATGGGTTTGCAGAAACTGGCGCACTTCCTCGCGAAACGCGTCATACTGGGGTCCGTAGTCGAGATCCATTTCGGTCTATCCTTCGGCGCGCGAGATCGTGGCGGGCCGGAATACCGGCAGGCGAAAATCGTCGGAGATCGGTTCGAAATCGAGCGTGACCGGCAGATCAAGCTGAAGCTCTTCTCGCTCGCAATCGATCAGCCGGGTAGCCATGCGCACTCCCTCCTCCAGTTCCACCACCGCAGCGATGAAGGGAATCTCACCGGCGAAGGCGGGATGCAGTGCCTGATGGGTCACCGTCCAGGAAAACAGCGTGCCATTGCCGCTGCTACGCTCCCACGACCATTCAGGAGAACCACATCGGGCACACATGTAGCGCGGCAGATGCCGAAAATTGCCACATCCATCGCACTGCTGGAAATAGAGATTGCCATCCTGGCACCGTTTCCAGAATTCCTGTTCCACCGGATCCTGCGGGCGCGGCTGCGGCTTGGGGGGTGTAGCCTGTGCCGAAGGGCGCATCTTGGGCGGCAGGTCTTTTTCGTCGCTCATGCAAACCTCCTCAGGATAGCGATACTGCCGTCGCCCAGATCGCCCCAGCCGGTTACAAGTCCGGTCTGTGCGTCCTCAACCTGCCGTTCCCCGCAATCGTGACGCAACTGGCGCACCGCCTCGACCACATGGTTCAGTCCCCAGACATGGGCTTCGCTCAGCAGGCCGCCATGAGTGTTGACAGGATAACGACCGCCCAGTTCGATTTGCCCATCAGCAACAAACTCGGCCTGTCCGCCAGGTTCGCAGTAACCCAGCGCTTCCATCTGCAAGAGGACGACATAGGTGAAGCAGTCGTAGATCTGCAGAAAATCCATATCCTCGCGAGTGACCCCCGCCATCTCGAACGCGCGCGGCGCGGCGTAGCTGAGGCCGATCTTGAAGGGATCGGGACGAGAAGGAACATCGTCGGCGGGGTAAGGATGCCCTTCCGCCGCACCGGCAATGCTTACCGGAACGTGAGGCATGTCCTTGGCGCGGTCCATGCGCGATACCACGACAGCGCAAGCCCCGTCTGTTTCCAGGCAACAATCGTACAGCCGAAAAGGCTCGGATATCCAGCGCGCGGAATGGTAGGCTTCGGCATCCAGTTCCCGGCCATAAGTGAAGGCCTGCGGATTCATCTGCGCATGGCGACGGCACGCCAGTGCAACGGCCGCCATCGCTTCCGGGCCGATATCGTAAATTCGGGAGTGCCGGGTGGCGAGCCAGGCATACATCTGCACCGGCAGGAACACGCCATACGGAATGTAATAGCCCTGGATCGTATTCGTCAGGGTGTTCATGTTCATCGGCCGCGTCGGCGGTGCGCCAGGCTTGGGCCGCAAGGCGGAATAACCGTTCCACCCGAGCGTCACCAGCACATGGTCGCATAAGCCGCTGGCAATTGCCATCGCGGCGTTCTGGAGTGCCGTGGTAGGGCTCGCCCCGCCCATGTGGACCGTAGAGGCATAGCGCAGAACTTCGATACCGAGGTTGGCCGCCATCTCTTCCGAGGTGGTGTAGATCGGCGGAGGAACCATGCCGTCGATATCCGACGGCTTCAGCCCTGCATCTGCTATGGCTTTGCGCGATGCTTCCAGCATCATGTCGACCGCGGTTTTCTCGGTGCCTTTCACGAAAGCGGTTTCGCCCACTCCGGTGATGGCCGATTTGTCGCTTAAGCTCATGCCTGCCTGACCGCCTGGTAATCGCGTTCGAGCTGTTCGGAAAGAGCGCGCACCCTCTGATAGGTCTCCGGCGGACGCAGTCGCAACTCGCGGCGGACATCCTCCAACGGACGATCGAGATTTTCTTCCCAGTAGAAGGTGGTCAGATCGGCTGCAGCCCGGCCCCGGCGCCACGCTTCAAATGCAGCGCGCGCCACTGGCAACTGGGCAGCTTCCAGTTTCATCTTGGGAATGCCGACGCCCACGATGAAAGCGATCCCGTGATTATAGAATTGCGCGTTTCCGAAGGACAGCACGCACAATTCGCCCAGTGCGTCCCTGCCGTATCCGGTGACGACATGAAACAGGTCATGCGAATCGCGAAGGCGCCGACGATAGAGGGAAACATCGGGGTCGCCGAAGTCCTCCAGACCTCCGGCCTCGCTGGCTTCCGCCAGACCTTCTGCTGTCAGACCCTCCCCGTAAACAAAATCGAGGTAGGCTCGGCCAAGCGTGCCAGACGCACAGGTCGCAAGGCGTTTGCGATCGCACAAGGTTTCAAGCAGGTCGGCCCGGTCGGAAGCGATACGCCGCCCATCGCTCGACTTCATGAAGCGATTGAAATTCCGATAATAGGAATTGCCCGACAATGCCTTGACGATACGGAACACCTGCGCCGTATCCTCCTTGTCGGCAATCAACTGCCTCATAGCCCCCAGCGCTCTGAGAGGCTCTACGGGGCGGCGCAATTCATGACCTTTGGCGTAAGCCATCTTCTTGCCTCCTGCGCTTCACTTGTAGGTACCGGCGGACGCCAACGCCTTCTCGGCTCCATCGACCAGGTCGCGCATCACTTCGGCGGCAGGTCGGATCGAATCGATCAGCCCGATGCCCTGGCCAGCGAAGCCGGGGATGACATCCTTGCGCTCTGCCTTGATCCCGGAGGCCATGACCGGGCCGGAGATCATCGACTGATAGGGCATCGGCAGAGGTTCCTTTCCGGCCTGCACCCAGGCGTCGGCCCATTTGTTACGGATCATGCGCGCCGGTTTGCCGGTAAGCGATCGACTAACGACCGTATCGGCATCGCCGCTTTCGGTGATCGCCTCTTTCTGGAAGCGCTCGATGCCCGCTTCCTCGGTCGCGAGAAATGCCGTGCCGACCCACGCGCCCTCTGCCCCCAGCATCATCGCAGCGGCAACACCCCGGCCATCCGAGATACCGCCGGCCCCAAGGACAGGAACACGATCGCCAACGGCGTCGACCACCTGGGGAATCAAGGAAATAGTCCCGATCGGCGAGTTGTGACCTCCGCCATCGTGCCCTTGCGCGACGATCATGTCGATGCCCGACCCGACGACCTGTTCGGCGTGCTTGACCTTGCCGATCACCGCCATGACCTTGGTGCCATTGGCATGGAGCCGATCCATCCACGGTTCAGGATTGCCAAGGCCGGCAGCATAAACCGGCACCTTTTCCTCGATCACCACTTCCATCTGCGCCTCAAAGAATTCCTTCGAGAACAACTGCGGGCCGCCCTTGCCCATTTCAGGCGCGCCCGCCGCCCGCATGGCGGCGGCAGCATCGACCTCCGGAAGCTCTTCACGATCCATGAAGTCGCGCGTGAACTGCTGATATTCACCCATCAGATCCATGGGATTTTGGGGTGCAGCACCGCTTTGAGGGGCAGAGCCGCGCCTGACCGACGCGGGGAGCAGCGTATCGACACCGAAAGGTTTGTCGGTCAATTCCCGGGTCTGGCGAATCCAGTCACGCAACTGATCGGGCGAACACGCCGCGGCACCCAGGACCCCGAGCCCGCCGGCATTCGAAACCGCAGCCGCCAGCGCCGGAACGCTCGCTCCGCCCATCCCGGCAAGCAGGATCGGGTACCGGATCCCCAGCATTTCGCATATTCGGCTCTTCAACGCCATTCTTCCTCTCCAGCCACTTGCCTAAAGGCACACTCAAACTATTGAAAATTCTACAGCTGCCCCCACCGCACCCGCTGCGAGACCAGCTCGGGACTGCGCTCCGAAAGATAGACGGCAGAGCCGGCCACCAACCGGCTCATTGCTTGACGGGCCGCGGCGCTGTCGCCAGTCCGCACTGCCTCGAGCACCCGCACCAGAAACTTCATCTGCACCGCCCGTTCCTGTGCCGAATATCCCAGTGAATGGGAAAACTCGCGGGTCAACAGATGCATCGCCGAGGTCAGCAAACCGAACAGCGGATTGCCGCTCGCCCAACCCAACAAGTCGTGAAATCTGCGATTTAGTTCCTCGAATTGATCAGAGGCTTCATTATGCCTCAATTCCGCCAGACACCCTGCCAACGCGCTGAGATCAGCGGTAGTTGCACGCTGGGCTGCATACCCTGCGACATCGGGAGCAATTGCTTCGCGCAATTCAAGCAAACCACGCAAATCGGCTTCCATGAAATGCAGGATCAGTGACAAACTGTTTGCAAAATCGCCGGTCTGCGGACGGGCTACGACGGGACCTCCACCACGGCCGAGCTGGAGATGGATGACCCCTTGCAATTCCAGGAACCGCAAAGCCTCCCGCAAAGTTGCGCGCGCAACCTCATAGCGCGCGAGCATTTCATCTTCGCGCGGAAGCCTGTCGCCAGGGTTATGGCGACCCGCCTCGATGTCCCGCACGATGCTTTGCGCAAGAGAAAGTGCACGCTTGGCTTTCTTCACCGCTGGCATCCGCCACTCATCAGTACACCCGCACCTCTTGAACAAATAGTATAAGGATTTTCGCAAACCTTTGCCGGATCGGCACACTATCCGATCGGGCTGGCGTCTGCAAGGGACTAAAAGAGTATACGGTTTATTGACTGCACGAGATGTCTCCCTTATGGATGCCTAAGGGCCGATCAGACTTGAGATGTAAAAGGAATAGAGTTCTTATGGACAGCCAGATCGCCGAGCCGGATGCCGCGGCGAGGATCGCGTCAATTCCGATCGAGGAAATCGACGTGGCCCGGCCAAGCCTGTTTCAGAACGATACCATCGGTCTATTTTTTGACAGGTTGCGCGCCGAAGAACCTGTCCACTACTGCCGCGAGAGCTATGTTGGTCCTTACTGGTCCATTACCAAGTTCGACGACATCATGGCGGTGGACACCAATCATAAGGTCTTCTCTTCGGAAGCGAAGCTAGGCGGAATTGCAATTCAGGACATGCATTCGGTGGAAGGCGCGCTCGAACTGGAAATGTTCATAGCGATGGACCCGCCCAAGCACGATCAGCAGCGCAGGGCGGTGACCCCTGCCGTCGCCCCGTCCAACCTGCAACTGCTCGAACCGGTCATCCGCGAACGCGCAGGTAAGATTCTCGATGAACTCCCGATTGGCGAAGATTTCGACTGGGTGGACAAGGTTGCGATCGAGTTGACGACGATGACCCTGGCGACCCTGTTCGATTTCCCCTGGGAGGAGCGGCGCAAACTGACGCGCTGGTCCGATGTAGCAACTGCGGCACCTGAAACCGGGATCGTCGAATCCTACGAGGCGCGGCGCGAAGAACTCATCGGTTGCGCGATGTATTTCAAGAATCTGTGGGACGAACGGATAAACGAGGAGCCGAAGAACGACCTCATCTCGATGATGGCTCATTCTCCCGCAACGCGCGACATGCCGTTCCTCGAGTTTCTCGGCAATCTTATGCTGCTCATCGTGGGCGGAAACGACACGACACGCAATTCCATCAGCGGCGGTGTGCTCGCCTTGAACCATAGCCCGGACGAGTACGCGAAACTCGACGCGGATCCTTCGCTCATTGGCAAGATGGTTCCGGAAATCATCCGTTGGCAGACCCCCCTCACCCATATGCGCCGCACCGCGCTGGAGGATTGGGAGATCGGCGGCAAGAAGATCAAGAAGGGCGACAAGGTGGTGATGTGGTACCTGTCGGGCAACCGCGACGAGAGTGCTATCGAGCGCGCGGACCAGTTCATCATCGACCGCAAAAATCCGCGTCACCACCTTTCATTCGGCTATGGCATTCACCGCTGCATGGGAAACCGGCTCGCGGAACTGCAGCTGCGGATCATCTGGGAGGAAATTCACAAGCGCTTTTCCCGGGTCGAAGTTACAGGTGAACCAGAGCGTCTTTTTTCAAACCTCGTCCGCGGAATCACCAGGCTGCCGGTACGGCTCCACGCCCGCTGACTCTCGAGATCGAAATGCGGAGTTCAAGATGATCAAAGTTACATTCGTGGCTGGCGATGGTGAGCGACGGAAGGTCGAAATAGAAGAAGGCGAGACAGCCAGGGAAGCGGCGCTATACAATGACGTGCCGGGTATCGATGGCGATTGCGGAGGGGTATGTGCTTGCGCGACCTGTCACGTGCACGTCGATCCCGAATGGATCGACAAGGTGGGTCGGCTTATGCATGATGGAATGGAGGCCGACCTCTTGCAGTTCGCCGAAGGCACCACTGAATACAGTCGCCTTGCCTGCCAGATTCCGATGAAGCCGATGCTGGATGGATTGGTTCTTCACCTACCCGAACAACAATACTGACTGAGGGATTCTCGTCCCCGTAGCCTACATTCTAATCTGTCTTTCCTCGATTCTTTGAGAAAACGCCCATGGCCACACAAATCGACCCCGCAACCCAGACCGACGAAGACGCCTTCCGCGCGGAAGTTCAGCCGTTTCTGGCGGACAATTTTCCCGAAGAGCTGAAGGGCACTAACAATGCCCTCGCCGGCGTCGACGGTCCGACCGAAGAGACCCCGTCGCAGAAGGCCTGGCGCGAGGCGGTCGGCAGCCGCGGCTGGGGCACGCCGACTTGGCCCAAGGAATATGGCGGCGGCGGGCTGTCGAAGACGGAAGCCAAGATCATCGATCAGGAATTCGCCAAGGCGGGCGCCTATAACCCGATCGGCGGCATGGGTGTGATGATGTTCGGGCCGACGCTGCTCGAATACGGCAGCGAAGAGCAGAAGAAAGAGCACATCCCACCGATCTGCCGCGGCGAGATCCGCTGGTGCCAGGGCTATTCCGAACCCAATGCCGGTTCGGACCTTGCGAACCTGCAGACCTTTGCCGAGGACAAGGGCGACCACTATCTCGTCAACGGCCAGAAGACCTGGACCAGCGGCGGGCAATGGGCGGACAAGTGCTTCGCCATCGTGCGCACCGACAAGAGCGACAAGCACAAGGGCATCAGCTTCATGCTGATCGACATGGATGCAGAAGGCGTCGAAGTTCGCCCGATCACCATGATTTCGGGCACCAGCCCGTTCTGCGAAACCTTCTTCACCGATGTGAAGGTGCCCAAGGAAAACCTCGTCGGCGAGGAAGGCCAGGGCTGGACCATCGGCAAGCGCCTGCTCCAGCATGAACGCACCAATATTTCGGGCGGCGGCAGCCTCGCCCGCCTAATGGGCCAGAGCCTCGGCGAGATCGCCAAGAAGTATCGGCCAACCGGCGACGATGGCGAACTGGCCGATGCCGTCCTGCGCGACAAGATCGCCGATTTCGAGATCCGCTGGAACAGCTTCCTTCTCACCGCGCGCCGCGCAGTCGAGGAAAGCAAGGCGCAGGGCGGCGTCTCGGAAATCAGTTCGGTGCTGAAAAAGCTCGGTACCAAGCTCAGCCAGGAACGCAGCGAACTGCTGATCGAAATCCGCGGGCTCCAGGGCCTGGGCTGGGAAGGCGAAAGTTTCAGGGACAGTGAGCTCGAAGCGGTGCGCGGCTGGCTCTTCGGCAAGGCCACGACGATCTACGGCGGCTCGACCGAAATCCAGAACAACATCATCGCCAAGCGCGTGCTCGGCATGCTGGATCATCAGTAAGTTTCGGCACCAGTAAGGCGAGAGAGACAAGACAATGGCAGTTCTCAACGAAGAACAGGAAATGCTGCGCGATATGGCGCGCGACTGGTCGACCAACGAAAGCCCGGTGACCGAGTTTCGCAAGGTCCGCGCAAGCGGCGAGCCGGAAGCTTTCAACCGCGATGCCTATGCGACCATGGCCGAAATGGGCTGGGCCGGGGTCATCATCCCCGAAGAGTACGGCGGGTCCGACTTCGGCTTCATGTCGGCGGGCCTCGTGGTCGAGGAACTCGGCAAGACGCTGACTGCCAGCCCGCTGGTGATGAACACGGTGGCCGCAAGCGCCATCGTGCTGGGTGGCAGCGAGGAGCAGAAGGCGAAGTGGCTGCCGAAGCTGGCCAGCGGCGAGGCAATCGTGACGCTCGCTGTCGATGAAGGCGCCACTCACGATCCTTCAAAGATCGACGCCAGTGTTTCGGGCGGCAAATTGTCGGGTACGAAGGCATTCGTCCCCGAGGCTTACGGCGCCGATCTCTTCGTAGTTGCAGCAAAGGACGGGCTCTACCTCGTCGAGAAGGGCGACGGGGTTTCACTCGCCACACGCAAGCTGACCGACCAGCGCAGCCATGCCGACGTGACCTTCGACGGTGCGGCCGCAGACAAGCTCGAAGCTGGCGGCGACACCCTGCTCGCCGATGTGCTCGACCGCGCGCGCATCCTGACCTCTGCCGAAATGCTCGGCATGGCGCAGCAGGTCTTCGACGACACGCTCGCCTATCTGAGGCAACGCGTGCAGTTCAACCAGGTGCTCGCGAGCTTCCAGGCGCTGCAGCACCGCATGGCCGACCTCTTCGCCGATCTCGCGCAGATGCGCAGCGCAGTCGAGGCGGGCCTGCAAGCCGTCGACGCAGGTTTCGGTATTGCGCGGGCGGCTACCATCGCCAAGGCGGAAGCCAACCGCGTGCTGCACACCATCTCAAACGAGGGTATCCAGCTGCACGGCGGTATCGGCATGACCGACGAATACGACGTCGGCTTCTACCTGAAGCGCGCCCGCGTGCTGGAGCAGAGCTTCGGTTCGTCGAGTTACCTCAAGGACCGCTTCGCGAAGCTGGCGAGCTACTAGAGACCTGCATGTAGAGACCTGCATGGCATTTTTGGCACATGCTGGTCGAAAATGCGAAATAATCTGTCAGCCCAACCCGCACGTCTTGAAATGAAGCGCGCTTGTCGGCATCGGTCCTGACACCGTGAAGTGCTCAGGATGGGGCACATTCGTAGAGGAGAGAGCCATGAAAAGAATTCCATCACGCCACCACTGCGCCCTTGGGGCATTGGCAGTGGCACTAGCCTTCACACCGACGGCCGGGTTCGCCCAGGACAGTGGCGAACCCGATGCGGATCTGGTCGAAGGTGCCGATGTCGAAGACGAGAACGTGATCATTGTTACCGCGCAAGGGCGAACGCAGGTCCTGGCGGATGTTCCGGTCGCCGTGTCGGCTGTTTCCGGAGAAACCCTCCAGAATTCGGGCGCCAGCGACATACGTGAGCTGAACCAGGTTGCACCGTCCCTGCTGGTGTCTTCCACCGGCAACGAAGCTAACGGTTCCGCGCGTATTCGCGGTATCGGCACGGTCGGCGACAACCCTGGTCTGGAAAGTTCGGTCGCGGTTTTCGTCGATGGAGTCTATCGCTCTCGTTCGGGAAGCGCCCTGAGTGAGCTTGGCCCTATCGACAGGATCGAGATTCTTCGTGGTCCTCAAGGTACCTTGGGCGGGCGGAACTCATCGGCAGGCCTGATCAATATCTACACCGCACCGCCCGAGTTCGATCTAACCGCGTACGGGGCCTTCACGTATGGTAATTTTGATGCGATCCGCGTCGAAGGCGGCATAAACGCTCCGCTGAGCGACACCGTAGCTGCGCGCGTAGACGGAGTGTATTTCGAGCGCGACGGCTTTTACAATGACATTACGAATGGCGGTACGATCAATGACCGCGACCGTTATCTGGTGCGCGGACAGCTTTTGTTCGAGCCTACTGACGACCTGTCCATTCGTTTAGTTGGCGATTATGCGAAGCGGGATGAAGCTTGTTGCGCGGCGACATTCGTGCAACCGGAATTCGCCCCCCTCGCTCGCGTCAGCCCGGGTCTCGACCCTTTCACGCGGCCATCAGGTGGGCCTGCCCTGACGAGTACCGAAAATCCAATCGTTCCCGTGTTGCTTGCGCTTGGGCAGGATCCGCGCGCCCTCACCCAGAACACATTTAACCGCGATCTCTACCCCACTCCGGGCAGAAGCTATGATGGCGAAACTGAAGACTACGGTATTTCCGCTGAAGTGAATTGGGACTTCGGAAACGTCACTCTGACGTCAATCACTGGCTACCGTGAATATGCCAACAGCCAGGGATCGGACACCGATTACACCACGGTTGACATTCTGTATCGTGACGCTGACGGCGATGGACTGGCGCGCGAGTTCGAAACTTTCACGCAGGAACTGCGCCTGACCGGCGAGGCCTTCGATGGCAAACTCGATTGGTTGATCGGCGCGTATTACGCCAACGAAGAACTGCAGGTGCGTGACAATCTGCGGTTCGGCACCCAGTACGGCAATTTCGTAGCGTGCCGCATCGCGATCGCGATCAACCCGGCGCTGGTTAACCCGGGGGCATCGAACTGCCTCGGTGCCAATGTGGCTGCACTGGACGGCACGTTGACAGGAAGCCCGGCATTTGGCGCTGCAACCCCGGCGATCCTCGCAGGTATCGACAATCTGGCCAGCATCAGCGATTTGGGAACGGTCAGCGAGGTCTACAACCAGACGAGCGAGAACTTCGCGTTCTTTACGCATAATATCTTTGCTGTGACAGACACTCTCGATCTGACGCTAGGGCTTCGTTACACGAACGAAACCAAAGACTTCGATGCGACTTTCCGCAACGACAACACGGTTTGTCCGACAAACCGCAATCTGCTCGGAGGCTTTCTGGGTGTTCCGACTTTGGCACCTCTGGCCGGTGGTATCATCAGCCTTTCCTGCCAAGGCAATTCGACATCGGAGCTCGATGGAGTTTCACTCGATGACACGCGCGATGAAGAAGAGTTTACCGGAACCGCCATCCTTAGCTGGAAACCTACTCCTGATTTGCTTGTCTACGGCTCTTACTCACGCGGCTACAAGGCAGGCGGTTTCAACCTCGACCGGTCAGCCTTGTCAAATCCACTCCTGTTCAATGCGGCCAATCTTTCAGGGGCTCCGCTTCAGTTCGACGAGGAGACAGTTGACGCATTCGAGATTGGACTCAAATACTCGGCGCGCGAGTTCGGTGTTAGCGTTGCTGCATTTCGGCAGGAATTTAGCAACTTTCAGTTGAACACATTCAATGGCGCAGTCTTCCTCGTACAGAATGTCAACAGTTGTGATAGCGACCTCGGCGGACTTGACCAGGACAGTAGTGCTGCAACCGGCGCATGTTCCCCCGACGAAGTGGCGCCGGGCGTCATTGCTCAGGGTGTCGAGCTCGAAGCTTATCTACGGCCTGCTCCGGACGTAGACGTTACTTTTGGCTTTACCTATTCGGATACGAGCTTCGAAGACGAGCTGATCGGAAACGACACCGGGGCACCGCTTGACCCCGCACTCCGGCTGCTGCCAGGCGATAACCTGTCGAATGCACCGGAGATTGTGGCGACATCGTCACTCACGTGGACGCCGCCAATCGGCGACAGCGGGCTCGAAGGCCTGTTCTTCGTGAACGCTCGCCTGGCAAGTGATTACAACACTGGTTCCGAC
>JAXHVK010000030.1:0-25010 GCA_034211135.1 Pseudomonadota bacterium
GCGAGCCCGCTCCTCCGCTTCGCGCTTCGCCTTTGCTTCGGCTTGAAGGCGAGCCTTCTCTTCGGCTTCGCGTCTGGCTTCTTCTTCGGCCTCTTTCTTGGCCTTCGCCTTGGCCTCGGCCGCAGCGCGTGCAGCATCTGCGGCATCGTCCGCCGTACTGTCTGCGTCGATAATCGTACCGTCCGGCTCTATCAGCCTGAGGCGCGGACGCCAGGCATGCTCGCTTTCCTGTGAGTACCGGCTCAGGCTGTCACGGTTGTCGCACCCGAGCCCACCGGCTTGGTCTTCACCGCGTAGAAGGTTACAATCAAGCCAATCAGAATGAGCGGTATTGTCAGCCATTGCCCCATCGATAGTCCGGTTTGGATCGCGAAGTCCGACAATTGTTCGTCGGGTTCACGGAAAAATTCATTTACAAAGCGCGCTGCGCCCATGCCGAGGGTGAACAGTCCCACCAGCAGACCGGGGCGATAGCGCGCATTGGTCTTCCAGAACAAGAGCATCAGCAGCACCAGAAGGGCAAGGCCTTCCAGCCCTGCCTGATACAATTGGCTGGGGTGGCGCACTACTTCGCCGCCGTCGGGAAACACCATGCCCCATGCGACATCTGTTTGCCGCCCCCACAATTCACCATTGTTAAAGTTGGCAAGCCGACCAAGCAGCATACCCATCGGCACATTGACGGCGATGTAATCGCACACGCGCAGGAAATTCAGCTTGTCACGCCATGTCACCCATGTGATCGCAACGAGCACGCCGATCAGGCCGCCGTGAAAGCTCATCCCGCCATCCCAGACACGAAGCAGTTGCCAGGTGACGAATCCATCGCCCGTAAAGGTTGTGAACGCGCTGGGAATGTCTGATGCGCCGCCCGTGTAGAAGGCTGCATAGCCCAGCCGACCACCCAAAATGACGCCCAACGTGCAATAAAAGAACAAATCATCAGCATGCCGCTGCGCTAAAGGAGCGCCGGGCTGCCGGATCATTCGCGAAAGATGCCAATAGGCGAAAAGCACCCCCAAAAGGTACGCAAGCGAATAGAACCGTAGCGTAAACCCGCCGGGCAACGGTATGCCCTGCCCCAGCGTGTAGTTTGACCAGTAAAGCGGCTCTGCCGCAGCGGTGGTAATGGCGGCTGCGGCTACGGCGACTTCGGCGCCTGCGGCAAGTAGTGACAGCAAGGTGCGAACCTCTTAGTAATGATCTCAAGCCGAAGCGGCATTAATGCTGCTCGGTCTTGGCACACCCGGCGGTCTTGGGAAAGTCTCATGCCATGAACTCCCGCAAGGAAAGGTTCATCGGCCAGCCGCGGAGATGCCATTTGGAGAGCAATCGGTCGCCACCCCCTTGGGCGTCCGGGTCGAAAAGAACGGGATTGAGGAGAGGACATATATGCCAACGCAACTGGATCAGGCGCTGGAGAAAATCATCACGGTTCTGACGTCAGAGGGTCAACCCTTCGTCACTGTTCCGTTTGAACGCAACGGCGTGGAAATGCCCGCCTTTGCCGGTGCGCCGCCAACGCTCGCCCATTATTTCGCGCACTTCTGCAACGAGCATAAAGATCTCGAATTTCTGGTCGATGGCGACACGCGCCTCACCTTTGGCGAAGCCTATGCCGCAGCCGTCTGCGTGGCAGAGGGCCTGGTCAAGAAACATGGCGTTAAAAAGGGAGACCGCGTCGGTATCGCAGCGCGCAATTCAGCCAATTGGATGATCCTGGAAATGGGCATCCTGATGGCAGGTGGCTGCGCCACCCTTCTCAACGGCTTCTGGTCAGGCGATGAACTGGCCTATGGCGTCCGCCTTGCTGAATGCGAACTGGTTCTGGCCGATGAAGGCCGTGCAAAACGACTGGAAGGCACCGATCACAGCGCAAAAATTGTCCTGTTCGACCACGGCGGCGCTCCTTCGCAGGGGCTCGCCAGCGTTTGGCAAGCGCCGAGCGGCGAAGAACCCTCCGTCGCAATGGCGATGCTGGGCCAGCTAACGCCGGATGATCTTGCCACGATCCTGTTTACCTCGGGATCAACCGGCAATTCGAAAGGCGCCTATTCCGATCACCGCGGGGTTGTGCACGGCGTGATGAGCTATGTCGCGCAAAGCGCGATGGCGAAAGTGCATCTGGAAAGCCAGGGCGAAGACGTAAGCGCACAGCCGTGCGCTCTGATCGCAGTACCGCTGTTCCACGTGACCGGCGAAGTACCGCTTTACCTGCAAAGCTTCGCCATCGCCCGCAAGCTGGTGCTGATGCCGAAATGGGATGCCACCGAAGCGCTGCGACTGATGGCGCAGGAGCGCTGCACCTATTTCGTGGGCGTTCCTTTGATGAGCTACGAGATTGCGATGCATCCCGAGCGTGAGAAATACGACCTTTCAGCATGCAAGAGCTTTGCCGCGGGCGGCGCTCCGCGTCCGGCAGAGCATGTGACACGCATCAAGGAAGCATTCCCGGGCGGCTTCCCGCTGCTTGGCTATGGCCTGACAGAAACCAATGCTGTTGGTTGCGGCAACTTCAACGAGAACTATCTGGCCAAGCCCGGATCAACCGGCACGGCAAGTCAGCCAATGGTAGACCTCGCCATCCTTGATGATGACGGTAACAAGCTTGCTCAAGGCGACATTGGCGAAGTCTGCATCCGTTCGGTTGCCAACTTCCTGGGCTATTGGCGCAATGAAGAAGCGACGCGAGACGCCTTCACCAAAGACATGTATTTCCGCACCGGCGATCTGGGTTACCTCGATGAAGACGGCTACCTGTTCATCGTTGATCGCAAGAAAGACATCATCATTCGTGGCGGGGAAAACATCTCCTGCATCGAAGTCGAGGACGCCATTTATGCTCACGCAGATATTGGCGAATGCTCCGTCTTCGGTCTGCCAGATGAGCGCTTTGGCGAAGTGCCTGCTGCTGTAATCCTGACGAAGGAAGGCCGCGATCAGGTCACACCAGCGGCTCTGCGCGAATACCTGCTTTCCAATACGGCCCCCTTCAAGGTTCCACTGGAAGAGCATATCTTCGTTGTGAATGAGACACTTCCTCGCCTTGGCACGCAGAAAGTCGATAAGAAGCTGCTGCGTGAACAGTACACAAAGCAGCTTACAGCGGCTTGATAGGAAACGGATGATGACGACGGGATACGTGCAGTGACGGTTTCACGTATCCCGCGTCAACGCGCCATTTTTGATCGGCGCGTGGTGGCGGAAGCCATAGCCAAGCTGGTGGAGGCGCATGGCGATGCCGCACGCCCGCACATCATATCCCTGCTTAGAAACGCTATTGAGAAAGGGCGCATCGAGCTTGCTCGTCGGTTGGCGGAGAATCCCTCTGCCGGTCATGAATGCACATCGGGTCACGCCTTTCTGACGGACCAGCTTTTGCGGGTCATCTATGATCACGTAACGGCTGATTTGTTCCCTGCCCCGAACCGCACCGCTGCCGAAAGGCTCGCGGTGCTGGCTGTCGGCGGTTACGGGCGCGCGGAGATGGCTCCGCATTCTGACATTGACGTGGCCTTCATTACGCCGATGCGCCGGGCGCCATGGTGCGAGCAAGTGATTGAAGCGATCCTGTATCTGCTTTGGGATCTGGGGCTCAAAGTCGGCCATTCCAGCCGTACAGTGTCTGATACCGTGCGTATGGCGAAAGAGGATCTGACGATCCGCACCGCTCTGCTGGAATCCCGTCTGGTCTGGGGCGATCAGGCCATTTACGAAGAAACGCGGGTCCATTTCTGGCGTGACGTCGTGCGTGGCAGCGAGCGAGAATTCGTGACGCAGAAACTTGCCGAACGCAATGAGCGCCATGAACGTATGGGCGACAGTCGCTATGTCGTCGAACCCAACGTTAAAGAAGGCAAAGGCGGCCTTCGCGATCTGCAGACGTTGTATTGGATCGGAAAATATATTCACCGCGTCGGCTCGGCGGCAGAATTGGTGGATGTTGGTCTTCTGACCCGCAGCGAATATCGCAGCTTCCGCCGCGCGGAAGGCTTTCTGCTAGCAGTACGCTGTCACATGCACGAGCTCGCAGAACGCGCCGAAGACCGGCTGACATTCGAGTTGCAGCGCCGCGTGGCCGAACGGATGAATTTCGCAGACCGGCCGGGCAAAAGCGCGGTCGAGCGCTTCATGCAGTTCTATTTCCTGCAGGCAAAGCGCGTGGGCAGTCTGACAGGTGTCTTCCTTGCCCATCTGGACGAAGAAACCGCTGCTCAAAAGAAGCGGTCCGGTCTTACCGGCGGGCTTTTCGGTCGCCGTACCCGATCACGCAAAGTCCAGGGCTTTAAAGTCAAAGACGGCATGATCCGGGCCCCTTCGGAAGAATGGTTCGCCGAAGATCCCGTGCGACTGGTGGAAATGTTCCAACTGGCCGAGGCCGAAGGCGTGGAGGTTCACCCGCAGGCCATGCGCCAGGCAGACAGGGACGCCAAACTGATTGACAAGGCGGTGCGCAAGGACCCGCGCGCCAATGCAATCTTCCTGGAACTGCTGGGAGGGCGCAACGACCCTGAAAGCGCTTTGCGCTGGATGAATGAGGCGGGTGTGTTCGGGCGCTTTGTTCCCGACTTCGGCCGCGTGAATGCGCAAATGCAGTTCGACATGTATCACCACTACACGGTCGATGAGCACACGATCAGGGCGATTGGTCTGCTTAGCCGGATCGAACGCGGCCTGCTGGAAGACGATCATCCGCGCGCGACCAAACAGATTCACAAGGTCTCGTCGCGCCGCGCTCTGTTCGTGGCGGTTTTGCTGCATGATATTGCCAAGGGGCGCGGCGGCGATCACTCCGTTCTGGGTGCTGGCGTCGCCCGGCGTCTGTGTCCGCGTTTCGGTCTGGACGAACGCGAAACCGAACTGGTCGCATGGCTGGTGCACGAACATCTTCTGATGAGCCGGACAGCGCAGAAGCGCGACCTTACAGACCCCAAGACTATCGACGATTTTGTTGGCGAGGTGAAAACTCTCGACCGGTTGCGGAACCTCGCAATTCTGACAGCCGTCGACATCCGCGCTGTCGGGCCCGGCACATGGAACAGCTGGAAGGGCCAATTGCTGGGCGAACTGTACGACGCCGCGCAGGAACGCCTCCGCCTTGGCCATAAAAAGCGCGGGCGCAAAGAACGCGTCGAAGCCAAACAGCAAGTCGTGCGCGATCTTCTGGGCGAACAGGCCGGCCTGGTTGACGCGATCGGCGTCGACATGGGGGATGCCTACTGGATCGCAGAGCCCGAAGACATAATCGCCCGTAACCTTGTCCAGTACGATGCTTCGCTGCGGTTGGAGGAAAAGCTCTCCATCCATTGTGAAGCGGATGAGGATCGCGGTGCGACCTTGGTCAGTATCATTGCCGCCGACCACCCCGGCTTGTTCGCGCGAATTGCTGGCGGCCTGCATCTGGCCGGGGCGAACATCATTGATGCGCGTATCCATACTTCTCGAAACGGGACAGCCGTCGATAACCTGCTGGTTCAGGATCGCAACGCCCAGCCCTATCGCGAAAGCGGCCAGATTGAGCGGCTCAAGCGCGGGATCCGCGATGCCCTGATGGCCAAGATCGAGCTTGTCCCAAAACTGGCAGCCCGCCCGCTGACGCACAGCCGTTCAAAGGCGTTCAAGGTTACGCCGACCGTCACTTTCGATAATGACGCATCGCGCCGCTTCACCGTGATTGATGTGACGGCGCGCGACCGTCCGGCTTTGCTGAACCGTCTGGCCTATGCCCTGTATGAATCCAATCTGATCGTCCAATCGGCGCACATCATCGCTTACGGGGAAAGCGCAGCGGATACCTTCTATGTGACCGATCTGATGGGCGGGAAAATAGTCTCTCCCGAACGCCTTCGGGAAATAGAGGAAAGGCTGCTCGCGGCAGCCAGTGACAAGCGCCAGAAACAGCTCGAAACAGCGTAGGCCTGCTCCAGTCATTCATTGGTCGATGCAGATAGCAAAAATGGGTTGCATTTTGCGAACCCATCGGTATCTGCATCCGGCCCTAAAGTCAGGAGAGGTATAACATGAAAACCCCGTTCAAGCAGCGCGCCTTCGCGCTGCTGTCTTCCACTTGTGCCGTTGCCGCAATGGTCGCACCCGCGGCAGCGCAGGCACAGACCGCCCAAGACGATGCCGTAGCAACAGAGGAAACACAGGACGAACGCAGAGGTTCGCTTGATTCGCTCAACACAATCGTCGTCACCGGCACCAAAACCCAGAACCCCGAAGACGTTCAGGATGTGCCGCTGGCCGTGACGGCATTCAACGCCGATACGCTCGAAGCGTTTAAGGTTCGCGACATTCAGGGCCTGGGCTTCCAGGCGCCGAACGTTTCGCTTGACCAGATCGGCACCAGCCGTGGTCAGGCCAACTTCTCGATCCGTGGTCTTGGCATCAACTCCTCGATCCCGTCGATTGACCCGACCGTCGGCGTTTTCATTGACGGCGTCTATCTCGGCACCAATGCCGGCGTTGTCTTCGATATTTTCGATGTTGAAAGCGTTGAGATCCTGCGTGGCCCGCAAGGCGTTCTGTTCGGTCGCAACGTGACCGGCGGCGCTGTTGTCATCAACACCGGCAACCCCACCGAAGACCTGCAGGGCAAGTTCCGCGCTGCGATTGATGGCCCGGTTGGCGATAATGATGGCGGTGCAAACTACACCGTCAGCGGCGTGCTTTCCGGCCCGCTGGTGGAAGACGTGCTGCTGTTCAAGGTAGCGGCTTATTACAACGAAGACGAAGGCCCGTTCATCAACCAGTTCGACGGTTCGAACCATGGCGCGGCCCAGACCACAATCGTCCGCGGCGCTCTCGAAGCGCGTCTTGGGGATCTGACGCTGACGGGTAAGGCCGAATACTTCACCAGTGAAGGTGATGGCCCCGCAGCACAGAACCGTGGCACTTTCGCACGCGACAGCTTCGACTTCGCGATCGACAACCGCGGCTTCTATGAAAACGAGATCGTCAACACCTCGGTCACAGCCGAAGTCGACATCGGTCCGGGTACGCTGACCAACATCTTCGGCTATCGTCGCTATGAGGCGGTGACCGATGCAGACATCGATTCCACACCGCTATTCCTGTTCCACTCATCCACCGATACCGAGCAGGACCAGATATCGAACGAGATCCGCTATGCGGTTTCGACCGATACGTTCGACCTGACTGTTGGCGGTTTCTACTTTGACCAGACCAACTCCTACACCGAACGCCGTGACATTCCCGTTTCGACGCCGCTCGCCTTCTTCGGCGGCGGTACGCAGGATCACGAAGTGCTCGGCGTGTTCGCAAGCGGCCAGTATTACCTGACCGATGCGCTGTCAGTCATTGCCGGTATTCGCTGGAGCCAGGAAACCAAAGACGCAGCCGTCACCTATCTGCGCCCGCGTCCGGAATGTTCGGTTGTCGACGGCACCTGCCCGACCAGCGGAACGAACCCGTTCATCCCGACCGAAAACAATGGCTTTGAAGACCGCGTTCGTTTCCGCAACGTATCGCCGAAACTCGGCCTTCAGTACGAATTCGGTGACAGCCAGGTTTACGGCCACTGGACCCGCGGTTTCCGTTCGGGTGGCTACAACTTCCGCATTACCAATGCGAATGCGTTTGAAGCCATCGTCGGAACCGATTTCGCCTTCGGTGAAGAGCAGGTCGACAACTTCGAAATCGGCGGCAAGTTCCAGACTGCTGATGGCGTATTCACTGTCAACGTTGCAGGTTATGTCACCAAGGTGCAGGACATGCAGCGCGAAGTTAACCAGTCGGATCCGGTATCGGGTGTGGCGCAGTCGATATTCAACACCGCTGATGCAACCATCATCGGTTTCGAAGCAGAAACCCGCGTTCGTGTTACGGACTCGCTGATCCTGACGGGTAATGTCGGCATCATCAATGACGAGTATGACGAAATCCTGTTCGATATCTCGGGCGATGGCGTCATCAACGATACCGATCTTGATCTGCGTCTGCCGCGTGTTCCGGAGCTCACCTTTGGTGCCGGCCTGATCCACGAACTGTTCATCGGCGACAATGAAATCCTGACGCGCATCAACTATCAGTATCGCGATGAGTTCGCCTACACCGATGACAACCGCGGTTTCATCCAGTCGATCAGCAACCTCGAAGCCAACATCACCTGGGTGACCCCGCTCGATGGCTTCTCCCTGTCGGTCTATGGCCGCAACCTGTTTGATGAAGTGCAGGCTGGTGGCGATACGCAGATCCCATTTGGCGGTCCGCTTTCCAACGGCGTGAATGCACCGTTTGATCGCGCTCCGGCAGCCGGCACCTTCTCGCCGCTGGCACGCGGTCGCACGATCGGTGTCGAAGCGGTTATCGAATTCTGATCAGAATTTGAATTGTTCAGGAAAGGGGCGCTCCGGCAACGGGGCGCCCTTTTTCGTTGGCGTCAATTCTTAGCTGTCAGCGATCAGCAACAGCGCGATATTGCTGTCATCAAAAGCGATGAAGCCCCACTCTATCGCAGCGCCTGAAATCGGGTTCCAGAGCCCGTCATAGCGGTTGGAAACGACAGTGAGATCGGCCGGGTCGAACAGGCCGAAAAAGTCTGAGGCACATTGAACCGCTTCGTCCTGCGCCAGCCATGACCGGCCATAATCGCTGATCCGGTTGGAAAGCGCTTTCACCACTTCGCCATGCGCTGACCGCACGGCGGATGGGTCTCCGCTCGTGTCGAGCAATTCCCAGTTAAAGCCAATCGGCGAAAAGCCAGACGCGCTGACAAACCCGTCAGCAATAGCGAAATACAGACCGCCGCCTTCGGGCATGGAACCATGGACAAAGCGGGTATTCGCGCCAATATTCAGCCGCGACAGCCATTTGCCCTCAAACGCAGCAAAGGCGCTGCTCATCCGCGCGGGCCGAATAATGCAGTGCCTACGCGGATGTGAGTAGAGCCCAGCCGTACGGCAGTCTCATAATCACCGCTCATCCCCATGGAGAGACCTTCGACCCCGTTGTCGTCAGCCAGCTTGGCGAGGAAGGCGAAGAATGGCGCAGGCTCGATTTCGGCTGGCGGCAGGCACATCAGGCCTGCAATGGGCACTTCCGCATCGCGCACTTGTGTCAGAAAAGCGGGCAAGTCGCTGATCGGGCATCCGCCCTTCTGCTCCTCGTCACCGATATTAACCTGCACAAAGCACGGCACCCGCTTGCCCGCCTTGTCCATTGCCTTTGCCAGAGCTTTCAGCAGGCTTGGCCGGTCGAGCGCGTGAATGAAGTCAAACAGGGCAATCGCATCGTCGGCCTTGTTCGACTGCAACTGGCCGATCAGGTGCAGCTCTGCATCCGGATATTGCTCTCGCAATTGCGGCCATTTGCCCTGCGCTTCCTGCACGCGGTTTTCACCAAAGACGCGCTGTCCTGCTTCGAGCAGCGGCGTGATCTTTTCAGCCGGATGAGTCTTGCTTACTGCGATCAGAGTGATCTCGTCCCGCTCCCGGCGGGCAGGCTTGCACATGCGGGCGATGTTCTCTTCAACCGCGGCGAGGCGTGTGGTGGCACTTTCCATGGCGTTTTTCATTTCGCAGGCGCTATAGCGATGTGATGGCGCATGACCAGACTTTGCCTGACCTGTGGCTGCTTTCCGATGCGCGCAACGATGCCGGACTGGAAAAGGCATTGGAGAAATTGCCAGCGGGAAGCGGGTTTGTTTACCGGCATTATCATCTGCCAGACCCGGACCGTTATAACCGCTTTCGGCAATTGCGCCGCTTTGCGAAGGCATTTGGCCATCATGTGATCCTTTCGGACAGCGCGATAACCGCGCGCGAATGGGGCGCGGATGGAGTCTATGGCGCGCCGCGCGCCCTCTGGCCGCGCCGCCACGGACTAGTGTATCTGGCGACAGCACATGATGCGAAAGAGATCGCGGCGGCCAATACCCTGAAAGCTGATGCGGTTATGTTGTCGCCTGTTTTCCCAACCCGCTCCCACCCCGGCGGCAAGGTGCTGGGCGCGTCGCGTTTCCGGATGTTGTCAAAGCTATCACAAGTGCCCGTCATTGCGCTCGGCGGAATGAATGCCGAACGCGCAAAACAGCTGCAATGGCCGCGCTGGGCTGCGATTGACGGGCTGAGTTAGATACTTCGGCTTACCGCTCTTGGGTTGACCCGGACTCAGCGAAGATTCATGGTGTGTTCCCATACAGGAGCACCCAATGGCCACCCGCGCTGTCACCCCTCGCAAATCCACCCCTGACTGGCGCGCAGCCTTTCGCCGGTCCGTGCGCCGCACGGTTCAGATGACCGGTGCGGGCGCGCTTTTGTTGCTGATGTTCTTTCTGGCCGCTGCGCTGATCACTTACACGCAAACCGATCCCAGCCCCTCGACCGCAGCGAGCGGAGAGGAAGTCGGAAATATCATGGGCTTGTCCGGTGCATGGGCGGCAGATCGCGTGTTGTTCTTCTTTGGCATTCCAGGCGTACTCTTGCTGCCGCTGCTGTATATTTCAGCGCGAAAGCTGTGGCGCGATGTCGAACAGGATGACGATATCGAAGCGCCTCTGGAAAACACCGTATGGTGGCGTCCGTTCTTCATGCTGATCCTTGCAATGGTGCTGATGGCGACAACGCTGACACTCGCTTTCGATACGTCCGGCGGAACACTGCCCGCGCAGATCGGAGGGGTTTCGGGCCTGTTGGGCGCAGGCACAATTCAGGCGCTTTCAACCAAGATCGCTGGCGATTCCGCCGGATGGCTTATCCTGATTGCCGCATTGGCGAGCCTTGCAGGCAGCGTCGCCCTTTTGACGCGCATCTTCGCGATTGACTGGCGCGCGCTCCTGACGCTGCCCGAATTTCTTGGCGGCGGCGCGCTGGTGGGCGGAGCGGTTAGTGGCGCCTTGGCCAAGATACCGTTCATCGTTTCGCGTCAGCCGCGTCTGGCGGCCCCCGAGGCGGGCGTTGAGGACATCAAAGAAGGCACGCCTCCCGCGAAACCCACGACAGCCAAGCGCGCACCGGTGGTTGAAGAAACGCCCCGCCGCGCGCCGGAGATCAGCGATCCCAGCGCCCCGCCGCGTCGCGCTGCGGCAGCGAAGGCGAACCAGAAAGACATGTTTGCCGACTTCGATTTGCCGAGTCTGGACCTGCTGGCCGAACCGCCCGCCGATGCGAAGCCTTCGTTGGATAAGCTGGCGCTTGAACGCAATGCCCGCCTGCTCGAAAACGTGCTGGACGACTTCAACGTCAAGGGCGAGATTACAGCGGTGCGCACCGGTCCGGTCGTAACAATGTACGAATTGGAGCCTGCCCCCGGCATCCGCTCCAATCGTGTTGTCGGCCTTGCCGAAGACATTGCCCGCAATATGAGCGCTATCTCTGCGCGCGTTTCGCCGATCGCGGGCAAGACGGTTATCGGCATCGAATTGCCCAATGCCGACCGTCAGATGGTCATGCTCAAGGAGTTGGCCGCCTGTGCTGATTTCGTCGAACACAAGGGTAATCTGCCGATCATTCTGGGCAAGGATATCGCGGGCGAACCAATTGTCGCAGACCTTGCCGCCATGCCTCACCTGCTAGTCGCCGGGACAACCGGTTCGGGCAAGTCGGTTGGTCTCAACTGTATCCTGTTAAGCCTGCTCTACACTTTCACGCCGTCCGAATGCCGCCTGATCCTGATCGATCCGAAGGTGCTGGAGCTCAAGTCTTACGACGATATTCCGCACCTGCTTTCGCCGGTGGTCACAGAGCCGCATAAGTCCGTTCGCGCGCTCAAATGGGCGGTTGAGGAGATGGAGAAGCGCTATCGCATGATGTCGAGCGTGAATTCGCGCAACATCAACAGCTTCAACGACAAGGTTCGCGCCGCCATCGCCAAGGGCAAGCCGCTGGGCCGCCGCGTCCAGACCGGATTTGATCCGGATACGGGCGAGCAATTGTATGAGGAAGAACAGCTCGATTACGAACCGCTGCCACAGATCGTGCTGATCGTGGACGAGCTGGCTGACCTTATGGTGACGGTCGGAAAGGAGATCGAAGTCCTTATCCAGCGCCTGTCGCAGAAATCGCGTGCGGCGGGCATTCACCTGATCATGGCAACACAGCGCCCTTCGGTTGACGTCATCACCGGTGTCATCAAAGCCAACCTGCCAACGCGGATCAGCTTTAAGGTAACAAGCCGCATCGACAGCCGCACCATTCTGGGCGAGCAAGGCGCTGAGCAACTGCTGGGCAAGGGCGACATGCTCTACAAGCCCAATACCGGCGCGATGGTGCGTGTGCACGGCCCGTTTGTCAGCGATGAAGAGGTGGAGGCGGTGGCCGATTTCTGGCGGGCGCAAGGCTCCCCCGAATATGTCGATGCAGTCACAGAAGAACCCGAAGATGGCGGGCTGAACTTCGAAGACGAACTGACAGCCAGCGACAATCCGGAAGAGCGCAAATATCGTCAGGCCTGCCAGATCGTGATCGAGAACCAGAAGGCTTCCGGATCTTGGCTGCAACGCCAGATGGGCGTTGGCTACAACACGGCGGCCAAGTGGATTGAACGGATGGAGAGCGAAGGGCTGGTCGGGCCAGCCAACCATGTCGGCCGCCGCGAAATCTTCCGCGATCGCGACGGCAATCCCATCTAGGCCGATGCGCCTGCCAGGCCTTGGCTGAGGCGCGCGGCTCTTTTCACGGGCTCCGCAAGCTGACGCTTACTTCTTTTCAAGATCGGCGCGCGTCAGCGTAAGCTTTTGCTCGACTTTTGCCATGTTCAGCGCTTTTTCTTCTTCGGAAAGGGAAACCAGTCCGATCTTGGAGAGCGACCCGCCTTTGTCCCAGTTCTTGGTCCACTCCATCAGATAGGCATCCAGCCCCTGAATGGCCCGCATGTGGGATTTTTTCACATAGACATAAAGCGGCCGCGCACCCGGATAGGCGAAGGTCGCGATGTTGTCGTAGGTCGGGTCAACGCCGTTCATCGGCAGGCCCGTCACCTTGTCGGCGTTCTCTTCCAGATAGGAAAAACCGAAAATGCCAACGGTGCGCGGATTGTTGCCGATTTTCTGGACGATCAGATTGTCCTGCTCCCCCTGATCGACATAAGCGCCATCAGAACGCACTTCTGTACAAATCTGCTGATGCTTGTTCTCATCCTGCTCTTTCAGAGCTTTCATAGCAGGATTGGAATCGCAGCCCGGTTCAAGAACCAGTTCCTTCAGGGCATCGCGCGTTCCCGATGAACTGGGCGGCCCATAAACAAAGATCGGCAAGTCGGGCAGTGATGGGTCGACATCCTGCCAGGTTTCGTTTGTCTGCTCCTGCCCGTAAGGCCGCGCTGCAAGCGCCTCGTAGACGATCCGCGGGGACAGATTGAGCATGATACCGTCTTTCGCAGCGGCAAAGGCAATACCGTCCAGTCCCACCTGAAATTCAATAATGTCTTTCACATTATTGCCCTGACAGCGATCGAATTCGCTCGGCTTCATGCGCCGTGAAGCGTTGGCAAGATCAGGCGTGTGCGCGCCGAGCCCCTCGCAGAACAGCTGCATACCGGCACCTGTCCCGGTGCTTTCGATCAGCGGCGATTTGCGCCCCGTGCCCGATAGCGCGAAGCTTTCAGCGGTCAGCTTGGCAAAGGGGTAAACGGTTGAAGAGCCGACAGCACGGATCGAATCGCGCGATCCGCCAGTGGCATCGCATCCGGCAAGCGTCATTGCAGCAAGGCCAAGCACACCTGCCGATAGAGCGGAGAGTTTCATATCATCTGATTCCTGTGAACCGTGCCCGAATAGGCTCGCTCTATGACACGCAGATGACGATGAGCCGGCGACGCGCGGCAAATCGGCGCAGGGGTCAACAAACCATTGGGTAGATGTGCTTAATTTGATCGTAAGAGGTAGCTGATATCCACATACGCAATGATAAGCCCCCTTATCCATTCGGCACGCGCCTTTTGCCAGTTTGCCGCCATGCTGGCTGCGCTGCTTGCGCTGTGGCAGCCTGATGAGGCGCGCGCTGCGGAAACCGCATGTTTCACGAACGGCGATATTGCGAGCGAAATTGCCCGAACCGCAGATCATGTCGCCCATTCAACATGGTCTTGCGAACCGCTATCGCGCGAACCTTCGGGCGGCGACTGGACCTTGCGGTTTGAGATCGGCGAGACCGGTGCGGCGCCTGCGTTTCTGCACACGAGGATCGGTTACTTCGACAGGCTGAACATTGCCCTGCTGAACGATCAGAATGTGTGGTCCTATCGCAGTGTTGAATTGAGCGAAATGGAAACAATCGCCGGTGGACCGCAGATGTTCACTGCACTCCCCGCGCATCAGGGGCGGGCGGTTGAAGTCGTTGCGAGTTTTGTCGGCAATGGCCACGGGGCGACATTATCGCGCACCGATCTACGCGAAGCTGCGCCGGTATTGTCGAACAGCGATATCGTATGGCTGATGGTCTATGCCGCTTTGATCGGTGTGCTGCTGATCCCGATCGTTCTGGATGTCGCATTGCTGTTCATCATGCGACAGTCCTTCCTCGCCTGGCATATCGGGCTGTGCTTCGGTTTTGCTGCGCTGGTTGCCGCAAGGACCAATATCCTTGCGCTTGTAACTCAGATACCCGCTGACCTGCTGCGGATCGGTTTGATCCTTGCCATGGGAACAACCGTTGCAGCCGCGCTGATGTTCACGCGCAGTTTCATTGAGGACGGAAAGCTCAATCCTGTCATCAGGAAAGCGATGCCTTGGGCGGCAGTCTGGGTCCTTGGCATTAGTGCGGTTCATGCGATGTCGCTGGAGATATTGCGACCGCTGGGCGGGAATTTTCACGCTTACGGGATGTTGGTCGGATTGATTACCCTTTGTGCGGCGATGACCAGCGCATTTCGCAATGGAAGCCGCGCAGTCAAATTCCAGCTGGTCGGCTGGGCGCCGATGTTCTTTGCCTGCGCTGTGCTGTTTGCATCGCACATGCTTCCGGGTGTCATACGGTATGAGATTACCGGTGTCCTGTTGCTGGGCATATTCTTCGAATCTATCGCTACCATTCTGGGGCTGGCGGACCGCTTCACGATCATGCGCCGCGAACGCGATGCCGCGATCACCGAAGCGCGGATGCTGGAAGAACTATCGGAACGCGATCCGTTGACTGGCCTGCTGAACAGGCGCGGGCTCAAGGCGCAATTCGCCGAACTCTTTAAACGTGGCTTTGACACTTTCGCGCTTGTCGATCTGGACCGGTTCAAGCAGATCAATGATCAACATGGCCACCAGACGGGCGATGCCGCGCTGGTGTCCTGCGCAAAGGCCCTTCGCAGCGGCCATGACAAGGACCTGATCACAGCGCGGATCGGCGGGGAGGAATTTGTCGTTCTGCTGCGCGGAGACAATCCCCTTCAGCGTGCAGAGGCGCTGCGCCAATCCATCCCTCAGCGGATTGCAGCGGATGTCCCCGGCCTGCATATTCCGGTCACCGGCAGCATGGGCGTTGTCGAGCTTCCGCGATCGCAGAACCTCGCGATGAGCTTTGACGAACTGTATGCCCGTGCTGATGCGCTGATGTATGAGGTCAAGGATTCCGGGCGCAACCGCATGGCTTATGAACGCATGACTGTGTTTCCCGCGCGTCTGGACGCTTTGGTCGAAGAACCGCCTGCGAAAACCGAACGAAGGACCAAGGGCGCAAAGCCAAGATCCGCCAGCAAGACAGCGGCCTGACAGTCTATAACGCTTGCTGGAATGGCTCCATCACTTCAGGCCGGACCCGCGCCAATCGCTGCGTTTCACGGTCGAGCATTGCCCATGTCGTGCGGGCTGTGACCAAAGCGCGCCCGTCACCATCGGCAAACTCCACCACGCGGACCGATTTCGCCCCGCGTGCCGGATCGGGAATGTAGGTCGTGCCCAATGCGCTCTCTCCCGCAGCGATATTGGCGCGGTAGTCGATTTCATGCCGGATCACGACCCAGAAGAATTGCGCATGATCGCACGGCCTCGCCGCCGCATCCCAATGCGCGGTGGCGAGATCCTGTATCCATTGCACCCACACCGCATTGTTCACATGGCCCAGCTCATCAATATGCTGCGCCCCTGCGGTGAAGGTCTTGGTAAAACGGGGAACGTTCACCCGCCTTTCTTCTCTTCTTCCGCCATGCCCATCTGCCACAGGATGAAGCTGAACTCCTCGGCCGTTTCATACAGGGAATTCCAGCGGCCCGATTTGCCGCCATGTCCTGCGCCCATATTGGTCTTCAGCAGAAGCGTGTTGTCGTCCGTCTTCAACTCGCGCAGCTTGGCAACCCATTTGGCAGGCTCCCAGTAGGTCACGCGCGGATCGTTAAGGCCTGCGGTCACAAGCATGGGCGGATATTCCTGCGCGCTCACCTGATCATAGGGAGAATAGCTGAGCAGATAGGCAAAGGCCTGCTTGCTTTCGATCGGGTTGCCCCATTCCTGCCATTCGCCCGGGGTCAGCGGCAGGTCCTTGTTCAGCATGGTGTTGAGCACGTCGACAAACGGTACGTGCGACACGATTGCGCCATATTGCTTCGGGTCCTGATTGATGATCGCGCCCATCAACTCGCCTCCGGCAGAGCCACCGCTGGCTGTCACCATGCCTTCTGCCGTATAACCCTTGGCGATCAGTCCACGCCCAACATCGACAAAGTCGTTGAAGGTATTGGTACGCTCATTCAGCTTACCCTGAAGATACCAGCGGCGGCCAAGGTCATCACCCCCGCGAATATGCGCGATGGCATAGCCAAATCCGCGATCAGCCAGGCTCAGGCGCGTGGTCGAAAAGCCCGGCGGAATTGCGTAGCCATAGGCACCATAAGCATACAGATGCAGCGGACCGGGCCCTTCGATGCCCGCTTTTTCGAGGATTTCCTTGCGGTCTTTGCGATAGACGATGCTGACAGGCACCATTGTTCCATCGCGCGCTTCGACTGTCAGACGCTCGGTGACATACTGGCTGGCATCATAACCGCTGGGAATTTCCTGCTGCTTCAGCTTTTCCAGAGAACCGTTTGCGACATCATAATCAAACACCGTGTCAGGCGTGATCATGCTTTCATAGGAAAGCCGCAATTTGGTCTGATCGTATTCGGGATTGTTGGACAGGCCAGCGGAATAGCTTGCTTCGGGAAAGTCGATTGACTGGATCGTCTGGGGTGATCCGTATTGGCGGATCTGCACCTTGTCCAAGCCGTTCAGACGGCCTTCGGTGACGAAATAGTCTTTGAACAGATCAAAGCCGGTCAGATAAAAATCGTTCGACCCGGCGATCACCGTTTCCCATTTATCCGGCGTTGTCAGATCGGCTTTCGCAAGGCGGAAATTGATGTGATCGTCATTCGTCCAGACCCACAATTCGCCTTCGCGAATGTCGACACTGTATTCGACACCTTTCTCGCGCGGTTTGATCAGGGTCAGCTCGCCAGTGGGATTGTCTGCCGACACGAAACGCACTTCGCTGGTTTCGTTATCGCCGCTTGCGATGATGAGATAATCATCCTGTGCTGTCAGACCTGCGCCGACGCTGAAACTCTGGTCATTTTCCTTGTAGAGCGAGACATCCGTGTCGTTCGGCTCGCCGATTGTGTGCAGACGCACCTCAAGCGTGCGCCATTCCTCTGTTGCCGGAGTATAAACGACAGCGCTGTCACCCTTGACCCATGTCAGGCCGCCGCGAAGGCCGGTCAGCTCGTCTGCCAGCAGTTCTCCCGTTTCGAGATCCTTGATGCGTGCGGTGTAGCGCTCCGAACCGTTGGTGTCCGTCGAATAGGCCATGAACCGGCCATTCTTGCTGATCGTCAGCGAGCCAAGGCGGAAGTATTCCAGCCCTTTTGCCAATTCGTTCTGATCGAGGATGAGCTCGCCCTTTGCATCCGCCGCAGCACCAACAGGCTTGCGATAATGCTTGCGGTATTGAGCGCCCTCTTCGAATTCGGACCAGTACAGATAATCACCCATCCGTTGCGGGACCGAGCTGTCGTCTTCCTTGATCCGGGCGCGCATCTCTTCAAACAGCGCTTCGGTCTGGGCCTCATAAGGCGCCATATTCGCTTCGAACCAGGCGTTTTCGGCCTTCACATAGTCCAGCACATCCTCATCATCGATGGTCGGATAGGATTTGTCATAAAGCCAATCGTAGGGGTCTTCGATTGTAATCCCGTGATGCGTGTAGGTGTGCGGCACTTTCTTTGCGACCGGCGCGGAAGTGGGAACAGATTTTTCGGCGTCCACGGTTTTCATTTCCTTGTGATTGTCTGCCTGCGCCGCACTCAGCGGGACAAGCGCCAGACTTGCGGCGCAAGTAAGTGCGATTGTGCGGAATTTCGAGAGGGGGGTCATGGCTGCTCAGTTCCTCTTTGCGGGCGCTATGGTGGAAAGCACGGCTCCGTGCGACTATGTGCGCGTTGTAAACAGACTCACCAACACGCCGCAATCCATTGCGACACAAAGGATCGATGACATGCTGATGCAGACCCATGAAGCCCGACTGAAAGCCCTTCGCGAAGAATTGAAGCGGCGCGAGCTCGACGGTTTCATCATTCCGATCTCGGATGAGCATATGAGCGAATATGTCGGTGACTATGCGCAGCGTCTGTCATGGTTGACCGGATTCGGGGGATCGGCGGGCTTTGCTGCGGTTACGTTGAACGATGCGGCTATTTTCGTCGATGGCCGTTACACCGTGCAGGTCCGTGAGCAGGTGGATGAAAAGCTGTTTGCCTACCGCTCCGTTCCCAAAGACACCTTGGGCGCGTGGCTGAAAGAAGTCGCAAGCTCGGGCGCAAAGATCGCATATGATCCCTGGCTGCACACCTGGGGTTGGGTCGAAGCGCTGGAGAAAGTCGTGGAGCCTGCCGGAATCGCAATGGTTCCCGCCGATGGAAACCCGATTGACGCAGTCTGGGCGGACCAGCCCTCCCCCTCAGACGCGGCGGCGCTTATTCATACAGAAGAACTCGCCGGGAAAAGCTCGGCAGAAAAACGCGGCGAAGTGGCTGACTGGCTTACGAAGGAAGGGCTGGACGCAGCCGTGATCCCTGCGCTCGATTCTATCGCGTGGTTGCTGAACATCCGTGGAAGCGATGTCAGCCATACGCCTGTGGCGCTGTCTTATGTGGTGGCCCATGCAGACGGGCATGCCGAACTGTTCATCGCTCCCGACAAGGTAACGCCGGAGCTGACCCAGCATCTTGGCAATGCAGTCACGATCCGCGCGCGCGACGAATTCGAAGGCGCGCTGAAATCGCTTTCGGGCAAGCGCGTTAGCGTCGATCCCGAATTCGGCGTGGTGGGCATCGCACAGGCGCTGCGCGAAGGCGGCGCGAAATTCGTGTTCAAACAGGATCCGACCATCCTCGCCAAAGCCATCAAGAACCCGGCGGAGGTACAAGGCCACCGCGATGCGCAGGCGCGCGACGGTGCAGCGGTTTCGCGCTTCCTGCGCTGGCTGGAAATCACCGCTCCGAAAGGTGAGGTTGATGAACTGACCGCAGCAGCCAAGCTTGAAAGCTTCCGCCGTGAACATGGCGATCTGCGTGATACCAGCTTTGACACGATCTCCGCTGCCGCAGGGCATGCGGCGCTGCCGCATTATCGCGTGGACGAAGACAGCAATATCACCATCCCGCCCGGCTCCATCTATCTGGTGGATTCCGGCGGCCAATACCCCGCAGGCACAACGGACATCACGCGCACTGTTTGGATCGACACGCCCGAAGGTGCCGAGCCGACGACGGAAATGAAAGACCGCAATACGCGCGTCCTCAAAGGGCACATCCAGCTTGCCTGTGCAAAGTTTCCTCAGGGGACGAGCGGTGGACAGCTCGATGCGCTCGCGCGCCAATATCTTTGGGAAGGCGGCGTCGATTACGCGCATGGCACGGGCCACGGGGTTGGCAGCTTCCTTGGCGTGCATGAAGGCCCGCAGCGGATTGCAAAGCCCGCAGGCGGACAGGCGGGCACCGGTCAGGAACTGCACGCAGGCATGATCTGCTCGAATGAGCCGGGCTATTACAAGCCCGATGCTTTCGGCATCCGGATTGAAAATCTTGTCCTGATTACAAAGCAGCAGATCGAGGGGGCAGAGGGCACATACCTTGGCTTTGACACGCTGACATTCGTGCCGCTGGATCGTCGCCTGATTGAGAAATCGCTGCTGACCGATGCGGAAATCGGGTGGGTGGATCGCTATCATGCCAAGGTCCGCGAAATTCTTGTGCCGCAGCTTGACGGAGATGACCGCGCCTGGGTCGAGCGGGAAACGCAGCCGCTCTAGGCCCGCGACAAAACCATCAAGTGCCGATTGCGCCAATCTGAATGTTCTTGTATTGTTCCACTATCCCGAGTCGGGACAGGACAGGAGAGCGAAGATGATCGGATATGTAACACTGGGCACAAATGACCTGCCGCGCGCTGCGGGTTTTTATGACGCGGTCGCCGGGGCTATGGGCTTTGGCAGGATGATGGAAGACGACCAGTTCATCGCCTGGGGCGATTTCGAAAGCGGCGCTGCCGGCCTTGCGGCGTCCAAACCCTTTGATGGCAATGCGGCAAGCGTCGGCAATGGCACGATGGTAGCCCTGCAGGTAGACAGCCCTGAAAAGGTGCAGGCGATTTACGACGTCGCCATGGAGCAAGGCGCCAGCGACGAAGGTGCACCCGGTCCGCGCGGTGATGACGGTTTCTATGCAGGCTATTTCCGTGATCTTGATGGCAACAAGCTCAACGTGTTTTGCATGGTCGCTCCTGCAGGCTGAGCGCCGGATTACAAGCTGGCTGGCTGCGGGAGGGGTTTTTGTGGCACGACAGTGCCCCTAACTTTGCCCGCAGCTTAACACCGGCCCAATCCTGATACACAGCGCGACAAAATACCCGTTTTCCGGGATAATCCTGCGACACAGTGCCTCTAGAACAGGTTTCATGAGTTGCGGAGGACGCGTCAGGAGACGCTCTCCCCCGAAAACCTCCGGCCTTTCACGAAGGGTCGGCGCCGGGTCCTTACCCCCTGACGGCTTCATTTCCCCTGGTGAAGCAAGCCCGGCAGCCGGAACCCTGAAAGGCCAGACGTGCCTCCGCAGCTCTTCTGTTTAAATGCCTGCCATTACTATCGGCACGGCGAATAGGAGAACTGACTATGCGTAAACTGACTATCATTGCAGCAGCCAGCGCCTTGACCTTGAGCGGCGCAGGCATTGCCTATGCAAGCCACCATTCCGGTGCGAAAGCGGATGCTGACGGCGACGGGATCGTTACCCTCGAAGAAGCGAAGGCGCACGGCGCGGAACGTTTTGAAAAGATGGACGCGGATGGTGATGGCTCAATCACCCGTGCAGACCGCGATGCGCACGCTCAGGAACGCTTTGCGCAGGCTGATACTGACGGCAATGGCGAACTTTCGCAGGCCGAAATGACAGCCGCTCGCGAAGCGCGCAGTGAACAGCGCGCAGAGCGCCGCGCTGATCGTCAGGCAAAGATGTTCGAACGTCTCGATACCGACAAGAGCGGCGGTCTGTCGCAGGCCGAACTTGAGGCGGGCAAAGAAATGCGTGGTGAGCGTCGCGGCAAGCGAGGCGAGCGTATGGGTCGCCGTGGCGGCGGGCACGAACGCGGTATGAGAATGCTCCGCCGGGCTGACACCAATAACGATCAGGCTGTCAGCCGCGCTGAATTCGATGCGATGGTCGAAGCCCGCTTTGCCCGTGTCGACACCGATGGCTCCGGCACGATCACCGCAGAAGAGCGCGAAGCAGCGAAGGAAGCCCGCAAGGGTAAGCGCGGCGAGCGTGGCAAACGCGGCGGTCGCGGCCCGGCAGGCGCCACTTCGTAAACCACTTCCTCCGGCGCAGCGCTACCTCCCCCTCTCCCTGTAACAGCGCTGCGCTCACACTCCGGCCCGGTCGCGCCTTTCCTTCGCCGAAGGTCAGGCGCACCGGGCTGGCTTGCGCTATCACGCGCCGCTAAGACCTTGAACGCAATTTGATGAGTGATGTCAGCATGACCGAAGTAAAACCGACGTCCATTCTGTTAGTCGATGACGAACCATCGCTGCGGGAGCCGCTGGCCGAATATCTCACCGGTCAGGGCTTTTCGGTTACCGAAGCCGAAAGCGCAGCGCGTGCACGAACCATACTGACTGATACCACGCCCGATATCGTGCTGCTCGACATCATGATGCCGGGGGAGGACGGCCTTTCCCTGTGCCGCCATCTGGTCGAAACGCGCGATCTGCCTGTGATACTTGTCACCGCCAAAACGGAAGCGACCGACCGCATCGTCGGCCTGGAGCTGGGTGCGGATGACTATGTGCTCAAACCCTTTGAACCGCGCGAATTGGTGGCGCGTATCCGCACGGTCCTTCGCAGAGTGGGCCGTGGCGCTGCGCCCGAACAGGCAAGCGAGGAATGGCTCTACAACTTCGAAGGCTGGCTCCTCGATCCGCTCAAGCGCAAACTGACGGATCCCGAAGGTGTGACAGTCCCGATTTCGACTGCGGAATTCCGTTTGCTGCGGGCATTTCTGGATCATCCTCGCAGCGTTCTCGACCGGGATCGGCTGCTGGATATGGTGCAGGGCCGGACGGCTCATCTGTTCGACCGCGCGGTTGATAATCAAGTCAGCCGCCTGCGCCGAAAGATTGAAGCGGACAGCCGCGATCCGCAATATATCCAGACGGTTCGTGGCGGAGGATATCGCTTCGCTGCCAAGGTCAAACGGGTCGAGCCTGGCCAGAACCCCGACACATGAAGCGTTTTTTGCCCTCAAGCCTGCTGGGTCAGGTCATGGCGAGTGTTATGCTCGCCCTGCTGATTGCGCAGGTGGTTTCGGCTGTTCTGTTGTACCGCGCCAGCGAAGACCGGCGGGAACTGGCCGCGTTGACCACCCTATCCTTCCACCTGGCTGAGGGGCCGCAGCGCCTTGCAGATCGAGACGCCGACAGGCGCCCCTCGCCACGTGGCCCGCGTGCTGGACGTCGTGGGCCTCAGGCCACAATCGACAATCGCCCGCCGGTGCGCCTTCCCCGCAGACTGCGCTATATCGTGACGGATACGTCCCCTGTTTCCGCGCAAGAAGCGAGCCGCGATCCCGCGCGGACTGAAAGGTTACTGAGCCTGCTGGAACGCGAAGGTATCGTTCCACACAAGATAATGCTGGGAAAACGAATTGCGGGTGATGACCCTGCCCTGATCGCCTTTGCCGAACGCCGCCCGCGCCTTGCCGAAAGGACCAGCTGGCAATCGCGCAAACTGCTGGTGGCGTCGATCCAGCGCGAAACAGGCGGGCCTTGGGAAACCTCACGCGTGTTCGAATGGTCCCCTTCCAAAGAGGGCATTGGCGTTCTGCTGTTTCAGACCCTGCTGACGTTTGGCTTTCTGTCCGTGATCCTCTTCCTTGTCCTGCGCCGGATTACCCGTCCGCTGGCGGAGTTGACGGAGCGGGTGACTGTATTTTCCAAAGATCCCGAAAGCGCCGTGAAGCTTGAAGAAACCGGCCCGGCCGACACGCGGCGGCTGATTGCCGCGCACAACGCGATGGAAGCCCGCATCTCCGCCTTGCTTGATGAAAAAGACGTGATGCTGGGCGCAATCGGCCACGATCTGAAAACCCCGCTGGCGGCATTGCGTGTGCGCATTGAAAGCGTGCCCGACGAAACCCAGCGCGGGCGAATGGCTGAGACGATCGAAGATATCACGCGCACGCTTGATGACATTCTCTCGCTAGCCCGCATCGGCAAAGGTCGGGCGCAACATGAGCCTGTCAATGTCAGCGCGCTCGTCGCAAGCGTGGTTGAGGAATTTGAGGATCTGGGCAGCCCCGTCGAACTGGGCGAAGACAGCGCGGGCCGGATTGTGGCGACTGTTCAGCAGACATGGCTGAAACGCGCTGTACGCAATCTCGTCAGCAATGCGGTTCGCTATGGCGGTACTGCGCTGGTCGGCGTGAATCTGAAGGAGCAAAAGGGTCAGCGTGAAATCGCTATCGTGATTGACGATGGCGGCCCCGGCATTCCCGAGGACCACATCGCCGCCATGCTGGAGCCCTTTAAAAGAGGCGATGCGTCCCGCAACCGCTCCACCGGCGGCGCGGGGCTGGGCCTCACATTAGCAAGAGCAATTGCCGAAGCGCATAACGGCTCCCTTACGCTGCACAATCGCGCCGAAGGGGGTCTGCGGGCGGTTCTGACCATTCCCGCCTGACGGCCCCTTGTTCAAACCGCTTCAGCGCATCAGTCCGCCGATCAGGTTGCGAACGAAGCGGCCTGCGATTGGCCCTGCGAGATCCGTTGCGATCGAGCCGGCGGCTGATGTGATCCCGCTGGCGACAGGATTGGACCGGCTTTTCTTGCCCAGCACAGCCGCCGCTGCCGCGCTGGCCATCCCGCCAGCGGCCACTTTGGTCCCGCGCGAAATGGCCTTTTCCCACATGGATTTCGACTTGCGCGGACGCTTGGCGACTTCTTCCTTGCCCTTTTCTTCCACTTCCTGAGCGGTCTCGGCGGCGTCCTGCATTTTCTGCGCCAGCACCTCTTCGGCGCTTTCGCGGTCAACAGCCTCGTCATATTTGCCTTCGAACGGGCTGACTGACTGGATGATCGCCCGCTCTTTTGCGTTCACAGGGCCAAGACGCGAACGCGGCGGCTTGATCAGCGTGCGTTGTACGATAGTCGGCGCGCCCTCTTCATCGAGGGTGGAGACCAGCGCCTCACCCACTTTGAGTTCGGTAATAGCTTCTTCGACATCGAGTTCTTCATTGATGCGGAAGGTTTCCGCAGCCGCCTTGATCGCGCGCTGATCGCGCTTGGTAAAGGCGCGAAGGGCATGCTGGACACGGTTGCCGAGCTGGCCTGCGACTTCTTCGGGAATGTCGATCGGATTTTGCGTGACGAAATAAACGCCCACCCCTTTGGACCGGATCAGGCGGACAACCTGCTCGATCTTCTCCTGAAGCGCCTTGGGTGCATCATCGAACAGCAAGTGCGCTTCGTCAAAGAAGAAGACCAGCGTCGGTTTTTCGGGATCGCCCACTTCGGGCAATGTCTCGAACAGTTCGGCCA
>JAXHVK010000031.1:0-24742 GCA_034211135.1 Pseudomonadota bacterium
CTCGGCGGGCGATATTCCACCTCGACAGGAAAGCTTCTTCCAGATACTTCAATTACAGGAACTGGTGGTTGGCCCGCTTGCGTAAAATGCTCGGCGAAGCGCAGATCATCATCGCCGCCATTGCCGCTGATCAGATCATCACCGCGCAGCCCGTCGATCAGGTCATCACCGTCATTGCCGGCAAGGACATCATCAACGCGGTTCGAACCGGTCTGTACAGCAACGCCGACATTGAAGACTGCCAGCATCGGATCATGGTCAGACCCCGGATTGCCGAGCGGCGTGTTGACGTGAACCGCATCAATCTGGGCGTCATCGGCAAGGTTGCCGGTGGCCAGAATGTGATCGAGCGCCTGGGCATTGCCCTGGAACAGCACGCTGAAGCGATCTTCCGGATCAAGGCGATTGGTCAGGTTTTCAAGCACCACATTCGCACCAGCCGCCACAGTCGCTCCATCAAAGTCGAGCTCTCCGGTCAGGACCTGCATCGGTTCTTCGAACTGGAATTCGTTAAAGTCGCCAACCACCACGATCTGCGCGTTCGGATCTGACTGGATCATGCCGTCCACCAGCTCGTTCACTGCCGCGGCCTGCGCCGCACGCGCCACTGCGCCCGCATTGGCAGGAGGCTGAACCCCGCTGAATGTGTTGTCCGATCCGATCTTCGAGGTGAAGTGGTTGCCGATCACCGTCACGGTCTGGCCGTTGAAAGTGAAGTTCGCCCCCAACGGCGCGCGCGAATTGGCAAAGGCTGAATTCAGCGCCGTGTCGCCCGGCTCGGTAACGGTAAAGACACTGGCATTGTCCAGTGTGACGCGGTCCGGATTGTACAGCATGGCCACACGGATGTTGCCGCCCGGCTGCCCCCCGGTCTGCCCGTCAACAACGAACGGGTTGTCTAGAACTTCGTACCGGATGCCTGTCTGGGTGAAGATTTCGTCCGCCAGAGCTTGCAGAGTGAGCACGGCTGACGTTGTGCCATCATTGGCAGACCCGCTATCGTCCTGCACTTCCTGAAGGACGACAATATCCGGCGTATCCAAGCCAACCGCAATATCGGTAGCAACTTGGGCAAAGCGGCCATCGGCAATGTCGGTGTCGCCATCAGCTTCGTTAATGTCGAGGTTCAGGACATTGTAGGTCGCCACTGAAAGCTGGTTGCTTGCACCCTGCACCAAAGCGGTCGCTTCGGCGATGTTGGTCGGGTTTTGTGCGACAGTAACAGCGCCTGTAGGCAAGACCTGATAATTCTCGAACGCGTAGGTAACGATCCCGGTCACATCATTGAGAACTGCACCCGGAAGCACATCGGGAATTTCGAAAATCTGGCCGTTGATCGGCCCTGCTTCGTCGATCTGGATACGCTCGGGGTTGAAATCGGAACCCGCGCCTGCATCGAATTCACCGAGGCCGCCCGCCCCGCCATCAATGACAACCAGCCCTTCATCAGAGACATTCGAAGCCAGCAGGCCGCCCTCTCCGTCACTGGCGACGGTCCAAAGCTCGCCAAAGCCGTTCGTGCTATCGACAGCAACCGGGTTTTCGACTGTGACCAGCATCCCTTCAAGGCTTTCCCAGAAGTCGATGCCGTCATTTTCGGGATCGAATACGCTGAAGCCGTCATCGTCAATCGTTTCGGTCGGCGGAGTGATGCCATTGGGGCCGATCACAACAGCATCGGGCAGCCGGTCTGCAACGCCGATGGGAGTGATAACCGGATCGACGATCTGCGTAATCGTGAGGTTGGATGGATCGCCGCCAGGCTGAAATTCTTCGACCCGCCCTTCAACCTGGATCACATCAAGGACAGAAACGGTCGGTGCCGCTCCGGTGAAGACAAAGATCGCATCGGAGGTGGCGCTATCGCCATCATCAACCGTCTGCATGTAAAAGCCGTTGCTGGCGACCGCAGTCACCAGTCCGCCGGTGATGACATCATTCCCAACATAGGGAGAGGTGTGCCCTGCCCCCTGAATTTCGCCGATCAGCAGGACAAGCGGATCGTCATTTACGATAGCGCCTTCTGCCGTGCCATCACTGATCGTTACACCGCCGACAGGATTGGAAAGGACAAGATCAAAGAATTCGTTCGGCTCGCCATCTACGTCACCGACGACTTCAATGGAGATCGTCTGGAGCGTATCACCATCGGCGAAGTTGACCGTTCCGCTCGTCACGCCTGAAAGATCACTGGCATCAGCGGAAGTGAATTCACTGCCAAACGCGACGGAGTAATCAGCGCTCACCGCGCCGGTCGTCCCGCCCACACGGAACACGTTGAAGGTGATGACCGAAGTGCCGCTGTCGCCTTCGGTCACGCTTGCGTCGTCGACGAAAAGCACGCCATTGGGATTGGCTGCGACAAAGTCCTGACCGGTGTTCACCCCGCCCGCGGTCTCAGTTTGCGAGGGCTGCCATGTGAAGTCATCATAGACAAAGCCTGTTCCGCCAAGTTGCAGCGATGTGCCTGCCGGAACGCCCGCTTCACTGACCCCGATGTCTTCGCTGGTCATGCCCGCAGCAGGGCCATCGGTTGCGATGAAGCTGCCTTCGTAAGACAGGAACTGCACAGCAACACCAGCCGGATTGACCAGAGCGATACCATCAGGGCCGCCATTCTGGATGCCGCTGATCGCAAAATTCAGCGTACCGAAACCATCGTCCTGATCAGGGATCGTGCCAGTAAGGCTTTCCGTGCGGTAAGAGCCCCCGCCATTGCCGTTGTAGAGAACAATGCTCCAACCGGAGAGGTCTGTGCCAGCTGGACCGGCCACTTCGACGCCTTCACCCAGATCGGAACCGCTATTGTCATAGTGGATTTCGTTGATGAAGACTTCAGCCGGACCCTGAGGCGGAAAGTCATCATTGATGATTGTCGCAGTGGCCTGGAACGCCAGCGCATCAATCGTCGCACCGCCGGTTGCATTGGTCAGAAGAACGCCGAAACGCTCATCGCCTTCGATGTCGGTGTCGCCATTGATCAGGTAAGTGATCGTTTGCGAGGTTTCGCCATCGGCAAAGTTCAAAGTGCCTGAAAGCGGGGTGAAATCATCGCCGAATGTCGCATTGTCCGTCAGGAACGCGCTGGTGTTGAAATCAACAGATACTGCACCATCGCTGCCGCCGCTGCGGGTGACGGTGAACACGGCTTCGGTGGTTCCGTCATCGCCTTCACGAGCGGTGATATCGGCCACACTGAAAGTTCCGGGCTGCGGACCGGCAACGGGCGCATCAGAGACGATAATGTTGTCGATAGCGAGATCTTCGTCGCCTGAATTAAGTTGGAACCGCAGTTCAAGATCAAGGGTCGAACCCGTGCCCGCGATTGCAGCGGAGAAAGTCTGAAAGACCGAAGTGATCTCTGTGCCATCGCCCACACCGTCAAGATCGGTGTCGATCAGCGGCGCTCCGTTGAAGCCGGAGCCAGTGCCGACATCGTCATTCTCGACCGCGAAGATCAGGAATTGCGGCCCGCCATCAATGCTGGCGAAAACCTGGAAGGAATCGGTCTGGTCCCAATCGTCATTGCCGTCGGCACTGTCATCTTCGGCAATACTGATAGTGAAGAAGAGCGAGTCCAGGCCGCTGATGTCCAAGCCCGAGAAAAACAGAGACTGTTGGCTATCCGTGCTCAGCCCCGGGACGGAATCGATATCTTGTGCCGCGAAGAAGAAATCTCCGCCCTGCCCGCTCACTTCGTAGCTGGAGGAGATATTGCTGCCATCAGTGCGGACAAAGAAATCGCTGAAGCCGTCCGATCCCTCTCCTGAAGAGAAGGTGTAGCGCGTCCCGGTACCGTCGGTTTCAAATCCTTCGTCCAGGACGATAGTAACCGGCGCTTCGAATGCTGAACCATCGACCTGCGTACCAGGCGAAAACAGCGCACCGGCCGCATCTGTCGCAGCCGAATGGGCGACGAAACTACCGGTCAGATCAGGATCACGCACGACGGATTCGTCATCCGCGCTGCCCGCATCGGTCATCCCGGACGCGCCCGCATTTTCATAGCCTACACTGTCGACGATCTGTCCCATCGCATCGCGCAGTTCGATCAGATCGCCACTGTTGGAAAGACCGCTGCCGATTGACCCGTCATCAACAAAGACCAGCGCACCGCCAAAAAAGCTGTTGGGCATTCCATTGCCCACATCACCCGGAGGATTACCTCCACCGAACAGGACCAGAGCCTGTCCGGGCTGGAGCGTCGTGCCCGCCGGGAAGACAAAATCGCCGCCGTCATCATCCGAAAGCGTCCAGCCCGAGATATTGATCGCGGCGCTTGTCGTGTTCACGATCTCGACAAATTCATCTTCGCTCGCGCTGCGTGTGCCATCCCGATTGGCATCGAAAGGCGTCGGGTCAGTGCTGCTGAAGCCCACATCGTAGTGGATTTCATTGATGACGATGCTGGTCGATGTGCCGGTCAAGTTAAGTCCCCCGAGAATTTCCATGGTCGCTCAGTAAGAAAACTGGCGAGTCGGAAACTACCTAGGGGAATACCGAGACTCGTCTGTTACGCTTTTTTAACCGTCGACGATTCATCCGCCAACGCGGCACTGGGCTATTTGCCTGTCGGGACAAACCGTATTGCCGCGCCGCCTGACGAGGCAAGTTTCAGTTCCATCGTACTTTTACTAGAGACAGTCATTTCCTCGATCTCGATTTCGTAAGGCGCGGTATCCCAATGCGCCCCGTCACCATCGCGATACACTTGCGCGGTGTAAGTCTGGCCAGGCTTCAGAAAATCCAGCTTGATGGTAAGCTCTCGATCGGTCTCATCAGTCACAGCGCCGAGAAACCATTCCTCGCTGCCGCGTTTCTGGCGAGCAATCGCCACATATTCGCCGACCTCGCCAGCAACCGCGCGTGTATCTTCCCAATCGGCGGCGACGTCCTTGATGAACTGGAAAGCGTCCATGCGCGCTTCGTAATTCTTGGGCAGATCGGCCGCCATCTGGAGCGGAGAATACAGCACAACATAAAGCGCGAGCTGTTTGGCCAGCGTCGTCTGCGGACGATTGGACGGATCGCCGCGCTGCATGTCCTCGCGCACCGGCGGAGCCTCGTTCGGACGCAGGTCAAAAATGCCCGGCGTGTAATCCATCGGCCCTGAAAGCATGCGGGTGTAAGCAAGGATCGAGATATGATCGGTGGGGTTCGGCGGCGTGCCCCACGCGTTGAACTCCATCCCCCGCGCACCTTCGCGCGTCATCCAGTTGGGATAGGTACGGCGCAGGCCGGTATCCTTCACCGGTTCATGCGCGTTGATAGAAATCTTGCGCTTGGCCGCAGCTTTCACTGCCCGCAGATGATGGCCGACCATAAACTGGCTGTCATGCCATTCATACTGCTTCACTCCATCGGCATCATAGCGGACGATATCGCCCGCATCGGCGACATAGCCGGTCTTTACCTCACGCACGCCATTGGCGGCATACAGGTCGTAAGCAGCCTCCATCTGCGCCTCGTAATTGGCGACATTGCCGCTTGTTTCGTGGTGACCGATGATCCGCACACCGCGTTCAGCAGCATATTTGCTCAACATCGGAAGATCAAAGTCGGGATAGCTTTTGGTGAAATTGAAAAGTTCGCCATTGTTGAACCAGTCACCATCCCAGCCGATGTTCCAACCTTCGACCAGCACGCCTTTGAAACCGTGTTCCGCGGCAAAGTCGATGTAGCGCTTTACATCTTCATTATTGGCGCCGTGGATTCCATCATTACCCCATGTACGTTCGCGGATGTGCATGGCCCACCAGATGCCGACATATTTGCCCGGCTCGACCCAGGAAACATCCCCCAGCTTGTTCGGCTCATTCAGGTTGAGAATGATGTCGGAATTGATCAGGCCTACCGCGTCGGATGCGATCTGGATTGTGCGCCAGGGTGTTTTGAACCCCGCTTTGGTGTGGACTTTGATCCCGTCTGATCCGGCGCGCAGTTGCGCTTCGAAACTGCCTGGACGCAGTGCCAGCAGGGACATTGCGGAATAGTCGACCAGTGCCGCTTCGTGGATGCTGATATGCACCCCGTTCTGCTTGCGAAAGGTGACGGGGGTATGCGCATCGTCAACAATCGCCGCCTTACCCTTGCGATAGATGTATTCGTAGCGGTTGAACTGGCGACTGGGCGTCCACCACGTATCCGCGTCACCGCCGATTGCGAACTGGGTCAGTTCGTCCGTTATCGCGATCGGCCCTTCAAAAGCCGCCTGCTCGGGCAGTTCATAACGGAAGCCGACGCCGGTATCGAATGCGCGAAAGCGCACGGTAATCTCCCGCTCAGGCCCCTTCTCTGCGCTGATCGTCACGGCCAGTTCATTGTGGTTATCGCGCACAAGGCGACGCTCCCCCCAGGGCTGCTCCCATGTCTGGTCCACGCTCGCCTCGGTCGATTCACTGATAGTGAGATCGCCTTCAAAGCCGTGATGATCGCGAAACAGGATGCCCAGCCGAGAATTGTCGATCGCCTGCTGTCCATCCTTGGTCACATCATAGGTGACTGTGCCGCCCTCATCGCTGATATTGACTTCTAGAGAGCCATCGGGAGATGCCACTGTAAGCGTTTTAGCGTTCAATGGCAGGGCTGCTCCCACCGCGAATGCAGCCACCGAAAAAACTTTCAGACCGGCACGAACCATCTTTCCCTCCCCAATTCCCCTGACAAACGGCAGGATTTGCAATATTTTGCAATAATTCTCTCTCGAATCCACTGATAGCATAGAAATACGACTTTTCTTCAAGGGAAATTTCTGCAATTTTTTGCAATATTGAGAGTGGGCGATGCTCTGGGGAGGGATCGGAATGGTATCACGGCGCAGTTTTGTGGCCGCAGTAAGTATGGCTCTGGCTGGTGGGCTGTCAGGATGCGGAGAGGGCGGAAGTGCCCCTGCACCAAGCGCCGGCCCTGTAAATGCAAATCCGAACCCGCCCCCAGCTACAGCCACCGCCACTCTGCCCGCCGGTGAAAACACCAGCTTCGCCAACATGACATCGGCAATGGGCTTTGGTCACAGTTTCGGCTTTGCAAGCGGGCTGAACCCGATGGTCGCGCAATTTGCTGGTGGCGCAGCCACGGGAGATATCGACGCTGACGGCGATCTGGACGTTTTCGTCACACGCGGCGATCTTGGCCCCAACCTGCTTTACATCAATCAAGACGGCACCTTCATCGAAGGCGCAGCTGCGGCAGGCATCGCCTTTACACAAAGCGGTGGGGTCAATGGCCGTCATAGCGGGCCGGTGTTCGGGGATCTGGACGGCGATGGCGATCTCGACCTCCTGATCGGCGGACTTGAAAGCGGCCCGACGAAACTGTTTGCGAATGACGGAACCGGTCGCTTTACCGATGTTAGTGCTGGCTCCGGCTTTGACGCGGCCCAAGCCGATCACACGATCTCGATGGCACTGGGCGACTATGACGGAGATGGGGATCTCGATGTGCTGATGGCGCATTGGGGCACTCCGCGCGATCCTGTCATCCCCGGTGAGACCGAAACACTATGGCGCAACGACAGCACTGCAGGCGGCATGGCCTTCACCCCGGTCAGCGCCACCAGCGGTGTTGCGGGGTTGTTATCTTTCGATCTGCCGCAAGGGGTGCTGGGGCCAAACTTCGATTACACTTTCGCACCCGGCTTCGCCGACATTGATGGCGACCGTGACCTCGACATACTGATGGTTTCAGACTTCCGCGGGTCAAAAGTGCTGGTCAATAACGGTAACGGTACGTTCAGTGCAGCCTCCTTCACACCCGATGATGAAAACGGGATGGGCGCAGCCATCGGCGATTTCGACAATGACGGAGATTTCGACTGGTTCGTTTCCTCAATCAATGGAAACCGCCTGTTCGAAAATCTTGGCGGGGCAAACTTCAGCCGCAATGCGGCTTCGGGTGTCGAGCCTGGCGGCTGGGGTTGGGGATCATGCTTTGCAGATTTCAACGCTGATGGTTGGCTCGACATTTATCAGACAAATGGCTGGGAAGCGGGCAAGGATCCGTCTGCGTCCAACTATGTGAATGACGTGACCCGCCTTTGGATGAACGCAGGCGATGGCACTTTCGCAGATGCGGCCCAGACATCCTCCATTGCCGAAACAGATCAGGGTCGCGGTGTGGTCTGCGACGATTTTGACAATGATGGCGACGTCGATGCCCTGTTGCTGACGGCAGAGCCAAAAGATGCCGTCTATTACTGGCAGAACGAATTGAGCGGCGCGAACACGATCAAGGTGCGCCTGCGGGGGCGCGCACCCAACACTTTTGCCGTTGGCGCGATAGTGCAAATGACCATCGCCGATACGACGCAGACCCGTATGGTTTCAGTCAACAGCAACTTCACTTCGCACAATTCGACTGACCAGATTTTCGGTCTTGGCCCCAACACGCAGGCCGGTTTGCGGGTTATCTGGCCGGACGGCAGCGAGACAATTCGGCAGAACGTATCAGCCGGTCAGACGCTGGAAATCACGCAGCCTTAATCGGCCCGCAATATCCGGAAATCCCACGGACCAAGTGTCAGCTGCGTATCCCCATCGAACGCAACCGGCTCGTCAGAAATGGCATCGGAATAATTGCCGTGATGGCGCGCCAGATCAAACGTTACCTCATGCGCTCTTGGCGATAGGTTGAACACGGCAAAGATCCTGTCCGCCCCCTCCCCTCTCACAAAGCTGAGGATATCGGCATTGGCGCTGTTCGGAACATCGACCACCGGCGCGCCATACCGGCCATTCCACAAGGCCCGCTCTTGCGTTTTGAGAGCAATCAGTTCCCTCAGAAACGCATCATAGCGCCCTTCGCGCCATTCAATTTCGTCCTTTTCAAAGAAGGACAATTGGCGGTCGAGATCCGCTTCCTGACCATTATAGATCAACGGGATACCCGGACTGACAAAGCTGAGCGCCATAGCCGTCTGATAGGCTTGCCCGTATATCCGCGAAGCAACGCCATCCCACGAATTCTGATCGTGGTTATCGGTGTAATTCATGCGATAGGCAGCGCGCGGCCACGTTGTGTTTTGCGCGGCAAAGTACCCTCGCATCGCACCTGCACCGCTGCCATCGGCGACCAACTCCTGCATCGCCTCTTTCCAGCCCCAGCCATAGGTCGCATCGAAAGCCGTGCGATGCAGATCGCGGGTTTCCCATTCCGCGAGCATGAAGACCGGCTTGATCGCGTTCAGTTCTTTTCGGGCGGTTTCCCAAAAATCGGTTGGCACATAGCCTGCGACATCGGCGCGATACCCGTCCACATCGAATTCCCGCACCCAATAGGCAAGGCTGCCAGTCATGTATTCGCGCAGGCCGGGCTGCGAGTAATCGAAGTCTATGACATCGGACCAGTCCGTGCCCTCTGGCGGCATCGGATCGCCTTCGGGAGTACGCAGATACCATTCGGGATGTTCTTCAATAAGCGGATTGTCCCAGGCGGAATGGTTCGCGACCCAATCCAGAATGACCTTCAGCCCAAGATCATGCGCTTTATCGACGAAGGCGCGAAACTCCTCCGCAGTCCCCAGATCAGGATTGACCGCCCGATAATCGAGGACCGAGTAAGGACTTCCCATTCCGCCCTTGCGGTTCACTTCACCGATCGGATGGATCGGCATCAGCCAGACGATATCGACGCCCATTTCCGCCAGACGCGGAAGATGTTCCTGCGCTGCCGAGAAGGTGCCCTCTTTCGTGAACTGCCGCGTGTTCATCTGATAGATCACCGCATCGCGGGTCCATTCGGCATTTTCGAACTCGACATAGGGCTGCGGCTCGTAAGAGGTGGCAACCTGACCGTCGCAACTGGTGAGCGCGAAGGCTGCCATTGCAGGCAAAACCAACCGCAGCATCACGAAGCCTCCGCCAAAGCGGCTTCGCGTGCTTTGGCCGCAATGGCCACATCGCTGACAAACAAGGTCGCAATCGCCGCGAACAGGAATGAGATACCTCCAATCGCCATCGCGTAAATCGGCGCCCCTCCGAACAGAGCGTTCACAAGGAAGCCCAGCAAGGTCGCTGCAATCAGCTGAGGCACCACGATAAAGACGTTAAATATCCCCATGTAGATGCCCATTTTTCTAGCCGGTACAGACCCTGCAAGAATGGCGTAAGGCAGCGACACGATCGAAGCCCATGCAATGCCCAGCCCGATTTGCGAAACCCACAGCAGAGCCGGATCGGTAAACAGGATCATCGCGCCAAATCCGAAAGCGCCGATGGTAAGATTGAAACAGTGCAGTTTGCGGCGATCCACTTTTGCCGCGATCACCACAAAACCAAGAGCCGCCGCCGCTGCCAGCCCGTTGCGCACCGAGCCCATCAGGCTCCAGAAATCCGCACCATCCTGATAACCCTGCGTTGTCGGATCGGGCGAAGCAAAGTGATAGTCCGTGATTGCAGGCGTGCCGTAAATCCACAGCGCGAACATTGCGAACCAGCTGAAGAACTGGACTACAGCCAGTTGGCGCATTGTCTTGGGCATGGAGAACATATCGTTCACAACTTCCATGAAGCCGTTTTCATCTTTGCCGGAACTGCGCAGCATTCCCGCGATGATCTGGATCGCGCCAAAAGCAGCGATCAATCCGGCCAGAATATACAGCTCCTTGCCGACTTCGACATCGCCAAGGAAGGCGGGCTTGCCCTCGCCGCGGCTGTACATCACCATCAGCGCCGCAATGCCGCCCAAGACCAGCCAAACTATCCCGCCGGAAAAAAATTTGCCGGCCTTCCGCCGGACGGTTTCAAGCCGGCTATCGTCAATGCCAAGCGCTTCGTGGCGCGCCTTTTCGAAAGCGGCGATCTGTTCCGGGCTGTATTCGCGCGTGCGAAACACCGTCCACAAGACGGCCAGCAGCAATGCGCCGCCGCCAAGATAAAAGGCCCATTGGACCGTTTCGGGGATTTGCCCTTCGGGCGCGACATTGCTCAGGCCCATCCAGTTCGTCATCACCCAGGGAAGCGCGCCCGCGATCACAGCCCCTACCCCAATAAAGAAGCTTTGCATTGCATAGCCGCGCGTTCGCTGCCGGTCGGGTAGATTATCGCCCACAAAAGCGCGGAACGGCTCCATCGTAATGTTGAGCGATGCGTCCATGATCCACAGCATGCCTGCCGCCACCCACAGCGTCGGTGAATTCGGCATGATGAACAATGCGAGGCTGGCGAGGATCGCACCGATGAAGAAATACGGACGGCGGCGTCCAAACCGCCCCCACGTATTATCCGACAGATGGCCGATAATCGGCTGAACGATCAGTCCGGTCATGGGCGCTGCAATCCAGAGGATAGCCAGTTCATCCACTTCCGCGCCGAGCGTCTGGAATATCCGGCTTACGTTTCCGTTCTGCAGTTCGAAACCGATCTGGATACCCAAAAAGCCAAAGCTCATATTCCAGATCTGCGCCGGGCTCATGGCCGGCTTACGACCGGATTGCAGCGTTGCCGCTTGTGTCATTATTCTATCCCTCTCCCACTCGCACCCTTATATCAGAACCGGTTGCGAGCCTCATTCTTCAAGTGCTGACCAACATCCCTCCATGCTACGCCAGCCTCGTCCTCTCCTGCAGTGTGCCTTTTATGCAAAGTTTTGCAATATGGTGCGGTATTTTTTTCCTTCTCAATCGTGCCATATGCTCAATGATTTTTATCAGAGCCTTGTTTTAAATGGTTTTTATGCCGTCCATTTTGCTACAGAATTACTCTAACAAAGATTTGCAAAATATGGGCAATGATGGCACTCAGCCAATGGGAGGGATTAGATATGACACGATTCTGGCTCGCAGCGCTGCTGGCGCTTGGCGGTTTCACGACAAGCGCGTGCGCGCAATCTGAGGAGTCTGGCGCGGATATGGCTCTGCGCGACCGCCTGCCTGAAGATGAAGTTGTCTATTTTGTTCTGCCAGACCGTTTCGCAAATGGCGACACTGCCAATGATCGTGGCGGCCTGACGGGGACTGCTCTGGAGCACGGGTTCAACCCTGCTCACAAAGGCTTCTACCACGGCGGAGACCTTGCAGGCCTAACGGCGCGGCTGGACTATCTTGAGAATATGGGGATCACCGCGATCTGGTTCGCCCCAATCTTCAAGAACAAGCCTGTTCAAGGGCCCGAAGGTGATGAAAGCGCTGGATATCACGGTTACTGGGTGACCGACTTCACCAGCATAGATCCGCACTTTGGCACGAATGAGGAATTCAAGGCCTTTGTTGACGCCGCGCATGCTCGCGGAATGAAAGTCTATATGGACATCATCACCAACCACACTGCCGACGTGATCCAGTATGCAGATGGTGATGCCTTCAATTATGGCTATCGCAGCCTTGCCGATTACCCGTACTCGACCAAAGGCGGGCCGAATGGGGAGCCGATCAATGAAGGCTTCCTTGGTGATGAGATTCAGTCAGCCGAAAACTTCGCCAATCTGACTTCTTCGGACTATGCCTACACCCCCTTCATTCCCGAAGGGGAGCGGGATGTGAAATCACCCGCTTGGCTGAACGATCCGATTTTCTACCACAATCGCGGCAGCACAACTTTCACCGGCGAAAGCAGCCGCTATGGCGATTTTGCGGGCCTCGATGATCTTTACACCGAACATCCGCGCGTTCTCGAAGGGATGATCGACATCTATGCCAGCTGGATCACCCGCTTTGGCATTGACGGTTTTCGCATAGATACAGCGAAGCATGTCAATCCGGAGTTCTGGCAGTCCTTCGTTCCTGCCGTGCTGGAAACGGCCGACGAGGAAGGAATACCGAACTTCCTGATATTCGGAGAAGTGTATTCCGACAGCCCGAATAGCGGGTTTCTGGCGCAGTTTACACGCCGCGACGGATTTCCCGCTGTGCTGGACTTCGCATTCCAATCCGCAACGCGCGAAGCTGTCAGCAAAGGCACCGCGCCTTCCGTTTTGGTCGACATGTTCGATGGTGACGTGAATTACGAAGGCGGCGCAGACGCTGCGCGCACCATGCCGACATTCCTGGGCAATCACGACATGGGTCGTTTTTCAACTCTGGTCAAAGCCGATAATCCCGGCATCTCGCAGGAAGAATTGCTCGCCCGCGTGAAGCTTGGCCACGCAATGCTGATGACGCTGCGCGGCAATCCTGTCATTTATTACGGCGATGAACAGGGTTTTGTCGGGGATGGCAATGATCAGGCCGCGCGCGAAGACATGTTCCCCAGCCTGACGGACAGCTATAACGACAATATCCTGATCGGGACGGATGCAACGACCGCGCAGGACAATTTCGATACCCAGCACCCGCTCTATCAGCTGATCGCCACGCTCGCACCGCTGCGCAAGGATCACCCTGCCCTTCGGCGTGGTAAGCAGATCGTCCGCAGCTATGACGATACCAAACCTGGCCTGATCAGCTTTTCCCGCTTTGATCCGGAAACAGGGGCGGAGTATCTGCTTGCATTCAACACATCCGGTGAAGAAGTGAACGTTAACTCAACTATTGGTTATTCCGCTCGCAAACTGAAGGCACTGAACGGAGCATGCCCAACAAAAGTGGCGGCCGCGGGTAGTGTCAGACTGACACTGCCGGCTTTTGGATGGTGCATCGCCCGCGTTGAAGAGGCGGCTCAATGAACACGCATCAGGATATTGCAAAGGCCAACGTGCTGACAGGCGCAGGAGAATGGTGGCGCGGTGCCGTCATCTACCAGATTTATCCGCGCAGCTTTCGCGATACCAATGCCGATGGAATTGGCGACCTTCGCGGAATCGCGCAAGGCCTGGACTACATCGCCTCGCTGGGCGTGGACGGCATCTGGATATCTCCGTTCTTCACCTCACCCATGAAGGACTTCGGCTACGATGTGTCTGACTATTGCGGCATCGACCCGAGCTTCGGAACGTTTGAGGACTTTGACACGATTATTGTTCGGGCGCACGAACTGGGCCTCAAAGTCATCATCGATCAGGTCTATTCCCACACATCCGATCAGCATGCGTGGTTTCAGGAAAGCCGCCGCGACAGGACGAATGACAAGGCTGACTGGTATGTCTGGGCTGATCCAAAGCCGGACGGTGCGCCGCCTTCCAACTGGCAGTCCGTCTTTGGCGGATCAGCATGGCAGTGGGATGGCCCGCGCCGCCAATACTACCTTCACAATTTCCTGACGAGCCAGCCGGACCTGAACTGTCATAATCCGGACGTGCAGGAAGCGCTGCAGAACGTTGCACGCTTCTGGCTGGATCGGGGCGTTGACGGGTTCCGCCTCGATGCTCTCAACTTCTCGATGCATGACCCCGAATTTCGCGACAATCCTCCCTCGGGCGTACCGATGGAGCAAGTCACGCGGCCCTTCGACATGCAGATCAAACAGTTCAACCAGTCGCACGCCGATATTCCGGCATTTCTGGAACGCATCCGCCAGACGATCGACGAATATCCGGACCGGTTTACCGTTGCAGAAGTCGGCGGCCCCGAACCGCTGGCCGAGATGAAAGCCTTTACCGAGAACGGAAAACGGCTGGATTCTGCCTATAACTTCGACTTCCTCTATGCCCCTGATCTGACGGCAGCGGTTGTAAAGGCTTCGCTTTCCAATTGGGACGGATCGCCGGGCGAAGGCTGGCCATCATGGGCGTTTTCAAACCACGATGCACCGCGCGCAACCACGCGGTGGTCGGGTGAGGATGATTACGAACAGGTCGCACGCCTGATCTTGCTGCTGCTGGTATCGCTGCGCGGCAATCCGATCATCTATCAAGGGGAAGAGCTTGGCCTGCCACAGGGTCATGTGGCATTCGCAGATCTTCAGGACCCCGAAGCCATCGCCAACTGGCCGCACACTCTTGGCCGTGATGGAGCGCGCACACCGATGCCGTGGTCCTTGCATCAGCCGCAGGCCGGCTTTTCCAATGCGAACAAGACCTGGCTCAAAGTGGACCCCGCCCAGGCAGAGCGCGCTGTCGAAGATCAATCCGAACTGCCATCGTCCACGGTGAACTACACCCGCAGTTTGCTGGCCTTGCGGCGCTCCCTTCCCGCGATTGTTTCAGGGGGCAGCGAGCTGCTGGAGACTCCGGAAGAGATCATCGCATTCATCCGCCGCGCGCCTGATGGGACGCAGGTGCTTTGCGCCTTTAATCTTGCTGAAACACCCATCGACTGGACACCGCCCGCCCCATTTGCCAACGCCACTGTGATTGCAAGCGAAGCAGGGGTTGATAGCAAGGGCACTGTGCTACACTCTATGCAGCCGCGAACGGGGTATTGGGCGGTTCCAGAGGACTGATTGAAGATGGATGCAGCCGGACTAAAGGCGAAAAAGAATGCACGGCTGGAAGACATTGCCCGTCAGGCGGGCGTATCCATTTCGACTGTCTCGCGAGCGCTGAATGATAGCCCGGCAGTAAAGCGCCGGACGAAGCAGGAAATCTGGCGCATTGCGCGAGAACACGATTACGAGTTTCGCCGACACATGCCCAACGGGCCGGTCGGCGCCGATGCTACCATCGCTGTAATCGTGCCCGCCCCGCAGGCGCGTGAGACGCGTGTAGCTGACCCGTTCTTTCTCGAACTGCTGGCTGGCATCGCAGAGGCCGCGCGTGACCGGACGGTCGATCTCGTCATCAGCCATGTCTTCCCGCGTTCGGCAGAAGATCTGGAATTCGCAATGACGACCAGCCGCGCAACGGGCATGATCTTTATCGGGCAAAGCTCCCTCCACGAAGCGTTCAACAAGCTTTCCGATGGCGACAACCGGTTTGTCGTCTGGGGGGCGAATTTCAGTGATGCAGCCTATTGCACTGTCGGGTCGGACAATGTTGCAGGCGGTCGCCGCGCAACCTCCCACCTGTTGCGCCTTGGCCGTAAGCGAGTTCTGTTTCTTGGCGATACGGAGGCTCCGGAGGCAGAGCAGCGTTATCGCGGTTATCGCATGGCTCTGGAAAGCGCAGGTGTTGCGCTGGATGACAGGCTTACCCTGCCCGCCCATTTCGATGTGCAATCGGGTGAGGCAACAACGCGCTCCGCTATCGAGAGCGGCGTTGAATTCGACGCGATTTTTGCCGCCAGTGATCTGATCGCAATCGGCGCAATGCGCGCGCTGGACCTGTCAGGACGCAAAGTGCCCGATGATGTTTCTGTCGTCGGTTACGATAACATTCCTGCCGCCCGGCTTGTCACACCGCGGCTGACGACAATTGATCAGGATGTGAACCTGGCGGGCCGGATGCTTGTTTCCAAACTGATCGACACACGCGGCGGTCAGGCGATTTCGGAAAGGCTGGAAACCAGCCTGCTGATCCGTGACAGCTGCGGCGGCTGATATGACCCGCGACTTCGCCCCGCTCAAAAGCATCGTGATTGTCGGTGGCGGCAGCGCGGGCTGGATGACCGCGGCGGCGCTGTCCGATGCGGTCGGGAGAGATTGCACGATCACTTTGGTCGAATCCGAAGCAATCGGAACAGTGGGCGTTGGGGAAGCCACCATTCCGCCCATCCGCACATTCAACCAGCGTATCGGCATTGATGAGGCGACTTTCGTCCGCGAAACGTCCGGTTCGTTCAAACTGGGGATCGAATTTGTCGACTGGTCGAGAAAGGGGCATTCCTATTTCCACCCGTTCGGCCAGTATGGTGCCGAATTCGATAAGGTGCCGTTCTACCATTACTGGATGCGCGAGAGCCTCGCTGGAAATATCAATGGCCCGATCGATGATTTCTCCATGTGCTGGGCCATGGCGAAGACTGGCAAGTTTGCGCGCCCCGAGCTTGATCGGCGCAAGATCCAGTCGACCTTTGACTATGCTTACCATTTTGACGCCGGATTATATGCGGCCTTCCTGCGCAAGCTATCCGAGGAACGCGGCGTGTCCCGAATTGAAGGACGGGTCGTCGACGTCGCCCAACGTTCAAGCGATGGCTTCATCGAAAGTGTAACGCTGGATAGCGGTCAAACCATCCCGGGCGAGCTTTTCATAGATTGCAGCGGTTTCAGAGGACTGCTGATCGAAGGCGCATTGGAGGCAGGCTATGAAAACTGGCAGCACTGGCTGCCTTGCGACCGCGCAGTGGCTGCGCCATGCACCAAACAGGAAACTATCACACCCTACACCCGCTCCACCGCCAAGGAAGCGGGCTGGCAATGGCGCATTCCGCTCCAGCATCGCACGGGCAACGGATATGTCCATTGCAGCGAATTTGTAAGCGAGGAACAGGCCACAGACACGCTGATGTCCTCGCTTGATGGAGAACTTCTGGCTGATCCGCGTTTGCTGCGTTTTGTGACCGGCAGGAGGCGCAAGTTCTGGGACAAGAACTGTGTCGCTATCGGGCTTTCAGCCGGATTTATGGAACCGCTGGAATCCACCAGCCTGCACCTGATCCAGTATGGAATATTACGGCTTCTCGCCCTGCTGCCGGATAGTGAGATGTCACCCCTGCTGGCTCAGGAATACAACGCGCAGACAACCGCCGAGTATGAGCGGATCAGGGACTTTCTGATACTGCATTACAAGGCGACCAGTCGTGATGATGCAGAGCTGTGGCGCTATTGTTCAGCCATGACGATACCTGACAGCCTGCAGTACAAGATGGACCATTTCCGCAATTACGGAATGATCGTTTCTGATGAGCGGGAGCTGTTCGCCAATCCCAGCTGGATCGCCGTCTATCTGGGGCAGGACATTGTGCCGCGCCGGGCACCTGCAATCACTGCGATGCGGGATCAGGTTCCGGTGGCTGAGCGCATCCGGATAATTGCGAAGGCGATGGACGATGCGGTTGCTCAGATGCCCAGCCATGCAGACTTCATAGCGCAGCACTGCCCCTCCCCCATCGCTGCCTAAAGCATACCGTGCCGGCTAACGCACGCGTCCCACATCTAACAATGCAGATAAAAGAAAGGGCCCGCCATTTCTGGCGAGCCCTTTGGGAGAATTGCGACCCGGTTTGGGTTAGAAGTTCTTGCGGATCGTGAAGTTGAACGTCCGGCCATATAGTTCGTGACGGCTGGGGAAGGCCCCGATCGTGTTGCCACCTGCATCGAACAGATCGTTCTGTGTCACAAACGGTTCATTTGTGAGGTTGAACACCTCAATCAGAATGCCAAGGCCGGAGAGCGGGCCGCTTTCATTCTGGAAGGTGTAACCGATCTGCGCGTCGAGGATGGTTTCACTGCGCGCGTTGGCACCACTTAGCGATCCGTCAAAGTTCTGCACTTCTGACAGGAAGCCGCTGCGATAACGCGCCGCCAGTTTCGCACGAAGGCCATCGCGTTCGTAGAAGATATCGCCCGACCATGTCGTTTCCGAATAACCAGGGATCGGCAGCGATGCCTGGTTCTGGTCTTCGACTTCAGCATCGGCATAGGTGTAGCTGAAGAAACCGCCAAACCCTTCAAGCGCCGGTGTCAGATCGCTGAAGTCGATCCGTACGGTGCCTTCGATGCCGGTGATCGAACCGTCTGCGAAGTTGACCGGACCGCTGAACACACCCGTTGCAAGCTCGGGTGCGGTGTTCAGGATATCGCCAAAGCCGGCATTGTTGATCGGCTGGGTCAGATCAATCAGCTCGTTAAAGTCGATGATCCAGTCAGACAGATCCTTATGGAAGGCTGCGACGATAATCGCTGATCCCGGTGAGAAGTATTTCTCGAACGAGACGTCAAATGCCAGCGAGTCATAGGGCTGCAGGAACGGGTTGCCCCCGCCCAGATTAAAGCAGACCAGCGAAGGCGGATTAAATCCGATCACCGTATCGGGGATCTGATCGCCATTCGTATCGGCACATGCCTGCGGATTCGTGCTGATGTTCTGGTTGGCTGCCATCTGGTCGAGACGGGCACGCGTCACCGTCTTGGCCGCTGCCAGACGGATGAAGGTATCCGTTCCAACTTCAAAGCTGAGGTTCAGGCTGGGCAGCCAGTCATCATAGCTTTCTTCAACTGTATTGGTGAAGCCGCCACCGATCGTACCGGTCGAAGACTGGTCCGTCGTTGCGTAGCGCAGGCCGATATTGCCGCGCACCGGAACACTGCCCAGATCGCCATCAATATTGGCCTGAATGTAGAAGTTGTTGACCTGCTCTTCGACGACCCATTCAGTGTCAAAGGTAGCCTTCTCAACCGTGTAAGTACCGTCGGTCAGGAAGCTGGAGGGATCATAGGCCAGAATGTTCTGACCAAGACCGCCTGTATCCGTCGATCCGATGATCGCTCCGGTCGGGATTGCCAGCGCACCGTCTGTGAACGCAGCCGACTGACGCAAGAAGGATTCGTTGGAATCGAAGTTCTTCTCACGGTCGGTATAGAGCCAGCCGACAGTGATGTTATCCAGAATACCGCCGTCAAATTCCCAATAGGTTTCGGCGCGCAGCTGGTGGAGTTCATCTTCGATGATCGGCTGCTTGATAAAGCCGACCTGACCCCAGCCACCCGGATCGGTGAGCAGAACGTTCGCCGGATCGGTGTAGTCAAGCAGACCGTCGATCGAATAGCGCCCGCTTTCCGGGAAGGTGAAGTTCAGCGTATCCTGCGCGCCCGAACGTGCGGGCCCGGTGCCAGCATAGGATTCATAGTCGATATCGTTACGATCAAGGGTCGAATAACCGTAATCGAGGATGAAGCCGAGATTGTCGTTGACCATGAAGTCAGCGTTCGCACCAATAGCGAAAATCTCTGATTCATTGCCTTCCGTATCGGTACGCAGGATCGGCACAACAGCTGAATACTGCGCGCTGTCAGCGAACGGGCCTGTACCTGTCGCGCCATCGAACTGCGCGCCACTCCATGAAGCGATTGGCGTTTCGGTGCCGCGGAAAATACCGGAATCCTGCGTGTCGGTATAGAAGCCGTCGATCATCAGCGCGAAATTATCGCTCGGCTCGAATTGCAGTGAGCCTGCAACCGATGTCCGCTCAAATTCGCGGCTGACTGCACCCTGACGCGGGTTATCCGACGGATAGATAAGACCATTGGCATCGCGCGAAACCTGGAACTGATTGGTCTTCAGCTCGCGCGAGATGAAGTGTGTCGGGTTCGACTGAACCGTAACACCCAGCGACCACCCAAGAGTACCGTCTGCGTTCTGATCAATGTACGAACCGAAGAAGCGATATCCGTCATCCGGGAAATCCGGATTGCGCGAACCGCTGTCATTCAGGACATAAGTAGCCGAGGCCGTGAGCTGGCGATCGTCATAGTCGAGAGGCTTTACGGTGCGCAGGTCAACCGCACCGGCAATGCCGATAGCCGCAAGGCGGGCATCACCCGTCTTGTAGACAACACCCTGCCCGATCAGCTCAGATGGGAACTGGTCAAACTCAATCCCGCGGTTGTTGCCCGCAGAAACCACTTCGCGGCCATTCAAAAGCGCGAGGGAGAAATCGGGACCAAGGCCGCGAATGGAAATCTGTTGCGAGCGGCCCCGAACACGTTGCGCGGTGACACCCGGCAGACGTGCGAGCGAGTCTGCGATGGAGAGATCGGGCAGTTGGCCAAGATCTTCCGCCGAGATAACTTCGACGATCGAAGTCGCGTCACGCTTCGCTTCCAGCGAAGTTTCGATTGAGCTGCGGATGCCGGTGACAACAATCCGGTTGTCTTCGCCCTCTGCAACTTCGGTAGTTTCAGTTTGCTGATTGTCCTGCGCGAGTGCCGGAGTGGCAGTCGCAACCAGTGCCAAGCCCGTTGCTGCTCCACACAGCAAGCGAGTGTTAGCGGAATAACGCTTAAGTCCCATTCAGTACCTCCCCAAGCATCACGATCTATGCGTGTTTGCAGTTTTTTTCATAGCGAAGAAAAATGGGCGCGTAAATCTCCAATTCACAATTCTGAAATTTTCCTAGAAATCCTATTTTATTGTTTAATTTTATATATTTAATGGATTTCCAGTAAGAGACTGACAGAGATGGCATTGAGAAAGTAAATTATGTGGCAAGAGCGACACAGATTCCACCTTCAAAACTGCAGATAACAACGCCTTGAGTCAGCGGAAATTCAATTATTATTGTTATTTATCAATTATTTGAAATTGCGCATTTGGCCGAAACACCTTGGTTTGCTAGCCTTTTCCAGCATTAGGTAACGCCAGAAGGGGGTGGCACATGACTGGAGATTGGTCGCTTTCACTTTCCGAGAGCCGAACCGCCTGTTTTTCAAAGTTTTTACCCAATGGCCTGGAAGTCCAGAACATCCTTACCACACCGGATCAGGTGGTTAGAAATGCAGCTTTGCAAAAATTTGCAAAGATAACACCCCAATATCCGGGAGTCCGTTCGCAAGTGCCTGAAATTGTCCGGACCGGGTGGCTGAAGGAATTGTCTCCGGTGTTGGACAACGCCTTCGATTCGAGCCCTGCGGGCTGGGACATGCAGGCCTGGTTCTCTTTGGTCACGACCGCCCCTCAGGCACTCGCCCCGATGCAGCGGTTTCCCCATGTGGATGGGACGGATCCCCGCCAGATCGCCATGATGCTCTACCTTCATGAAACAGATCACGGCGGCACCGGCCTATTCCGGCACCGCTCCAGCGGACTCACTTCCCTGACTGATGAGACGTTCCCGCAATATCGGGCTGCGCTGGAATCTGACGTGCGCAAATCCGGCATACCGCCAGCAGCCTATGTCACGGATGGTGAGCCGCTGTTTGAAAGGCTCTATGCCAGCGAAGGTGCCTTTAATACGGCGATCTTCTACCGTGGAAACATTCTCCACTCCGGGCTCATCAGCCCTTCAGCCAGTCTATCGGCAGACCCGTCCAAGGGCCGACTGACCATCAACGCCTTTTTCCGGCCTAAGAGCGCATAAGGAAGCCCCGTGGAACAACGCACAGTCAAAAAGCTCGTCATCGTAGGCGGTGGAACCGCTGGCTGGATTACAGCGGCGGCCTTCTCTCGCCTCATGGGCAATAGCCTGACGATAGAGCTGGTTGAATCCGATGCGATCGGAACGGTCGGCGTCGGGGAAGCGACAATCCCGCAGATCATCCGGCTCAACACGATCCTCGGGCTTGATGAGCATGATTTTCTGAAACGGACGAACGGTACGTACAAGCTGGGGATCGAATTTGTGGACTGGGGCAAGCCCGGCACCAGCTATCTGCATACCTTCGGCGATGCGGGGATGAGCCTCGCCAGTGTGCCGTTTCATCAATATTGGCGCCGCTCCGCCAGTGCGGGCGATACGCGTGATCTCTGGCACTATTCCCTGCACAAAGCCGCCGCAGATCAGGGCCGCTTTGGAAAGCTGCAGAAGGTCGGCAACACGGCGATGACAGGACTCGCCTATGCCTATCATTTTGATGCGAGCCTGTATGCCGCCTATCTGCGGGCCTATTCAGAACAGCGCGGCGTCACCCGAACCGAAGGCATGGTGCAAGCCGTTTCACGCGATGGTGAAAGCGGCGACATCACCGCCATCACATTGAAAGACGGCGCGACTGTTTCGGGCGACTTCTTTATCGACTGCACCGGTTTCCGGTCCCTCTTGCTGGGTAAGGAATTGGGCGTCGCCTATCAGGACTGGTCGAATTGGCTGCCATGCAACAGCGCGCAGGCCGTTCCCAGCGAGCGGCTGTCGCAACTGGTGCCGTACACCCGCGCCACTGCGAAAAGCGCGGGCTGGCAATGGCGCATTCCCCTGCAACATCGCACAGGCAACGGGCATGTCTATTCAAGCGGTTTCATCTCGGATGATGAAGCGGGCGAAACTTTGCTGGCGGGGCTTGATACGAAAGCCCTCGCAGACCCGCGCCAGATCCGCTTTACCACGGGCCGTCGCGATGCGTTCTGGTCCCACAATTGCGCAGCAATCGGTCTGTCCAGCGGATTTCTGGAGCCGCTTGAGTCGACCAGCATCCACCTGATTCAATCGCATGTAAGCCGCCTGCTTCAGCTTTTCCCGCGCACTGGCAACGCAGATACGGAAAGGGCGGAGTATAACCGCCGTTGCGCAGCCGAATTTGAACAGATCCGCGACTTTCTGATCCTGCACTACAAACAGACACAGCGCGATGACACAGAGTTCTGGCGCTATTGTCAGGCGATGGAAGTGCCCGATAGCCTCACCCACAAGCAGGCACTATTCGCCTCCTCCGGACGCATTGGCCGCGACACAGACGATCTGTTTCGGGAAGCCAGCTGGGTACAGGTGATGCTGGGCCAGGGTGTGTTTCCCGATGGGTATGACCCTATGGCAGACGGGCTATCCGACGCGCAGCTGTCCGAATTTCTTGCCAATGTTCGCAAACTGATCGAGCGGGAGACCGGCAATCTGCCAACCCACGAAGACTACATCGCGAAATACTGTGCGTCACAAACGGCGGCGATGGAGGCCTGATTGATGCTTATCTCACGCAGAAACTTTGTTGTTGCCGGCAGCGCTATCACTGCCGCACCGGCATTGGCGCTCGGCCCGGACGCTGCGGAACGCATTCTGGAATATCGCGACATTCAGGCTGCCGGACTGCCCGTCCAAAGGCTCTCCATTTGGTTGCCCGCAGGCTATCACGCAGCGACGACGCGATATCGCGTGCTGTACATGCACGACGCGCAAAACCTGTTCGACCCTGCCCTGTCCAATTTCAACAAGGTGTGGGCCGCTGATCGGGCGATGAAAGATCACGCGGCAAAGCGATCCGAAGACCCCTGGATTATCGTCGGCATCTGGTCGCCGGGAATAGACAGATATCGCCAATACCTGCCCCTGCCCGCTTACAATATGGCAGACGGCACACTGCGCGCGGCGATGGATGACTATGCCCAAGGTCCGATCGTTTCACACCGGTATCTGGATTGGATCACTCAGGCGCTGAAGCCATGGGTGGATAGCCAGTTCAGGACAAAACCGGACCGCGACAGCACAGCGATAATCGGATCGAGCATGGGCGGCCTCATCAGCCTTTACGCGTTTCTGGAACATCGCGACGTTTTTGGCCGGGCAGGCTGTGTCAGCACGCATTGGCCGGCGATTGCTCCTCAAAACGTAGACAGCACTGACCCTGAATTGCTGGCGATCTGGCGCTCTATGTTGGCTGAAAAGCTGGGCGAGCCTGACGGGCGTAAGCTGTGGTTTGATCTGGGAACGGCAACGCTCGATGCCTATTACCCGGCCTATCAGGCCCAGATTGACGCCTTCATGGCTTCGACAAACTGGCGGCGTGGCCATGATTGGGAAAGCCGCACCTATCCGGGCGCGGAGCATGAGGAAAACGCGTGGGCAAAACGCCTGCCTGACGTTTTTGACTGGGTGCTTGGATAACCCTGTCAGCGCTCGGTGCTATTCTCCAAAAAAATGCCCGACCAGACAGGCTGGCCGGGCATATGGAGAGGGAGAAGCAGAGCCCACTTCTCCGGGGTTTAAAAGTTGGCGCGAAGAACCGCCGTGTATCGCCGGTCATTGCGGAAGAAGTTTCGCGGTGCGCGCAGGCCCGCCGCATTGATTGACTGTTCCGTCACAGTCACATCGTCCGTCAGGTTCACGCCCTGAACACCGATGGTGATGTTGTCCGTGATGTCAAAGAACAGCGACGCATCAAGCTGGCCGGTCGCCGGCTGATAGATTGACGCGAACGGGAAGATCACATCGCGCGGCGTCAACTGGAATGCACTGCGCCAGTTATACGCGACACGCGCCTGCACCGGCCCTTTCTCATACAGAGCGACTGCGTTGATATTGTGCGTCGAGACACGCGGGAAAATCCCTGCATCGACATCGAAGCGCGCTGTGGGCGGATCATCGCTGGCAAGAGCCGGGTCAAGCTGGTTCGCCACGCCTTCGCTGTCG
>JAXHVK010000032.1:0-24651 GCA_034211135.1 Pseudomonadota bacterium
CTTCATCGCTCATCAGCATCGGCTTCTTCCACAAGGACCGCACGAACCTGTTCGTCACCCAGGTGGAAGACGCATTCGAAGATCCGGTGACCGGCTTCCGCGACATTACCGATCCGTGTGAGCAGGGCGGCATTTTCAACCCTGTGCCGGATCGCAACGTCCTATCCGATCAACCGGGCAACGGCCTGTGTGTCCCGCTTCAGACGATTGTGAATGACACCGCCAGCACAACGCAGACAGGTATCGAAGTCGCATTCCAATATGACCTGTCCCAGTTTGAAGACACGCTGGGCTTCCTGTCGGGCTTTGGTCTGATCGCCAACTACACCTATCAGGATTTCGGCGGCGGTCAGGCAACGCAAACTGCCTCGGGTCGCGGCCAGCAGATCTTTGAAGCGATCAATCCGAGCGTTCCCGATCCGGTCGAAGCGGTTCAGGGCCTGCTCGATTTCTCGGAAAACGCCTACAACCTCACGCTATATTACGAGAAATACGGCCTTTCGGCACGTGCCCGTTATACATGGCGTGATGCGTTCCGGACGCTGGATACAGCGGCGGGTGCGTCGCTCAACTCGACACTGGGCTTCCCTGTGGTGACGGAATCGCGCGGCCAGCTGAACGCCAGCGTGGTCTATGACGTGACCGATTATCTGAGCCTTGGCGTGGAAGGTGTGAACCTGACTAAGTCGGATATCAGCCAGTTCTGTGTGAATGACAGCGCGCTGCTGTGCTTCCAGGGACTGCCTGATCGCCGGATCACATTCGGCGCAACCATGCGCTTCTGATCACAGACCGCAAAAGTGAATGCCAGCCGCCTGCCCGATCTATCGGTGTGTGCGGCTGGCATCGCTATTTTAGAGCCCCTTTTGGGGAAACATCAGTAGCCTTCTCCCCCACTGCCCGCTGCGTTAGCTGCCGAACGCGGAGCCGACGTGCCTGATCGGATAAGGCTTTTCGCCTTTGCGATTGCAGCGGCCTCCTCAATCTCACCATTCAGCAGATCAGTGCCCATCTGGAGCAATTCGCCGCTGATGACGGTTCCGGTTGCGGCCTCTTCCTCAACCGTGATTGCGCCAGTGCGGGCAAGCGCTGCCTCCCATTCATCCCGCACAGCCTGCCAGTAATCCGCACTCGCCTTCCAATATTCATCTGCGGCGCTGACTGGATAGCCATCGAAGCGGACATAGGTGTTCAGCACGCTTTCCTGCACATAGGGCACCTGTTCGCCATCGACCCACTTTGACTTTGTATTGTCCTGCCAGTGGATCCAGCCGCCGGGAAATGGCTGATGGCGGTTGATCGAAACATAGTGATCATACACCGGATCGCGCGTCGCATCGCGGCGGGCAAGCGGACGGATCGTCCAGTTCGAACGCCAGCGGCGCACGCCATTGGTGGTCTGCCATTGACCCCATCCGGCATAGCGGGGGCTGTCATCAACCTGACACACTGTCTGCGACCAGCGCCCTTTGCGCATGGCTTCGGGCACGTCTTCAAGCTCCCATTTGCCGGGTGCTGAATAGGTCAGGATCTGTTCGGGTTCGTATTCCCAATCCTGTCGCCAGTGCTTGACGACAAAGGGCGCGTCTTCCGGCCCTACAACCAGCAGATGCTGAAGCACGATCTTGCGACCGGTATCCTCGATCACGCGCACGCTTTCATAACCGCCTGACTGCTTTGGCTTGATCGGCGTGTAATCGTCGCGCCAGGGAGTGGTTTCCTTCATATCGAACGTGACTTTGAAATCACCCGCCATGGCGAGGATATCGGCGCGGTCCGCTTCGAAAGAGGCAAGCTCTTCCGCCTCGCTACGAGAGCCGACGGGATCATCAGCCAGCGCCGGCGCGGGCGCTGCTGTCAGCGCAATGGCTGCGACCGCTGCGGTCAGGAATGCCTTGGAAAAACGGTTCATCAAATGTCTCCTCATTTGCGTTTAGGTTCGTAAGGAAAGGGAGGGATCAAAAGCCGCGCGACCAGCTGAGTGCGGCCTTGAAATTGCGACCCGGCTGGCTGACTCCTGCGCTGACCACTTCGAAATCGGCATCGCCGACATTGTCGATGCCCAGATCAATTCTGAAATCGCTGAAAGGTCCGGTCTCGGGCTGGAAGACGGCGTAGAAATCGCCCACGAAGTAATCATCGCGCGACTGGTTCGGATCGTTCACTTCCTCAAAATCGGTCGCATAGGTCAGGCGCGTGCCCAGCCGCAGACCGGTATCGCCCAGTCTGATGCCCATATCCACGAACAGGATATCGGGCGTCAGCACCCCTTCGAGGAATTCGCCCGTTCCGGTGTCCACGCCATCAATGCTGGAGAAATTGCCGCGCAGATAGACGGTATCGGATGTGTAGCTGAATTCGGCTTCGAACCCGTCGATGCGGGCGTTGGTGATATTCACATTCTGGCTGGTATTGCCAAAGGCCTGCCCGGAACCGCACGGCGGGACAAAGGGGCTGGCGACAAAGCATCCCGCCGGAATGTTCACGTCCAGACCGATCAGATTATCGACATGGCTTTCGTAATACGAAGCCTTGATAGTCAGGCGATCATCTGTCTGGATCAGATTCGGCAGGTCTATCCCTGCGCCAGCCTCCCAGCTTTCCGACTCTTCGGGCTGCAGATTGGGGTTGGCGATGAACAGGTTGGATACGAAGACCGGCCCGGTCGGCCCGAAACCGGCAGATACGTCGGGGATCGCGAAATGAACACCATCGGCAAATGCCTCGTTAAACGAAGGGGCACGGAACCCCAGAGCATAATTGCCGAAGAACAACAGTTCGGGGATCGGTTTGTAGGATGCGCCAATCTTTGGGGAGAACCGGTCATCGTCAATCGTGAAGCTTTCATCCTCGGCTGACGAATTGAAGGAATCCCAGCGTATTCCCGGAATGATTGAAAGCTCGCCGGGGATCACGTCTTCGATCTTGAGTTCAGCCTGCACGAAAAGCCCCACAAACTCCGTCCGCGCATCAGGCACCCCGCCGCGGGTCCCGTCGGCGGTCGCATTGTCGAGACCGGTCTGCTCATCGCGATAATATTCACCGCCATAGGTCAGCGTCAGCGACGATGCCGCGCCAATGTCAAAGCGCGAACGGTTATCCAGCATGAAGCCGATCGTCTCGACGCGTCGATCAGTCGTGCGCGGGTCTTCAACATCGTCTTCCTCAACCGCATTCCTGCTAAAATAGCCGACCAGATTCAGGTCAAGCGCCGAACTGGTTGGGTCGAAGGACAGGCCGAATTGCGCCGTGTCGCTGCGCGCATCGCGAAACACCAGATCATTGCCCGGCCCCGCGACATTTGCGCCTTGCGGGTTTTGCGGGTCCGTCGAATTGGCGGAATATCGGGCGTAGGAGCCATACAGCTCCACCGCATCATTCGGGCGATAGGTCGCCTTGAACAGCGAGGAATGAATGTCATCGTCCGCGGGCAGGCTGTCGCCGCTGCCCAGCGTTATACTGCCGGACTGGCGATAGGTGTGATGCCCCAGCAAATCCCATTTCCCGTCAGAGGATTGCCCCGCAACAGTCGCGCCCACACGGAATTCGTCGTTTACAGACTGGAACCCGCTGGCGAGCCGCAGGCCGAATGTCTCGCCCTCTTCCAGCAGATCGCGCGCGGTGACCGTGCGGGTTGCGATGACTCCGCCGAGCGCGCCCGAACCATAAAGGGCAGAGCTTGGCCCGCGCACCACTTCGATTGTCCGGACGAGTTCGGGATCAATGAAGAAGCGGCCATCATGGCCCGAGATGAAGCTTTGCCGTGCGCCGTCCTGAAAGATCAGGATACCATTGCCCGAAATCCCGCGAATGGTCGGGGAATCGCCTGTGCGGCGCGGGCCTGAATCAAACTGCGCACCCGGGATTGTGACGAACACGTCCTGAATGGTCGACGGGTTGAGGTCTTCGATCTCCCCACGATCAACCACTGTCACTTGGCCGGGAAAGTCATAGGCGGGCGTAGGATTGCGCGTCGCGATGACGGTGATGTTTGCCTCGCTCACTTCCTCCGAGACGCTTTCGCTTTCAGCCAATGCCGGCTGGGCACTGGCGGCTGCGAGGACGATGGCAAGAGCGGTGAACTGGTGGTTGGATGTAATTTTACGCAATGATCTGACCCCGAAAGATGGTGCGATTGGCCAATGGCTGATTCGCTACTGCGAGCCATTTGCATTAAGACAACATTCGGATCAATCCTTATTGCAATTAATTCCTATTATCTTTCTTTGCATCCAAACGCGCCGGTCGCGCTCAGCATGTCGTTCGTCGAACCGGCGTTTCGGAACCGGACCTGCCCGCCAGAACCGCAGGCTTAACCGCTTTCCAAGATGCGAAGTCTTGCTAAGCTGGGGCGAATTTGGGGACTGAAGGGGCAAAGAATGCGTATTCTAAAGCTCGCAACGATGGTGGTTGCGTCGCTGTTTCTGGCTAATCCGGCTTTGGCGCAGAGTGATGACAAGCCGAAAGATCAGCCGCCTCTTTCCAGCAAGACTTTCAACGCATTCGAGCTGCGCAATATCGGCCCCGCCTTCATGTCGGGCCGCATCGCCGATATCGCGATCGTACAGGACAATCCGGCCACATGGTATGTCGCGGTTGGCTCTGGCGGCGTCTGGAAAACAGAGAATGCAGGCACGACCTGGACTTCCCTGTTCGAAGGTCAGGGTTCCTATTCCATCGGCTCGCTAGGCCTCGATCCGTCTGATCCGAACCGTATCTGGGTCGGCACCGGAGAGAATAATGGCGGGCGTCACCTCGGCTTTGGCGATGGCATCTACCTGTCGAAAGACGGCGGCAAGACATGGGCCAAGAAGGGCCTGCCGAAAAGCGAACATATCTCCAAGATCATTGTTCACCCCGAAGATTCGAACACCGTCTGGGTTGCTTCGCAGGGGCCGCTGTGGAGCGCAGGCGGCGAACGCGGCGTGTTCAAGACAACTGACGGGGGCGAAACATGGGAAAATGTCCTCTCCTCCGGCGAATATACCGGCGCGACCGATCTGCTGATTGATCCGCGCAATCCGGATAGGCTCTATGCCGCGATGTGGCAGCACCACCGCACCGTTGCCGCCTATGTCGGCGGTGGTCCCGAAAGCGGCATCTGGAAATCCGATGACGGCGGCAAGACGTGGGAAGAACTGAAAACCGGCCTGCCCAAAGGCAATATGGGCAAGATCGGCCTCGCTATTTCCCCGATCCGCCCAGACGTTGTTTACGCAGCGATTGAGCTGGACCGTCGCAAGGGCGCGACCTTCCGTTCGACCAATCGCGGTGCCAGCTGGGAAAAGACCTCCGATAATGTCAGCAGCGGCACCGGCCCGCATTATTATCAGGAGCTGTACGCCAGCCCGCATTATTTCGACCGCATCTATCTGGTGTCGAACACCTCTCAGATTTCCAATGATGGCGGCCGGACGTGGAGCGGCCTGAACAACGAGTTGAAGCACGTTGACGATCACGCCATCGCTTTCCGGCCCGACGATCCCGACTACATCATATTCGGTTCTGACGGCGGCCTTTATGAAAGCTATGACCACACCAAAACATGGCGTTTCATCAACAATCTGCCGGTGACCCAGTTCTACAAGGTTGCGGTGGACGATGCAGAGCCGTTCTATTTCGTTTACGGTGGCACGCAGGACAATAACTCCCAGGGCGGCCCGTCGCGCACGGATAACCGCCACGGCATCCGCAATGACGATTGGTTCATCACGCTGTTCGCCGACGGGCACCAGTCTGCCACCGAACCGGGCAATCCGGATATCATGTATGCGCAGTGGCAGCAGGGTAACCTTGCCCGCGTCGACCGGATCACGGGCGAAGTGGTCCACATCCAGCCGCAGCCTGCGCCGGGCGATGCCATCCCTCGCTTCAACTGGGATGCCCCCATCCTTGTAAGCCAGCATCAGCCGACCCGGATCTATCACGCGTCGCAGAAACTGTGGCGTTCGGATGATCGCGGCGACAGCTGGCGCGCGATTTCCCCCGATCTCACCCGCAATGAAGACCGGATGCAACTGCCGGTTCAGGGCCGCAAGCAAGGCTGGGATGCTGGTTGGGATATCTATGCGATGTCGCAATACAACACGATCGCCAATATCGGTGAAAGCCCGCTGAACGAAAACCTGCTTTATGTCGGGACCGATGACGGCCTGATTCAGGTGACCGAAGATGGCGGCGCAAACTGGCGGCGGATCGAAGTCAGCTCTTTGCCGGGCGTGCCCAGCCGCGCATATGTCAATGATATCCGCGCTGACCTGTTCGATGAGGACACGGTCTATGTCGCTCTCGATAATCACAAATATGGCGACTACAAACCTTATCTGCTCAAGAGCACGGATCGGGGCCGCTCGTGGCGTTCTATCACCGGCAACCTGCCGGACCGCCATCTTGTCTGGCGCCTTGTGCAGGACCACAAGAACCCGAACCTGCTGTTTGCCGCGACCGAATTCGGGCTGTTCTTTAGCCTTGATGCAGGGGCGAAGTGGACCAAGATGACGGGTAAGGCGCCCACCATCTCTTTCCGGGATGTGACGATCCAGCGCCGCGAAGACGATCTGGTCGCGGCAAGCTTTGGCCGCGGTTTCTTCATCGTCGACGATATCTCGCCTTTGCGTGAGTTGAGCGAGGCGAGCCTTAATCAGGAAGCGATGCTGTTTCCGGGTCGCAAGGCGTGGTGGTATATCGAACAGCACCCGCTGGCCTTTTCAGCGGGCGGTTCGCAGGGGCACGGATATTTCCGCGCACCCAACCCGCCCTTTGGCGCGAATTTCACCTATTACCTCGCCGACGATATCAAATCGCTGAAGCAGACACGCGAGGAACGTGAGAAGCCGCTGGCGAAGGAAGGCAAAGACACGCCCTTCCCCGGCTTTGATGCGATGACGCGCGAATTGCAGGAAACCGGGCCAGAGGTCTGGCTCACGGTGCGCGATGCCGATGGCACTGTCGTTCGCCGGATCAAAGGGCCGACGAAGAAAGGCTTTCACCGGGTGAACTGGGACCTGCGCTATCCCGATACAGGCGTTGCGCGTCCCGTCGGGCCTGACGGTGAAGAACCAGCCGGTTTCCTTGTCAGTCCGGGCCAGTACACTGTATCCCTGTCCAAACGGGTACGCGGCGTGACAACCCAACTGGCCGCGCCCAAGCCCTTCACGGTTGAACCGCTGCGCGAAAGCGCGATGCCGCAACAGGCAGATGCCGACGCCTTCTGGGCGGAAGTTGCCGCCTTTGATCGCTCTGTCAGCGCTCTTGGCGTGACACTGGGAGAAGCGCAGAAGAAGGTCGGCCTGCTCAAGATTGCAACGGAGCGTTCGCCCAATGGCGATCCGGCAACGCTTGATGGGCGCTGGCAGTCGATCAAGACCGAAGTGGATGCCCTTTCGGAACTGCTCAACGGCAATGTCGCGCGCAATGCGATTTATGAGCGTACGCAACCGACTGTGCGCAGCCGCCTTGGCACGATCATGACCGGACTGTTCGGATCAACCTATGGCCCGACGCAGACCCATCGTGACCAGCTTGGCTATGCAAAGGCGGATTACGGACAGGTCCGCGACCGGCTCGACAGGTTGGTCACCGCGACGATCCCCGCCTTTGAGGCCGAACTGGCGGCTGCCGGTGCGCCTTATGTGCCGGGTGCAAGACTGCCCGAGGCGCAATGAACTGGAAAAAGCTCTGGCGGCAGGTTCACTACTGGCTTTCGCTGGCTGTGTTCCTGCCCGCCGGCCTGATGTTCATTGCAGGCGGTATGCTGATGCTGAAGAAGGAAGTGGAGTGGATCCAGCCTTCGACAGAACGCGGGGTCGTATCCGATGCCCTGCCGGAGGCGAGCTTTCAGGCGATGCTGGAAGCTGCTCAAAAACATCCCGAAGCGGGCGTTCGGGAATGGTCTGATATCGACCGGATAGATTTGCGGGTGGACAAGGGCATTGCCAAACTGCGCGCAAAGTCCGGCTGGGAAATCCAGGTCGACACCAAAACCGCGCAAGTGCTCAAAGTCGCCTACAGGCGCTCCGATGTGATCGAAAGCCTGCATGACGGATCGTTCTTTTCAGACGGGGTGAAGCTGTACCTGTTCCTGCCCACCGGCATTTTGTTGCTGGTGATGTGGGGCAGCGGGATTTACCTGTTCCTGCTGCCGCAAATGGCAAAGCGCAGAAAGGCAAAGCGCGCCGCGAAGGGATAATCTACCCCGCCAGCGCCTGTGCTTTGGCGGCCTCAACCTGACGTTCAAACTCCGCTTTCTTCGCATCGTCGAGGAACGAGCCGGCAAACGAATTGGCCGCCAGCTTCGCGAGGTCTTCGATCGACAGGTCCAGCGCATCGGCGATGGCGTCGTAATTGTCGTTCACATAGCCGCCGAAATAGGATGGATCGTCCGAATTGATCGTCGCCTTGATACCGCGATCAAGCATGTCCTTCACCGGGCTTTGCGCGATATCATCAATCACGCACAGCTTCAGATTGGAAAGCGGGCAGACTGTCAGCGTGTACCCCTCCTCCACTATGCGTTTGACGAGAGCTTCGTCTTCGAGCGCGCGGTTGCCATGGTCGATCCGGTCGACTTTCAACGCATCCAGCGCTTCATAGACATATTCCGGCGGCCCTTCTTCCCCTGCATGGGCGACGATCTTCAGGCCCAGAGAGCGGCATTTTTCAAACACACGCGCAAACTTGGTTGGCGGATGGCCGACTTCCGATGAATCAAGACCGACGCCGTCGATCCGATCAATCCAGGGCTGCGCTTCGCCCAGCGTGTCAAAAGCGCTTTCTTCCGAAAGGTGCCGCAGGAAACACATGATCAGTTTGTAAGAGATGCCAAGCTGCTTCTCCCCATCCTCCAGCGCGCGCACGATGCCGCCAATCGCCCGGTCGAACGGGATGCCGCGTTCGGTATGGCCCTGCGGATCGAAGAATATCTCGACATGACGCACATTGTCGCGGTGCACGCGCTCCAGATACGCCATGGTCAGATCATAGAAATCCTGTTCCTTAATCAGCACCCCCATGCCGAGATAATAGAGGTCCAGAAATTCCTGCAGATTGGAGAATTTGTAGGCAGCAGAAACCTCCTCCACACTGGCATAGGGCAATGTCACGCCGTTGCGCTTTGCCAGTTCAAACATCATCTCCGGTTCCAGCGAACCTTCGATATGGAGGTGCAGTTCTGCCTTGGGCACTGCCGCGATGAAGGCCTTGCGCCGTTCTGCAAGAGACTGTTCCATCAGCGGTTTCCTTTCAATCTCAATATTTCTTCCGCGCACGGTTTGTTCTGCGCGATTTCTTCGTCGGTGAGGCCGTCTAGCTCATGCGGAAAAATGAGCCAGTCTTCTGTTTCCTCGACATAGAAATCCGGTTTCAGAGTGGTCTGGTTCTTGGCCGGTTTGTAGAACACGGTGGCGATCTTGATCGTGCGCGGCGTGTTGCGGCGACAGCGTGATTGCAGTTCGGTGATGAAGGCGTCGATGGATTTGCCCGTGTCGAACACGTCATCAACGATCAGAAGGGAATCCTCCGCATTGAGCGTGTCGATCAGATAGCCAAGCGCATAAACCTTCACCTGCCGCGCCTGCTGCCCGATGCCAGTGTAGGACGATGTGCGGATCGCGATGTGATCGCATTCGATCCCGCGCGCCTCCAGCAATTCCTGCACAGCAATCCCGACAGGTGCACCCCCGCGCCATATGCCAACCATATGTGTGGGGACAAAACCGGATTCGATGATCTGATTGGCAAGCGCAAAAGACATGCGCAGCAATTCGTTCGCGTCCAGATATTGCTTGTTGTCCACGCGTGTTCCTCCGGCCGTTGGCACAGGCGGCCTTACGGCCAGCGAACGGGCTGTGTCAAAGCGATGCCTTGCGGGTCAGTTCGACGGTATCGACCGTCAATTCTTCCCCGCATTCATCGCAACCGGCAATCAGGGTAAGCGGCGTGCCGCAGGTCTTGTGGTGCAGGATAACGGGAGGGCCAGCATCAGATGCGTAGTAACGATCTCCCCATTCCTGCAACATCAGCAGGATGGGCAGGTAATCAAGCGCCTTTCGCGTCGGGTAATAGGCGAAACGGTCTGGTTTTGTCTGATAGACCCGCGCTTTGAGAAAGCCGCGCTCCACCAACCAGCCAAGCCGGTCTGACAGAATGTTCGACGCCATGGCGCTGTCCGCCAGCATTTCGTCGAATTTGTGCAGGCCGGTAAACGCAGACCGCATGACGAGGCTGGACCACCGGTCGCCCAGCAATTCGGCCGCATCGGTGAACAGAGTTACCGTTTCTGCGATGGCTGTACGGTTTCGCTGTGCGCGGCGGCGGGTGTAGCTTGGCTCCATCCAGCCAAGGCCAGGCCCTTCCTGCCAGCCAATCTCTCCTGCCTGAACAGCCTGACCGCAATGCACGCACATCGGAACCGGCGTCGTCTTGTGCCCACATGGCTGGTGGATGAGATCAATACCCAGCGTATCGCGCCGCGAGGACCACGTCTTTTCCCAGCGCAACAGCATCATGGTGACGGGGAACAGCGTCTGCCCTTTCGGCTCCAGCACGAATTCAAACCGCGCGGGGCGTTCGCTATAGGATTGTCGACGGATGATCCCGTTGGCCACCAGCGATTTCAAACGCTCCGACAAAAGCGGTTTGGAGAGGCAGGTCCGGTTACGGATCGACTCAAAGCGATTGTCCCCCAGCCAGATCGCTTCGAGGATCAGCAGCGTCGGCACATCGCCCAATACTTCGAGCGCACGCCAAATCGAGCAGGTGCGCACCATGCCTGCGGGCGGTTCGCCGGTGTCTAACGCGTCAATCACACCGGCCCATTATCACGAAGCGACGCCAACTACGAAACTGCAATTGGTGGTGCCGGAACCGCCGACATTGAAGGTGGCGACTGTCCTTGCGCCCTCTACCTGACAATCCTGCGCCGTGCCCGTTGTCTGCCGCATCGCATCAATCAGCATCCGCACACCTGTTGCCCCGACAGGATGCCCGATCCCCATCAGCCCGCCCGAAGCGTTCACTGGGATGGACCCTCCATGCGCGATGCGGCCATCCTCAATCGCTTTCCACGCCTCACCCGGAGCAGTCACGCCGAAATGTTCGATCGCGACATATTCGTTGATGGTGAAGCAATCATGCGTTTCGATCGCGTCGATCTGGGAGATATCGGCAACACCTGCACGCGAATAGGCGTCCGTGATTGCCTTGCGGGTCCACGGCAGAAGGTATGACTGCCCTTTGCTGGCGGACAGTTTCGTATCCATCAACATCGGTGCGGTCGTGTGCCCCCACCCCTTTATCATGGCCAGGCTTTCCAGAGGTATCCCGCGCGCATCAGCATAGGCACGCGCCTTCGCTTCCGAAGCGAGAACAATCCCCGCCGCGCCATCGGTAATCTGGCTGCAATCCTGCCGACGCATCCACCCTTCGACAACGGGGTTGAGTTCATCATCCTCGGCAAAGTGATCGCCCGTCAGCGTCCATTTGCGTGTCTGGGCATTCGGATTGCGCTGTGCGTTGCCGAAATTGATCTTCGCAATCTCTTTCAGGTGATCATGCTTCAGGCCGTGGCGGGCGTGGTATTCCTGCGCAAGATCAGAGAACATTGCAGGCCAGACAAAAGTCGCCTGTGTCGCTTCCTCTCCCACCCAGACGGCCGCACCCAGATGATCGCCTGCCATATGGCCGGATACATTGCGCATATACTCGATGCCCAGCACCAAAGCGCAATCGTACCGTCCCGCTTCGATATCGGCCATCGCGGCAAGCGCGGCGAGCGAACCGGATGCACATGCTCCTTCGTGACGCGACGCGGGTATGCCTGCCAGCGCGGGATGAACATGTCCCAGAAAGCCGCCTAGCATCCCTTGCCCTGTAAACAGCTCTCCAACGAAATTGCCGACATGGGCGACTTCGATTTCGGCAGGGTCGATATTGGCCTGTTCCAGCGTCACTTCGACACCGTCTTTTAGCAGGTCAAAGATCGAAAGCTCTTCGCGCGAGTAATTGCGTGCAAAATCGGTTTGATGACCGCCGAGGATATAGATCGGACTGGACATGTCTTTGCCCCCTTCTCAACCGCAAGATATCACAATTCGGCAGCGCCTGCCCATGTCGCATGGGTTCCGCTGCATATCCGGTGAGGCAGGATGATCTGGCACACCGGCCCCTGTCCGATGTTCTTCGCATCGAAAATCACACATTCGGAGCGGTCCTGCACCATGTCTGTCACGAAGCTGACGAGATATCCGTCATCTTCAGACGTAGCACCTTTGCGCGGGACAAACGGGGCCTCCGACCCGAAGCGCCCCTCTCCGAACATGAATTTTTCAGCGGTGCCGGATGCAAGATCGTGCTTCACCAGTCCGTTGAACAGGAACCAGCCCTTTTCCCCGTGGGCGCTGTAAACATAGCGGTGTTCGCGGCCATAGAATTCGGGATTGATAGAGCCGAATTCGACATGCTCTTCATCACACACACGCTGTTCGGTGGTTTCGCCGGTTTTCAGGTTGAAACGCCAACGGTGCAGGTGCGGCTTGAGCGAGTGGAGGTCCAGGCCGGCGCCGATCAGCTTGTAGCTTTCCGGCATGTTTTCGATGGGCGGCGGGAACGGGTTTTTCTGGTGGTACCCTTCCAGCACGAGCTCATCGCCTTCTTCCCAGCAATTGGTGTAATGCAGGACATAGGTCGGCTCCGCTTCGAACCACTGGATATCTTCAGGCGCACCATATCGCGGCAGGACAGCAAAGCGGGTCTTCATGCTTTTGTCGAATTGCGGGATGAAGAACCCGTTTTCCAGCGCGGCGGGAATAGGGAAGAGCGGAAAGTCATTGAGGACAGAATAATTGTCCGAGATCGCCATATCGTGCGGCAGGCGCGTGCCCGGAAGTTCGATCGGGATATAGTGCTTTAGCTGATTGTCCGGCCCGACGACGCCATAATGCATGTGAGGGGCTTTATCGCCGTAATTGAAGAACATCAGCTCACCGGTTCTGTGATCCAGCTTCGGGTGAGCCGAAAGCCCCTCTACCGGCGTCCATTCCTCGATCCCCAGCGTATCGAGGCTTTCAGGATCAAGGATATAGCCGTCACCGCACTGCCAGAAGGTCGATAAAATCTTGCCGTTGCGCACCAGAACATCGGTGGAGGAGCTGTCGCGCATATGCGATCCGATGCCGCAGCCGGGCAGCTTTGATTTGTGGGGTTGTTCGGTGAAACCCGCCCATAGCGCCTCGCCCGCCTCGGCTTCAGCCTCAAAGCCTTTGGTCCGGATAAAGCGGTTCTTGTACTCTGCCGTCCCTTCGGAAAAGCGCATCATGTGCAGCATGCCGTCGCCGTCAAAGGGGTGATAGCGGCCTATCGGTTCATGCACCGGGTTTTCGGTGTTGCGGACATAGATCCCGTCGATATCGGCAGGGATGGTGCCAATCACTTCCATATCGCTCGCATTGTGCTCCTCGAAATTCGGGGTCCATGCGCCGTTCAGATAGGGGTGATCGTTCGGTCTGAGCGTGGGTTCAATTCGGTTGGCAATCTGGTTCATCGGGCACCCTCTCACTTGGTAACGTTATGCAAGTCATAGGTTGCACAAACTGACTGTCAATTGATTGATGCACCGCTCGTCGAATTGCGCCTGTTGGCCACGCGGGCTGGTGCCGCGCTGACGGATGCGCGGATGTGATGGCGCATAAAAAAGGGCCAGCCACTTGCGTGACCGGCCCCCTTTCAAAAGGCGTTTGTCAGATCGCTTAGAAAGCGATGCGGACGTTGGCGCGGGCCGAGTGGCCGCTATAGCCATCATTGAAATCGCCAAGGTAGCCAAGGTCGATCGAGAACGTCTCGCTGACATCAACCGATGCACCGGCTGACAGTTCGAAACGATCCTGCTCACGCAGCGGCAGACCGGCCGTGAAGGTCGGGAGCTGCGAGGAGCTGAGGCGGAAGCTGCGCGGATCGTCGATCAGGTCGTGAATGACCGTACCGGAAACAAAGCCGCTGACCTTCTTCGAAACCTGCGCACCAAGCTCTGCGCCAAAGCGCAGTTCGGCATAGGCCGCATCGCCGCGACGCACGTTGAAGCCGAAGCCACCCGTTTCTGCCGCGTCGTCAAAGTTGATCCGAGCCGCATTCAAGCCGACCGTCGGCGTGATCGAGACGTTCTCGTCAGCCAGCAGATCGTAACCCAGCGTTGTCCGGGTGGCGAAACCGTCAAAGTCGTACGACGATGCAATCGGGCCAAAGAAGCCGCTGCGAGCCGCATCGACTTCACCGGTCAGGTAAGCCAGTTCGGTGTTGATGAAGCCACGTTCGAAGAAGGTGACTGCCATGTAACCGCCCAGACGGATGCTATCGACATCGGACAGGCTGTTGAGAGCGCCGGTCGCCGTTTCATCCTGAACTTCGATGTCGGCATAGCTGGCCAGCAGACCAACACGGATATCGTCGCCCAGGGCAAAGTCTGCGCCAAGGGTGAAGACCACCTGATCGCTGTCATAGCCATCGGCCGTCTGCGACAGGGCATCCTGCTCCGCTCCGCGCACGGCGATCTGGCCCCAGACACCGGTGCCGCCATCGCTGAGATGACGATCGAGAGCCGCGCTTGCGAGGCTGCCCGATTCGAAGATTTCACGACCGACACCATCGCTGAGCGAAGGCAGAGCATCCGCACCCGCAGCAGCGAACTGATCTGCGCTCAGACCGTTGAGCGTTGCGAAGTTGGTTGCGCTGAGAGTGCCGTTGCGGACACCGCCGATAACAGCACCGCCAAACGTGTCGAGGTTCGGATCGGCATTGCCTGCCAGCGCGTTCACGCCCGTCACACGGACACGCAGCGAACCGATGATCGGCGTGTAGTCCAGCAGCAGGTCATCATCGATGATGTTGACCGTTGCGCCATTGTTCACGAAGCCGTTTCCGTCACGCAGAACCAGAACCGTCTGGCCGAGCAGCGCTTCGTCAAGCGGGGTTTCGATGTTGAGAACGCCGGTCGATTCAAGCGTGATCGAACCGGTGGTCGTCAGCGTATCGACGCCCAGAGCCATCGTCACAACGCCGGTGTGCACGACATCGCCCGTCAGCGTGCGATCGCCGCTGATGGTGAGATCGGTCAGCGTACCGCCGAGCTGCGAACCAAGCTGATAGGTTTCGAAACCGGCGAAGTTATCGCTGTCCAGAACACCTGCGAGGATCGCTGTGTCGGTGCCTGCACCGCCGTCAATCGTACCTGTGACCGAAGAGCTGCTGCCTTCGAGGACGAATACATCGTCATCGCCGCCCAGATCGACATTGCCGGTTACGCTTGCACCGGTCCACTGCTGGAAGGTGTCTGCGCCCGAACCCAGCAGAACCGCGTCCATCGCGCCGGCAATGGTGCCGAAGTTGGCGACGAAGTCATCGCCCGCGCTACCCACGATACCGGTATCGCCATCGACGGTGCCGTTATTGGTGATCGACGAGCCGCTGTTGAAACGGATCGCATCTGCACCGGTGGCCGAGATCGTGCCGCCTGCTGTGTTGGTGATGTCTGCGACACCGGCAACATCCAGTGCGCGGCCATCGGCACCCGTGATGCTGCCGGAGTTGGTCAGCGTCAGGTCGCCCGTGACAGTAACAGCCTGCGAATTTGCGCCGCCTGCCGAAATCGTTGCTTCGTTGGTGATGGTGCCATTGCCTGCAATCACCACAGTCGGAGCATCATCGCCGGTTGACGAGATGTCGCCCATGCCGACATTGACGATAGTGCCGCCATCGCCCAGCGCCACGGCAACGCCGTTGGTGCCGCTTGCCGTGATCGTGCCCTGGTTGTTCACAGTGCCGTTGTCACCCAGCAGAACCGATGCGGTGCCTGTGCCCGAAGTCGAGATCGTGCCCGAGTTATTGACAGTGCTGTCCGCAACACCGGCAACACCTGCCGAGCCGTCCGCCGTGCTGCTGATCGTGCCAGCGTTCGACGTGGTGGACATGGCAGCGTTCATGCGGATCGCATCAGCGCCCGACGAGGCAATCACGCCATTATCGGTGTTGGCAATAACCGAAGCCAGCGCAACGTCGATTGCGCGGCCATCGCTCGCTGCGATGGTGCCGTCGTTCACGACCAGTGCTTCGCCTGTGATGGTCACCGCCTGCGCACCTGCACCGCTGACTGCAACGATGCCGTTATTGGTGAGCGTACCGTCGCCGTTCACAACAATGCCAAAGCCGTTGTCGCCCGTGGTGGTGATGGTGGCGCCTGCGTCATTGGTGATCGACGCATCCGCACCCGTTGCAATGGCAACGCCATTGGTACCTTCGGAACGGATCGAACCGGTATTGGTGATCGAAGCATTGGCACCCAGCAGCACACCTGCGGTGTTCATGCCGGTTGTCAGGATCGAGCCGCCATTGGTCAGAACGACATCGTCACCGCCGGTGAAGCCGATTTCGCCGTCACCCATGGTTGAGATCACACCGTTCGAAGTGGTGGTGAAGCCCAGCGTGATACCGTCATTGGCACCAGCGATGTAGCTGATCGTGCCGTTGTTCGTGCCGTCAAGGATAGCCGTATTCACGACGGTGATGGCCTGCGAGCCCGTGCCGGTCAGCGTGACAACACCGGTTGCCGGCATGCTGCCAACGGCGCCTGCGAGGAAGTCAAAGGTCTGCGAACCTACGCGGATATCTTCGAAATTGGTGATGTCCGAACCTAGATCGAATTCGCGGTCGGTCTGATCGGTGATGACATAGGCATAAACGTCAGTGCCTGCACCGCCATCGACAGTGCCTGTGACCGTGCCATCGTCAAGAACGATGAAGAAGTCATCGGCATCACCCAGAACAGCTGCGGTGCCGCCGAGGCCCTCGATTGAACCGAGATTGGTGACGATAGCCGCGCCCGTGCTGGTCGTGGCATCAATGCCGGTTTCAGCAGAAATCGCGCCAGTGTTGACCACTACCAGACCGCTGGAATTGGTGGCCGAGATACCTGCGCCAGCGCCGTTGCCCGTGCGGATGGTGCCGCTGTTTGTGATTGTGGTTCCGGTCAGGCCGTCAACAGCAATCGCTGTGCCGGTGGTGCCTTCGATCAGGCCGGCATTGGTGATCGTGCTGCCGTCGGTGAGGAGAAGGATACCATCTCCGTTTGCCGACGAAATCACACCGTCCATTGCGTTGTTGATCGTCGCAACGCCGAAAACGACAATGCCGTCAGACTGCGCGGATGTGATTGTGCCGGAATTGTCGATCGTCGCATCGCCAAAAACGAAGATGCCGTCGGACCCGATACCGCCAGTCTGGATCAGGCCAGCATTGGAGATTGTTGCGGTACCGAAAACATTGATCCCGGCCGAGTTGTCACCGTCTGTAACGATCTGACTGGTCTCAGTCGCGGTGACCGTGCTGTTCGCACCAACGAGGATTGCATTCGCATTGGCGCCATCGGTCGAGATGATACCGCTGTTGGTCACCGATGCTTCTTCATTGGCGCCGACGCCCGCCGAATTATCACCAAAGGTGAAGATCGTGCCGGTTTCGCCGTTGACGAAAGTGAGGCCGTTGGCACCATTCACGCCGTTCGATAGACCGCCAAGCGTGAAGATTGTGCCATTGTTGGTGACGCTTGAGTCATCACCAACTAGAATGCCAATTCCTGAGTCACCGAAGGTCTGAACCAGTCCATCGTTAAGAACGGTCGCTTCGGCTCCAAGCCACATACCAGCCGACGTGATACCATTCGATTCCAGAATGACCGAACCCGTGGAAGAGTTTGTAACTGTAACACCGGTTTCAGCGAATGTCTGACCAGCAAGGATGCCGTAGAAATTGCCAAGACCGTTCGCGATCAGACCGTTATTGACGACGACGCTGTCCGCATCGACGATGATGCCCGCGGATGCAGGGGCACCGCCCAGCAGCGTGCCGTTATTGGTGACGGTCGAAGCACGTCCAGCCGAAACCATGCCATCAAAGTTAGTCGTGGAGGTCACGAAGCCGTTGATCGTGATTGTTGACGCTTCACCAACGTCGATTGTCGGCTGAAGAGCGCCAGCAGTTGTATTAACGATATCACCATCAACAGTGACGTCCGCGCCGATCAGGAGTGATAGAACGCCCTGAACCTGCGAACCTTCCTCAACCGTCAGACTGATGCTGTTGAACGGTTCTTGAAGACCATCTGCATCCGTGCCCGGCGCACAAACGATTTCCGGCGGGCTTGCGGTTGTGATCAGCGCACATTCTTCAGCATTGGCCGGAGCAGCAGGCGCCGCGGGGTTCGGAACGGACTGAACAGGGGAAGGCGCAGCCTGCGCGAATGCCGTTGCGGACAGGCCCGCAGTCAGCGCAATAGCAGATGCGCCACCGATAGCGCGGATCTTCGTAGAAATGGTGGTCATGTAAAAAATGCCTCTCAATGGCCTTTTGATTTCTTCGTTTTGAGAGGGCTTTGCCAGACTCGCACCGTCTTTCGCACGCCCCCCTACGTCTCAGCGGCGTTAATCATACATTATGACGCCGCGAAGAAAAGCCCTTCGAGACTCAATATCATCTGCCAGTGTGACAAATGTGTCAGCATAAGCCGCTGATTACCATACGGTAAATTGTATAGAAGCGTCAGCCTCGTCCACGATAGGGCTGCACGCCCTGATCCGGCAGCCACAATTCTTCCGGTGGTGCTCCGCTTTGCCAGAATACGTCAATCGGGATGCCACCGCGCGGATACCAATAGCCACCAATTCGAAGCCATTTGGGCTTCATTTCTTCAAACAGTCTTTGGCCGATACCAACAGTCACATCTTCATGAAAACCGTTGTGATTGCGAAAGCTGCCAAGAAACAGCTTGAGGCTTTTCGATTCGACGATGGTTTCGCCCGGTGCGTAGTCAATCACCAGATGCGCAAAATCCGGCTGACTGGTCACCGGGCACAAAGACGTAAACTCAGGTGCAGCAAACCGGACAAGAAAGAGCGAGCCCTTGCGCGGATTGGGCACGTAGTCGAGGACAGCTTCCTCCGGCGAATTGGGAAGCGGGGTATCCTTGCCCAGAAATGCGGGCTGACCTGAAGCGGGGGAATTTTCGGGTGTTGTTTCCATGCCGCGCTGTTGCCGCGAAAATGCCCCATGTGCAAGCAACTAGCTGGACCTGAATGACAGTCGGCGTATGGAAGATGGATGGCGTGCGTCGCGAAGCTATCCGGCGAACCGTCTGATAACCAAACCAGATAAGTGCTGGCCGATACCCCCGATCTGTTATGCTGCCCTCCATCCCCAAAAAATCTAATCGCTTGAATGAGCGCACGAAGCCAACGTTTCACTGTAGCCTTCTCGCATTGGTGATCGCGGGAACAGCGGCAATTGCAGTGCCGCAGGGTGTGGCGGCCCAAAGCAACCCGAACACGTTTTCCCTGCCGGTGCCTACTCCTACCCCCACCAGGACAAGCGCGCCCCAAGGACCAGAGGACGAGCGTGCCGGCGTCCGGATCGGTCCGCGCACAATCGCGCCCGGTGAAACCGCACAGCCCACGCTGCCTCCCGCAACAAGCCCCACGCCTGCGCCAAGCGTGACACCCACGCCCACACCAACTCCGACCACTTCGGACGCGGGCCAGTCTTCTCAAGATACCGCCCCTTCTCAAGCGACGGATGCAGGGAGAACCAACGCACCTTCCCCGGATACGCGATCGCCTGAACGGAACGGCTCTGCTGATCCGGTGACAGAGCAAACACCTGCGCTTTCAGACTTACCGTCTGGCGAAGAGGGCGATGGTGCTTCCGGCTCGCCCGAATTGACCGTGGGCGATGATGAGTGGGTTGACCTGACGCCGGGTCCGTCGATCGAATTGGGTGAGCCCGCTGAGGATGCAGAGGCGGCACCTCAATCAGGCAATATTCCGCTTCCCGAAACAGGAACGCCCCTGTGGATCTGGATTGCATTGCTTGCCGGACTTGCGGTGCTGGCACTGATTGTCTGGCTGGCTCTCAAATCGCGGCGGACACAGAACGATCCGGACGAAATTGACAGCGGTCTTGTAGGCGGAGTGCGGGGCCGTATTTCCATGGACCGCGAAGTGACACTTGGCGAGCAGGCAGACCTCGCCGCACAAGACACCGAAACTCAAGCCAAAGCAGCGCCGGAGGCGATACCCGAGGCCGCCACTCCTCCAACGCCAGCCCCCACACCAGCACCAGCACCAGCACAAGCACCTGCCCCGCCTGTCATGGGCCAGCCGCCAGAGAGCGCGCTTTCTTCGGAGCCGGTCCGGCTGGACCTGTCGATAGCCATAGGCAGCGCGACCCGCAGTGTAATGATGTTCACGCTCGATTGCCGGGTCACCATCGCCAATCGTTCCGCGCGGGCCGTCCGCGCCCTCAAACTGTCTGGACAAGTCAGCTGTGCCCAGACGGCGGGCGGCAAGCCTGTTGATGCAGGGCAGCTGATTAGCGAGATCGATCGTATCGGCCCTAATCAAAGCCAGTCAGTCGACGCATTGCTGCAAATGCCGATGACGCAGGTAAAAGCGATCAGGCAGGGTAGCACGCCGATCTTCGTGCCGTTGATCCACCTCACCGTCGAAGGGAACGGGGATGAGGCCGAGCAGCTGACATTCGTTGTTGGAGCCCCAAGCGAAAGCAGCCGGGTCAAGCTTCATCCGATCCCCCTCGACACACCGCCCGGGTCCATCCGCGGGCTTCGCGCCAATCTTGTCCGCCAGTCTGCGGATAAAGAGCGCGCCTGATTGCTTCACAGCCAGTCCGGCAGACAGGCAAGGCTTGGCTTGATCGAACAGCCCAGCTAGTCCGCACGCATGGATGACGCATTTTCGAGCCTGGTGGACACGGACTGGCTAGCCGACAATCTGGGCGATCCGAACCTTGCGATAGTCGATGCGTCGCGGCACCTTCCCGCAGCAAACCGCGATGCGAGAGCCGAATTCGAGAAAGCGCATATTTCCGGCGCGCGCTTTCTGGATTTGTACAGCCTGACAGACACCGCATCGCAAGTCCCCTCGGCCCTGCCAACATGCGCGCAGATTGCCGGGCGATTGGGTGAACTGGGCATCAGAGCGGGCCAGCGCATCATACTGTATGACGACAGCGATACGAAGACGAGCGCGCGGGCTTGGTTCGCCCTCACCTGCTGCGGTGTCGAGAATGTGGCGATCCTGAATGGCGGCTTCGCGAAGTGGCGCGACGAAAGCCGGCCGGTCAAAACCGGTGAACAGACATGCGCGGCGGCATCCCCTCTGGCTCTGCACGAGGGCGGCAGAGTGGTCACCAAGCAGACAGTCTTCGAGGTCGCTACCGCGAATGATGCTCTCGCCCAGATCATAGACGCCCGCTCGGCTGACCGCGTTTTCGGCACCGGCATTGATCCGGTGCATGGCGGGCAGAACGGGCGCATTCCCGGATCGCTCAGCGTGCCTTTCGGTCAGGTTTTCAACCCTGATGGCACTTATAAGAGTGCCGACGCATTGCGCTGTGTGTTCTCAGATGCCGGTATCGATCTGCAAAAACCGATTATTACCAGCTGCGGCAGCGGTGTTACCGCTTCGGTTCTGCTATTCGCGCTGCATTTGATCGGTTTAGACGATGCGCAACTCTATGATGGCAGCTGGCAGGAATGGAGCGCTGATCCCGCAACTCCTAAGGTGCAAGGGCCATAATGAGCAGCAAGGACGAACCCGCAAAACCCGCAACCCGTATCGCCCACGCAGGGCGCAGGCCGGAATGGACGGGGCGCGTGGTCAACACCCCTGTCTGGCGCGCGTCGACGCATCTTTACGAAAGCGAGGCTGATCGCAAAGCCGCGACGGGCAAGGATCACGACGGCCAGTTCTTCTACGGTCGCAGAGGCGCGCCCACGCAATGGTCGCTCGCACAGGCGTTGACGGATATGGAGCCTGGCGCGGCCGGAACCGTGCTTTATCCCAGCGGCGTAGCGGCCATTGCGGGCGCTTTACTGGCGGTGCTGTCGCCGGGCGATGTGCTGTTGATGACAGACAATGCCTATGACCCGTCCCGCTCCATGGCGACGGGCCTGCTCAAACGGTTCGGGATAGAGCATCGCTTTTTCGACCCGCTTGATCCCGATGGCTTTGCCGGTCAGTTTTGCGAGCGGACCAAAGCCGTCTGGCTGGAAAGCCCCGGAAGTCTGACGATGGAGGTCTGCGACGTTCCTGCACTCGCCGCGATTGCGAAGGAACATGGTGCAGTGACGCTGATCGACAACACATGGGCCAGCCCGCTTGGTTTTGCAGCGCTCGAACATGGCTGCGACATCGTGATGATGAGCCTGTCGAAACATGTCGGCGGGCATTCAGACCTGATGATGGGATCGTGCAGTGCGGGAGAACGCTGGTACAAACGCCTGCGCCAGACTGCGCAGCAATTGGGCCATGTCGTCTCGCCCGATGACGCCGCCCTTGCAGCACGGGGCCTGCGCACGATGGGTGTGCGGCTGGAACGTTCGACGCAAAGCGCGACACAAATAGCAGGATGGCTGCGGGACCATGCCAAGGTGGCGCAGGTCATCTGCCCCACCCTGCCCGGCGATCCCTGTTTCGATTTATGGCAGCGGGACTTCACCGGCGGCTGCGGACTGTTCAGCTTCGTGATCGACAGCGAGGATATGGAGGCCAGCGGCCGACTGGTCGATCAGCTCGAATTGTTCGGCATCGGCTATAGCTGGGGCGGGTTTGAAAGCCTTGCCCTGCCGATCTATCCGCACACTCACCGTTCAACGATGAAAACGCCCACAAAATCCGGCACTAGCCCGCGCCCTGCCATTCGCCTATCCATCGGTCTGGAAAACGCAGGCGACCTGATTGCTGATCTCGCGCAGGCGCTGGAAAGACTGGATATCTGATGACCGCACCAACACCTCAACCTGCCCAGGACGCCGCGACTCAAGACGCCGCCGCGCAAGAGGTGCAGGCAGCGATTGAGGCAAACACGCCGGGGCAGGCGTGGAACCTCGCAGAGGATGCGCCCGAAGAAGACGTGGTCGGCGTTGCGGAGGGGGCAAAAGAAGGCATCGCTTCACAAAGCGAGAGCATTGGCGCGATCGTCAATGCTCTGGATGAATGGGCTCTCGTCATCGGCTCGGTCCGGATTTCTCTTTTCGATGTGCTTTTTCTCGCCGCCACGGTCTTTGCAGTCATCACGATTGCATGGTTCGCGAACAAGATTGCCCGACAGGCGGTGCGCAATGTCAACCGGTTTGATGGCGCGCAATCGGTTCTGGCCGAGAAGATCGTCACCATCATCATATGGACACTGGCATTCTTTGTTACTGTCGACCTGATCGGCATAGACCTGTCCGCCCTTGCATTCTTTGGCGGCGCATTTGGTCTTGCCATCGGTTTCGGCCTCCAGAAGACCTTTGGTAATCTGATATCGGGCATTCTTTTGCTTCTGGATAAATCGATCAAGCCCGGCGACGTGATCTCCGTCACCGATCAGGCCGGTAACGAAGCGGTCGGCCAAATTCGCAAAATCGGTATTCGGGCGATCTCTGTCATCACCCGCGATCAGACGGAATATCTCATTCCCAACGAAAACCTGATGATCAATCAGGTCGTCAACTGGTCTTATTCATCCAAAGACGTGCGCGTTCGGGCACCGGTGGGCGTGTCTTATAATTGCGATCTGAAGCTGGTGACGAAACTGCTGTATCAGGCCGTTGATGAAACGCCGCGTATTCTTCCCCGCCCGAAACCGCGGGTCAACGTGATGGAATTCGGCGATAACTCGGTGAATTTCGAAGTCCGTTTCTGGATCAGGGATCCTGAAAGCGGCATCGCGAATATCCGTTCCGATGTCTATATGCGCATCTGGGAGCTGTTTCAGGAAAACGAGATCGAGATTCCGTATCCGCAGCGCGATTTCCACCTTCGCGAATCCGAACAGCTTGGGCGTTTGATACAGCTTATGGAAGGCAGCGCGACCAAGGGAACCGCCTGACGCTTATTCCTGCTCCATGACGGCCCCCCGATGTTCCCCAACTCAAATGGTGGGTGTGCATTTCTCAATGCACGACGTGGCACTAACCGAATAAATCCAACGTCTTCGCAAGCGCCCGCTTGGTAGGCTTACGTAGGGGGCCGCTGCGTTCCCGAGTGGCGGGATAGCTTTGCTTATGCCGTCGCAATCCATTCTCGCTGGCACCAAATGGGCCGCTCGCCCATTTGCACAGTCATGAGCGACCAAGGCACCATCTTTCTTGTCGGCGCGGGCCCGGGTGATCCGGACCTTCTGACCGTGCGCGCTGCGCGCCTTATCAGTCAGGCCGAAGTGCTGGTGCATGATGGTCTGGTGAGCAAGGACATCCTCGCGCTCGCATCACCGCAAGCCCGGTTGATCAGCGTCGCCAAACAGCGCGCACGCCACACTCTGCCGCAGGACGATATCAACGCACTGTTGATCCGTGAGGCGAAGGCCGGTCGCGATGTCGTGCGACTGAAAGGCGGCGATCCGCTGATTTTCGGACGCGGCGGGGAAGAGGCAGAGGATGCGCGCGCCGCAGGTGTTCGGGTGGAAATCGTGCCGGGCATATCCGCAGCCAATGGCGCAGCGGCGGCGACACAGATTGCCCTTACCCACCGCGACGCGGCCAGCATTGTCAGCTTTGTCGCGGGCCAGTGCAAGGCCGGACCAGTCCTGATCCGAAAGGCCTTTGCACTGGCC